>DATBFY010000107.1:0-3258 GCA_036558265.1 Tepidisphaeraceae bacterium | reverse complement strand
GCAAGGGCCCGTTCGGCGTCTGCGTGCGCACCTGGGTCACCGACATGGACGGCGACGGCAAGCCCGAGATCGTCATCGCGGATGCCGACATCACTCACTCGAAGATCGCCATCCTCAGGAACGCCGACGGACACGGCGGGCGGTGGGACAAGGTCGAGCTGCCGCAGAGCTTCGATTACGGCTCGCTCCACGCCCTGGCCGTCGCCGATTTCAACGGCGATGGCCGCCCCGACATCGCTTCGGTCGAGCAGGAGGAGCTTCTACCTCCCGGGCGGACCGACCCGCGCTTCATCGTCTGGGAGAACCTGGGGAGCCTGAAATTCGCCGAGCACGTAGTGCTCGACAAGAAGCTGGGCGGCCACGAACTGCAGGCTGCCGACGTGGACGGCGACGGCCGCATCGACATCCTCTCAAAACCCTGGGGCCCGGCGGCTTGGAACGGCGCCGGGGGACGGATGCACGTGGATTACCTGCGGAACGTCACGCCCCGGGAGTGAGCGAACGCGGCAGAGTGGCGATGGAAAAACGAAGATGGAAGATAGAGGATGGAAGATGGAAAAATGCAGCCGCGCGCAACGCCGTGATCTTCCGCCATCTTCCATCTTCCATCCTCCATTCTCGCTTTTTCTCCTCTTCTCCGTGCTCTCGGTGCCCTCCGCGGTTGAATCCGCCTTCGCCGCCGATCCCGTCCTCGACCCGCCGACGCTGCACTGCCTGGGGGCGTACTGGGTTGTGCCTGATGGCGGGAACGCCGGCGTCGCGGTCGCCTATCGCAAATCGGGCCAGGCCGACTGGCACGCCGGCGCGCCCCTCTTTCGCGTCGAGCCGGGCAAGCATATCGCCGCAAAGTACGGTAGCCGGATCGACGTGCCCGACGGCGCGGCCCTCTTCGCCGGCAGTGTCGTGGACCTGGAGCCCGGCACGCCGTACGACCTGCGGCTTTCGCTCAACCGCGGCAATCAAACGCTCACTCGCACGATGCAAACCCGCACCCGCGCCGAGCCGCAAGTCCCGGCGAACGCCCCGATCCGACACGTGATCCCCGACCCCACGGGAACTGGCGGAGGCAGCGGTACCGCCGCCGACCCGTTCCGAGGCCTCGCGGCCGCGCAAAAGGCCGCCAAACCCGGCGACGTCCTGTTCCTCCACCCCGGCACCTACACCGGTGAGATCCCCGTCACCCGCTGCGGCGACCAGGGCCGCCCGATCGTCTGGCGCGGCGAGTCGGCCGACAAGGTCATCCTCGACGGCAAAGGCCACCCCGGCGAGGACGGCGGCCGCGTCATCTCCGCTTCCGACACCCACGACCTGACCTTCGAGAACCTCACGATCACCAACGCGCAGTACGGCATCGTCGCCCACGACGCCTCCCGCATCACGATCCGCCGCTGTCGCATCACCCGCGTCGATTACGGCGTCGCCGCCACCCGCAATGCCAAGGACCATTGCCGCGACTTCCTCATCGCCGACAACGTCATCGAGGGCCCCAGCACCTGGCCGCGCACCAAGGGCATCGAGAACGCGCGGGGCGTGCAGCTCACCGGCGCCGGCCACGTCGTCTGCTACAACCGCATCCGCGGCTTCGCGGATGCGATCGACACCTTCACCAGCTCGCGCTGCGAGGCGATCGATTTTCACAACAACGAGATTTCCGAGATGACCGACGACGGCGTCGAGCTGGACTATTCCCAGCACAACGTCCGCTGTTTCGACAACCGCTTCACCAACGTCTTCCAGGGCATCAGTGTGCAGCCGATCCTGGGCGGCCCGGTCTACGTCTTCCGCAACAGCCTCTGCAACGTCGCGATGGAGCCCTTCAAGATCCACAACAGCCCCAGCGGCGCGCTCTTCTACCACAACACGGTGGTGAAGCGAGGCCAGCCGCTCCTGCTCTTCACCCGCGAGCCGGCGAGCAACATCATCTCGCGCAACAACCTCTTCGTCGGCACCGCGGGCGACTACGCGATGCAATTCGAACCGAAGATGAACCACTGCGACTTCGATTACGACGGCTTTGGCAGCGGCGACTACCGCCAGTTCCTCAAGTGGAACGGCCAGCGCTACCCGACCTTCGACCTGATGAGGTCCAAAGCGCCCATCGAGCGTCACGCGACCCTGGTGGACGCCGCCACCGCCTTCGCCTCGGGCGCGCGTCCCCCCGCCGATGAGAAGCAGCAGCAGCAATCCGCCGACCTGCGATTGGCCGAAAAGTCCGCCGCGATCGATGCCGGCCAACCGCTCCCCGGCTTCAACGACGCCTTCACCGGCCGCGCCCCGGACCTGGGCGCCTACGAGGTCGGTCGGCTGCTCCCCCACTATGGCCCGCGGCAGGATTGAACCCCGAAACTCACGAGGGGCACGAAAGAAGAGCAAGGATTAGCCACGGATAACGCCGGAAGATGCCAATGAGACAGGAGGCGTCTGCCTGGGGCTTTTCCGTTAACGCTTTACCCCGCCAGCGGTAGAATCCTGCGGCGATGCGTCACGTCCCGCCGTCCAGCCCAGCTTTCCTGCTCATCGCTCTCCTGGCGGTCTGCCCGGCCCGCGCCGATCAGGCCGCGGCCGCTCCTCCCACGCCCGCCCAGCTCCAGTTCTTCGAAAACCAGGTCCGCCCCCTCCTGGCCGACAACTGCTTCTCCTGCCACGGAGAGAAGAAGCAGAAAGGCGGCCTCCGCCTGGACTCGGCGGATGCTGTGTACAAGGGCGGCAAGGACGGCCCGATCCTCTCGCCCGGACATCCCGAGCAGTCGAAGATCATCACCGCAGTCGCCTACACGGATAAAGACCTCCAGATGCCCCCCGAGGACCGCCTGAACCCCGATCAGGTCGCCATCCTCACCAAATGGGTTTCCCTCGGCGCCCCCTACCCCGCCGGCCCGATCGCTTCATCGACCCCGAGAAAATCGAAGAAGCGCATCATCACCGACGCCGACCGTACCTTCTGGTCCTTCCAACCCCCCAAAGCCGTCACGCCGCCGCAGGTTGCGGATGTCGCCTGGGACAAAAACCCCGTCGATCGCTTCGTCTTCGCCAAGCTCGCCGCCGAAGGATTGACCCCCGCCCCCGAGGCCGACCGCGCCACCCTCGCCCGCCGGGCGTACTTCGATCTCTGGGGCCTGCCGCCCACGCCCGAAGAGTTGGACGCCTTCGTCAATGATCCCTCCCCCGCCGCCTGGGAGCACCTGATCGACAAGCTGCTCGCCTCCCCTTGCTACGGCGAGCGGATGGCCACCCACTGGCTCGACGTCGTCCGCTACG
>DATBFY010000106.1:0-18630 GCA_036558265.1 Tepidisphaeraceae bacterium | reverse complement strand
GATTCCCCGTTCGCCGCCCGCGCGCGCGCCACCGATCCCAAACCGTGGCGGTACAACTCGTAAACGGTTTCATAACCGCCGAAGGTGACCATCGGACGTGCTCCCCGTCCGAGAACCGGGTGCCGCGCGCGGCGCCGGATGGCGTGAGTCGCAGACGCGTTGCGCGTAACCGCCGAAGAATCCGGGCGAACGCGGGCAAATTCTATCATTGCCCCTCCCCCCGTCAAAAGAAAACCATTGCCCTGATCGGGGCGGTATCGCGCCGCGCCCGGGGTGGGCTAAGCTCCTGGTAGGCCGGGAGGGCGAGGCTCCGTTTAAGCCTCGGGTTCCCCGCAGGGGAACCGAACGGATGGCTCGGACGGAGCCTCGCCCTCCCAAATGCCTAAGGAAAATGAAGTCCCGCTTGAACACGCTGGCGCTTCGTCTTAGAATTTTTGTATATTTTCGTCCGGTCGCTATTTAAGGCACAGTGGGTGCGCTGCTGCCGTGTTGTGAACCGTCGACCACGGACACGTCGGATTGGGTCGTCACTTCCACGCGATCGGGTCTCCCTCGTGAGAAGGAGCTACGCATGCGCCATCCGTCAGGGCACGTCCTCCGATTCGCCATCCCGGGCCTCCTGCTGCTCGCCGTCGCCGCCGGCTGCACCTGCCAGCCCGGCATGAAAGCCTTCGACGTCCGCGTGCAGCCGCGCCTCGCCGCCCGCGGTGACCAGCCCGCGCTCAGCTCGGTCGAGGTCAACCTGGTGGGTGTCAGCGAACAGGATTTCCCGCGCTGGGCGAGTTACCCGATGAACCAGTACTGGAGTCCCAGCGATCCGCTCCGCCGCGCCGCCAGCACCGCCGGACGCATCCACGTCATGGTCCTCTCCGCTGACGATTCGCGGACCAAGGTGCTTTCGAGCACCGACCCGATCTGGAACAAATGGAAGGAGCAGGGAGTTATGCACCTGGTCGTGCTGGCGTTTCTGCCCGGCGCAAGGTCGGATCGGCCCAACCAGGACCCGCAACGCCTGGTGCTCCCCCTCGATCGCTGCCGCTGGAAGGACATTGACTCTTTGGACGTCTCGGTCGAGCCGACGGGACTGACCACGCGCTCCGTGCCGCAGGCGGAGCACCAGGGCTTCGGCGGCGGTTGATCGGGCCCGCGGCGCGGGATCCGCGCGGCAGGCGCGCGCGCAGCACGTCCGCTTTTGCGTACGAGGACCCCGGACGCCCGTTATAATGTACAACGCTGTCCGATTTGTCTGACGCGTCGAGTGCGGCCCTGTGGCGGGCTGGCGATTGGAACCTGCGTCATGGCTGAACTGAGCACCGAAAGCGCCGAGCGGATCGCGATCACCGCAAACCGGTTGCGCGCGGTGCAGGCCGACTTCGCCGATCAGCCCCTGGACCTGCGCCGCCGATACCTGGGCGAAGAGGTCAAGCGCGCCTTGTCGATGGTCGAGCCCCAGGCCCGGCCGGCCTTCCTCGACGAGCTGCGCCGGCGGTTCCCCGCCTGGAACGGCGAGGTCGAGCTGTCCGATGTCCACGCCGCCGCCGCCGCCGCCGCAGGACAGGATCAGCAGGCGAACAACGATTCCGCCAGCGCCCGACTGCTCGCCGCGCAGCTCCTCGACCGCGCGCGCCGTCTGACCCCCGAGGAACGCCAGGAGCTGGCCGTCCAACTCGGCCAGGGGGGCCTGGTACTGGTGCTGGAGCCGCAATGGGACCCCGAGGCGCTCAACGCGCTCCACGCCACGCTCCAGACGCGAGCGGGCGAGGCGCTGGATCCCAACCGCCTGCTCGACCTCGTCCGCATCCTCACGTTCTTCACCTGTTCGCTACACCAATTGACCTGGTCCACCTGGCGGGCGATCGCCCCCTACTCGGTCATCCGCCGCGCCGGCAACCTGCAGAAGCTCCTCTCGCGATACGTCGCCGGCGACGCGACCGTGCCCACCGAGCAGGTCCAAGGGGATGTCGATCGCCTGCGCCAGCTCGTCGCCTCCCTGATCTCCGCGATCAGCCAGGTCGGGCGGCAGTTCGCCACCTCGCAACTTTCGCGCCTGGCCCCGTCGGAGATCGAGAGCGCGGTCGCCGCCGAGTCAGCCAGCGGCAGTTGGTGGTCGTCCGGCAAACGGGACTCGCGCTGCTGGCAGAAATACGTCGAGTTGGCCGAGACCGCCCTCGACCAGGTCGCCATCGAGGCTGAAATTCGAAAGGTCATCGTCGAGCACGCCGAGCAACTGATGAAAAAACTCGGACACGTGGAAAAGGCTTAGCACCAGCCGCCAGGGCAACGCCCTGCGGGTCGCGCGGACAACCCAGGTGATCCGGATATCCGTTTGCCAGGAGTATGACCCATGGCAATGGCAGAGTTGTGTGAACCGCTGTTCCAGTACATCTGCCTCCTGAACCGCTCCGCCCGGAAGGGCGCCAGCTACGGCCTCAACCAGGTCCGCGGCGAAGTCTGTGGCATTCTGGAGGACATCAAGACCCGGGCGGCGGCAAACCCCAAGCTCACCGCTCCCTACGCCGCCGTCGAGCCCGTCCTGGTCTTCTTCACCGACTTCATGATCCGCAACAGCAACCTCTCGTTCGCCGCCGACTGGCAGCCGCTTGCCCAGGACCTGGGGGAGGAGAACGGCGAGGAACGGTTCTTCGACCTGCTCGACGACACCCTGCGCGACCACTCGCCCGACGCCATCGAGCGGCTCAAGGTCTTCTACACGTGCCTGGGCCTGGGCTTCACCGGCTGGTACTCCGGCCAGATGGAACTGCTCCGCAAGCGGATGCTGGAGATCTCCGCCCGCATCCGCGGCATCACCGACGCCGACCACGCCTCGCGCATCGTCCCCGAAGCCTACGAGCACGTGAACACGGGCAACCTGATCGACCCCCCCGGCGCCAGCCTCACCGGCATCGCCATCGCGCTGGTGGGGCTCCTGGCCGTCCTCTTCGTCGCCAACATGTATCTCTATAAGTCCAGCTCCCGTAATCTCAATGGGGCGATCCAGAACATTACCAGGAGCGACACAGCCGCGCCTCCCTCGCCCTCGGCTTCCCCGACGTCGTCGCCCCCCGCCGCCGCCTCTGCCGCCACTCTTGTGAAGGAGCCCTGAGCCATGGCCATGGACTCATCATCCTCGCGCATCGTGCTGTCGGGCCCGGTCAAGGTGGGCCTGGCGATCATGGGCGCCGTCGTCCTGCTGGTCGAAGCGTACTTCTTCCACCAGGACAGCGGGGCGATGCTGATCATCCTGATCGGCACGCTCGCCGTGGCAGCCCTGCTCGTCGCCTACGCCACGTTCCTCCAGTGGTCGAACAAGCGCCGCGCCGTCCCGCTGGAAAAGGGCGTACTGGCGAACACCGCGGCCTCCCCCTACCGCGTCAGCGAACCCGCCCGGCGCGCCGCCCTCGACGAGCTGCGCAAGAAGTTCGAGGCGGGCGTGGCCAAGTTCCGCGCCGCGGGCAAGGACCTGTACTCCCTCCCCTGGTACGTCATCGTCGGCGAGCCCGGCGGCGGCAAGACCGAGGCCATCCGGCATTGCAACGTGGGCTTCCCCCCGGGCCTCCAGGATTACACCCAGGGCGCCGGCGGAACCATCAACATGAACTGGTGGTTCACCAACCACGCGATCATCCTCGACACCGCCGGGCGAATGATGTTCGAGGAGGTCGTCCCCGGCTCGACCAACGAGTGGGAGCAGTTCCTCAAGCTCCTGGTCAAAAGCCGCCCCAATTGCCCGGTGAACGGCCTGCTCCTGGTCATCCCCGCCGACAGCCTCGTCCGCGACAGCGCGGATGTCATCGAGAAGAAGGCCGCCAAGATCGCCCAGCAGCTTGACCACATCCAGCGCACGCTCAGCGTGCGCTTTCCCGTCTTCGTCGTGGTCACCAAGTGCGACCTGATCAACGGCTTCCGCGAGTTCTTCGACGACCTGACCGACCCCCAGCTCCAACACCAGGTGCTCGGCTGGTCCAACCCGTCGCCGCTCGATGAGGCCTTCAATCCTGAGATGGTGGACCAGCACCTGCGCACGGTGCGCGAGCGGCTGATCCGCCGCCGCCAGGCGTTGATGCTCGACCCGGTGCACACCGAGGACCCGTCCGGGCGACGCGTGGATCAGGTGGACGCCCTGTACGCGTTCCCGGATGCCTTCCTCAAGATTGCGCCGCGCCTGCGCCGGTATCTGGAGATGATCTTCGTCGCCGGCGAGTGGTCGCCCAAGCCGCTGTTCCTCCGCGGCATCTACTTCACCTCGTCGATGCGGGAGGGCACGGCGCTGGATGCGGAATTGGCCGAAGCGCTCCAGGTCCCGGTCGAGTCCCTCCGCGACGACGGTCGGTCCTGGGAGCGCGAACGGGCCTACTTCCTCCGGGACCTGTTCATGATCAAGGTGTTCCGGGAGAAGGGACTGGTCACCCGCGCCAGCAACACGCAGCGCGTCCAGCGACGACGGAAGCTGGTCCTGATGACCCTCGCACTGTTCGGCGTCGCCATTCTGCTGGTCACCACCTGGACCGGGGCGAAGAAGCTCGACGAGAACATCGGACAGCAGACCCGCTACTGGATGTCCGTCAATGCCAACTGGAACGACCGCCGGAACGAATGGAGCCTCGTCCAACCCGTCGCCGGCAGCAATACCTACCGCTACAACGGCCAGTCCGAGATCAACCTCGGTGAAAGCCACACGTCCCTCGGGCAGTTCTTCACCGACGCCTCCCAGCGCGCCCAGGATCGCATCAACGTCCCCTGGGTCTTCCGCGCCCAGGTCATGATCCAAGGGGATCTGAACGACAAGCGGCGCAAGGCATACCGCCGCCTGTACGAGGCCAGCATGCTCTGCCCGGTGATCGACGCCTGCCGCGAGCGGATCCGGGTCACCGCCACCGGCGACGCTCCCGCCTGGTCGACCGATGCGACCGATGCGGTGGCGGAACTGGTCAGGCTGGAGTTGTACGCCGGGGGGGTGCAACCTCCGGCGCGCCCCGATCAATCCCTCTTGAACCTCGATCCGATGATGCGTTTCATCCTCTCCGAGGACGAGTACGCCAGCTTTAAGTCCGAGGACCGCAAGGCGATACAGGATGCGATCGAGTGGTTGTACGCGGACTCCTCTTCCTCCCCCGACTGGCCCCCTATCACCCTCGGGGCCACCTCTCCGCCGGCGCGAAAGGCGTTGGAGGAGGGGGTAAAGGGGTTGCAACGGTACTGGACCGCGCGCCTGGAGGGCGCCAACCCGCGCCTGGCCGACATTCGCGCGGTACGCCAGTCCCTGGACCACCTGGCCCAAACCGAAGACGCCCTGCTTCGGGCCGGTGGCGCCACTGGCGCGACCGGTGAGGCGTACGAGGGGCTCAAGCGCAATTACCTGGCGCAGTTGGAAAAATTTAACCAGTCCGCCGCCAATGTTGACCAGGCGGTCGCCAAGCTTGAGAAGAGCGTGCCGGCGGGGCAGTCGCTGCTGGCCCTTTACGAGATCGAGGTCGATCGGGACATCGAGGCGGCGTTGCGGAACCACGAGAAACTGATCCAGCAGATCCCCAAGCCGGCGGCGCCGGGCGCCGAAAACAAGACCCCCGACTACCTGCTGGCGCTGCGTCAGTCGCTGTCGGACGCGCTGGCGCGGATCCCCAAGCTCCGGACGGTCGCGCTTCCGGAGGACCTGCAGAACGACCTGTCGCGAATCGACCGCCAATACCTCACCCGGCTCAAGGGGCTGGACGGCAAGGAACGCCGCCAGTACCAGGTCCACGCGCAGGTGTTCCAGGCCATCGGTAAGCAGTTCGCCCCGCCCGCGACCACGGCCACCACCCCGGGTGGGCTGGAGTCCTTCCGCGCCGCGGCGGAAGCACTCGATCGTCAGACCGCCGACCTGACCACCCACATCGCCGCCCTGCCCGGGGACGCGGGCACCGGTGGGGAGCGGCTGCAACAGGTGTGCGTGCTGGGCAAGAGCCTGGCGGAAGCGGCCGCCCGCCAGCAGCGGTATCGGCTGGTCGATTCGGCGTTAACGGGCGTTCCGGCGGACGCGGCGGCGTTCGCCGCGAAGGTTCGCGCCGCCGCCGCGACCGCCCAGCCGACCCTCAAATTCCCCGCGATCATCGTCGCCAAGCAGGCGGGCGGGGACGACGTGCCTCCCGAGTACCGACCGCAGGCCGCACGCGCGGTGCTCAGCGGGTGGTTGACGCTGGGCGGCTACCTCGAGCCGTCCGGGGGCGGCGGCCCGCAGAACGCCGGCGACCGGATCCTCGAACGCGACAAGCTGCTGGCCCGATATCAGGCCACGCGCGACCCCGCCCTGCAGTACGCGACCGCCTACTGCAAGTACTGGAACGACCAGCTTCCCGCGCGGCTTAAGGTCTCGATCGAGAAGTGGAACGAGTTCTTCCGCGACGGCGAGAACCCGCGAACCTGGAAGGCGTGGGAAGCCAACAAGGCCATCAAGGAACTCATCCAGATGGCCGCCACCGCCCTGGGCGAGGTCGATGAGGCGCTGCCGATGTGGCGGCAGCAGCTCAAGGCGGGCGCGGCGCGCGACCGCTACCAGGCGGTCCTCGCGCAGCTCGACGAGACCCTCTTCCAGCGCGAGTGCGACAAGGTGCTCCTGAACTGGCGCAGCCTGGCGCGCGACGCGGGCTATGACCCTGCCGCCGCGCGCGCGCTGGTCCTGGAGATGAAACCCGACGCGTGGCGGGACCAGTTCCTGTTCGCGGGCTCGGCCGCGGACGGGATCGCGGTGCAATACTGGTCCGACGTGGCGTTCGAGCTGACGCGTTCGCTGCGGGTGGCGGCCAGCGGGGGCTCGAAGACACTCAACGAATCGGTCGGCGCGCTGCGCGCGTTTGACCGATTTCCGCTTGCCCCGCTTCGCGCCGGCCAGTTGCCGCTCGCGCGCAATGAGCTCGCCGCCGCGCGCAAGCTGCGTGACAAGATCGTCACCCTGCGCCGCCCGATGACGGCGCCCTCGTCGCTGGGGCTGGCCATTGCTAACGACGGCACGCGCGAGTACGGCCGCTTTAACGAGGAGCTCAAGCAGTTGCGTGGCCAGGACCTGCCCGAACCGGACGCGCGCTGGCTGGAGCGTCTGGGGAAGGTGATGGACGCCCTGCCTGCCACGGCGGACGGGACGCTCGAATGCACGGTCTGGGTGGCGTCGGGCGACGACCAGCGAGGCCGCGCCGCCCGCACCCGTCCCCCCGACTGGTACTCGGTGACGCTCAGCCAGGGTGGCGCCGCCGCCGCCGCAGGCCAGGAAGTGCAGATCTTCCCCCTGCGCGAAACCCGTGAGAAACTGGGCCTTTGCCGCGCGCCCGGGGGCGCCATCGAGTTCGGGTTTTACAAGAACCCCAGCCACGTCGGGCAGAACCCGAACATCGGTTACGTGCCACCGGGCGGTGAATGGCAGGTGCTGGGTCTGCTCCACGACCGTGGCGCGCGGCCGCTGGGCGATTCGAAGGGCCGCCGGTGGTACGTAGAGGTTCCGCTGCCCTCGCGGAGCGATCGCATCGTGGGTCTGATCCTGGAGTTCGACCGGGAGATCCCGCGTCTGGAGGACTGGCCCGCCGCACCGCCCAAGGCCGCTCCGCCCAACGACGCGACGCCGGCGGCGCACCGTCCCGATCCGGGCAAGGGATGACTTCAGCAAACGCACGCACGCGCGCGCCGCGCCGAAGTCGGCAGGGGCGTGCGGACGGATGATCACCGTGGCCTCCTTTTTGCGAAACCTCATCAGCCGCCTCGGGCCCGCCAAGCCGCCGCCCGCGCGCCGCGTCCTGCTCGCCGCGTTCGGCAAGCATCCCGGGTGGGACGACCACGTCGAGATCGGGCTCGAGAGCGAGCGGCTGGCCGAGGTGCGCCGCATCCTCTACGTCGAAGGCGTGGGCGGCAACGTCGAGTCGGGCGCCTGGGAGCGCCTGGAGCCGAACCAGCGGCTTTCCCAGTTCAAGCACACGTTCGTCTGGCGGCGGCCCGACGGCGGGGTGCAGCTCGGGCGCCTGTGGTCCAGCCGCGACGGCAAGGGGCGCAGCCGGTATCCCATGGTCGTCTGCGCCGACTGCACTGGCCTGCCGCTGCAGTGGACGGTCGAGCAGGTCCTGCCGGTGCTGGCGGACGTCGAGGCCGCCTGCGCCCGGACGGCCGACGCGCCGGTGGTCAGCCAGGTGATCGCCGTGGGCCTCAAGGACCTGCGCAACGCGGTAACCCTGAACGGGGAGCTGCGGCCGGCGGTCAGTAACGCCATCGGGGAGAACGCCGTCTCGTACCTCGTGGGTCGCCCGGAGATCGGGGCCGATGGCAAGGGTCTCCTGGCCGTGCTTTACCAGCTCGTGCGGGACATGGCGCCGGACTACCAGCTCGACCGCCCAGCCCTCGTAGCGGAGGCGCTCCGCCACCACTCGGTGCACCTTCGCGTGCCGGCGTGCGCGGATTCGGCGGCGGACGCGGCACTGCTGTGGATCCGCTTCCTGCAGACCCAACTGGGGCCCGACGCGCAGGTCCTGACGCTCCAGCACGAGTCGGCCTCGTGGCTCGACCTGATCGCCGGCCCTCCGGTCGCCGCGCAGTTCTTCTGCCTGCTGGCGACCCCCGCCGCACTGCCCCTCACGACCGACATCCCCTACCAACTGGACGGGGCGTTCCTGGAGCGGGCGAATCGTTTTCTGGAGGCGCAGAAATGAACCGGCGTCTGGAACTGCTGATGACCGAACCCGACGGCAGCGCCCGCTCGATCCAGATCGACCTGAGCGACGCCAAGCCGCACTTCGTGATCGGGCGGGCCCCCGACGCCGACCTTTCGCTCAAGGACCTCCCGCTGCAGCCTCATCATTGCCGGCTGTCCCTGGCCGGCGCTGCCGTGGAGCTGGCGAGCCTGGTGGCGGAGGCGGGGCTTTCGTGCAACGGGCAGCCCGTGCGTACGACAACCCGTCTGAATGACGGCGACGCCATAGGATTGGGTGACCTGACCCTTCGCGTCGCCCTGCGCGATGCGACCCTTAAGAGTCCTGCACCCGACATGGACCAGCCAGACACGCCCAACCCCGCCCGCCCGCAACGGCCTCAGCAGGCTCAGCCGCAACAGCCGCCGGCGCCCAGGCAAGCGCCCCCTGCGCCTGTCAAGATCAAGGCGGCGCCCCCGAAGATCGTTCCCAAGGCGGGCGGGGATGGCGGCGGCGCGGGAATCGCGCCGGTTCGCAGCGGCGATTCGCCCGGGATCCCGGCCGCCGACCCCTTCGTCGAGCGGGCGATGACCGAGCTGCTCCGCGACCACCCCGAGCGTGCCGGCAAACGCACGCGTCGCGAATTACAGGCCTTAATCGAGCGTGGGCGGCAACGCGCCAAGTCCTATGGCTTTGCGCAGGAGGAGCACCAGCTCAAGTTCCTGCACTGCGTCATGCTCCTCGACAACGAGCTGGCGCGCGCGACCAATTCGGACGTGCAGTATGTGATGGACACGCTGACGGTCCCCAACAAGCCTCCCGAGCAGCGGATCGAACGGGCGTTGCACGTCGCCAAGCGCGTCGCGCAGGGCCGCGCGCCGACGCCTTCGCCCGCGCCGTCGCCCGGGTTTGCCTCCCCGGCCGGGCCCAGGAAGCCCGTGCCTCCGGCCGCGCCCCCCAAGGCGCCGGCCGTCACGACGGTCGTGGACGCCGAGGCCGCCTCCACGCACCCCACGCCCCCGCCGCCGGTCGAGGAGCTCAAGACCAAGGCTGTCTCGGGCTATCCGGACATCGAGGGTTTCCGCATCATCGACCAGATCGCCAGCGGCGGCATGGGCACGGTCTACCGCGCCCACGACCTGCAGCTCGACATCGAGGTGGCGATCAAGGTGTTGCGGTCCCTCCACCCGGCCGCCCAGCAGCAGTTTCTCATGGAGGCGCGCGCCGCCGCCAAGCTGCAGCACCCCAATATCGTGCCCGTCCTGCGCTACGAGCGCTACGGCCAGGGCGGCTACTGCGTCATGCAGTTGATCCGCGGCCGCGACGCCCATCGCCTGGTGAAGATCTTCGCCGACCAGGTCGCGCACACGTCCGACGCCGAGCAGATCTTCCAACTGGCCGGCATCGAGCCCGTCGCGGTCAATCCCGAGCTTCGCGCGGTCGCCAAGGCGTCCAAGCCTTATTACCGGATCATCGCGTACTGGATCGCCGGCGTCGCCGACGGGCTGGACCGGGCGCACACCGAGGGGATCATCCACTTCGACGTGAAACCCAGCAACCTGATGCTGGCGGCCGACGGACGGATGCTGCTGGGCGACTTCGGCCTGGCGACGCTGGGGGGCGACAAGCAGTTGACCGCCAACACCAACTGCATCGGCACGCCGGCCTACCTCTCGCCCGAGATGCTCGCGGGGTGGGCGAGCCGCGCCGGCAGCTCGGTCACGGACCTGCGCGTGGACATCTGGGGGCTGGGGTTGTCGCTGTACGAGTTGCTGACCTACCGGCCGGCCTATGAGGGCCCGCTGGCGAAGGTGCTCAAGCAGATCGCGACGGTCGATCCGGCCGCCCCGCGCGACGTGGTCTGGCAGGTGCCGCCCGAGCTGGAGCGCGTCTGCCAGCGTTCGATGGCCCGCAACCCCGATGATCGATACACCCGCGCCGGCGAGATGGCCGACGACCTGCGGAGCTGGCTCGCGGGGCGATCGCTGCCAGTGGCCGACCGCAGCGGGAGCCGGTCGGCGTGGTCGTGGTTGCGCGGGAAGCGGCCGTAACCACGTCCCCGGCGTGAGAATTGAACCACGAAGCGCACGAAGGACACGAAGAGGATCGGGGGTTGTGCCGCGGGCCGTCGGGCATGCTATCAGCGCGCGCGCCCGGCGCAGGTGGTGAATGATGAACATTTCCCCTCGGATTCTGAGCGGCGCTTCAGCGGGTCGTCTGTCGCTCCCACGGGGCTGAACCTTAGGTCGCGCTGAATACCCATGGCTTGCGCGCTTGCGCCGTGGGCCATCATCCATCGGCGCTACGCGGCTGGGGGTCGGGAGCGGTCGGGAAGCCGTTTGCCCTTCAGCAGGTCCGCGAAGCTGCGCGCGGGGCGTGTCGGGGCGGCGCTCTCCTGCTCGGCGATGGCCGCAGCCGCGCGCAAAGAGGTCGACAGCTTCGCGCTGTCCAATGGCCCGCCGGCGAGGGTCTCGAGGCGGTCGCCGGTGGAGGCCAGGAGGTAATACTGCTCGCCCACGCGAACGAGGTAGATCGTCTTGCGCGGCTCGATGCGGCAGGTCTCGATGACGTCGATCATCTGGCCGGAGGCGCCGGCGGCGGCGGATTTGCGCCCGCCGGCGCGGCCCAGGAGGATGCGCGGCAGGAAGCGCGCGGCGATCAGCAAGCCGGCGATGATTACCAGCAGCGAGATCACCATCCGCTTGAGGGACTCGCCGTAGGACGGCAGGTCGCTCAGCGGGTCGCGGACGGTGCTGCGCGTAGCGGCAGGGAGGGCATGCTCGGCGAGGGCGCCGGTGGCGAGCAGCAGCACGAACGCGACCGCGCAGGCCGGGACGAGCAGGCGGTGGATGGGGCGTGGGTCGGGCATGCGTGACACAATTCAACCGCGTTCGGCGGCGGGCGCGGTGGGGCCGTGGAGCAGGCGGAGGGCGAGCTCGCCCTCGACTCGGACCAATTCGCCCGCGGCGATCGGCTGGTTGTCCAGGTAGAGCTCGACCGGGGCGGCCAGGTGCTTGGGCAGGTCGAGCGTGGCGCCGGCCTGCCAGCGCTGGAGCTGGTCGAGCGTGAGGGCCTGCCGGCCGACCACCGGCGTAAGGACCTGGTGGCCGGGCACGGCCGATCCGACCGCCGACTCGTTCCAGACGCCCAGGTCGAACGGACCGCAGCGGACGGTCAGCAGGGTCGCGGCGTTGCGGACGATGGTGGCGGAGGCGATCGACCACCCGGTGCCGGTGACCAGGCGGCAATCCGAAAGACTCTGTGGCTCGGTCGCGCCCAGCAGGAGCACGTCGCCGCCCTGCAATCGCGCGACCTCGTCGGCGGGCAGGGAAAGGGGCGGGAGGGCCAGGCGAAGGGTAAGTGCCGTCGCCGGGTTCACGCTCGCCGCCGCGGGCGGCGGCGGCGGCGGCGGCAACGCCAGCGCCGCCAGGTCCGGCGCCTGCCAACCGGGGATGTACAGGCGGAGCAGACCCTCGCGTCCGGCAATGCGAACCTTGAGCACGCCGGGGGCACGCGTTTGCTCCTTGAGTCGCTCGTGCAGCTCGCCGGCGTCGAGAAACCCACGAAGGGCAAACGCGCGCGGGGCATCGGGCGCCGAGGCGGTCGTATCGCGGAGAACGTGATCGACGCTGGCGAGGGTGGCGTATTCGAGCAGGCCCATCTCGGCGTCACTGATGCCGCAATTGCCGCGGAGGTTGGCAAAATCGCTTTCGAGGGCGTCCACGATCGCCCGGGCGAGGAGCGCATCGACGACGATCAGCCCCTCGGCGCCGCCGGAAAGGGCGGGGTGTGCGAACGCGACGCCGAAGACCTGGGGAGACGCTGCGGCGGCGGACTGCGGGTCGGCGGGGATCTCGACATTGACCGGGCGTTCGAGCGCGCGCCCCAGGGCCTCGGCGGCGACCTGGAGGGTCCAGTCCAGCCAGAGTCGCGCGGCGCGGGAAAGGGTCGTGCCCGCGGCGCTCACGCGCGCGGGACGGGTCAGGGCGGCAAGCTGCCAGGGGGCCGGGACCCGGGTCGGAATTGAGGCTGCGACATCACCGTTGTCGCTGGCGCTGGTGGCGGCGGCGGCGGCGGCGGCGGCCGGAGGGGGCGAGGATTGGATGGCGGACGCCATGGCGGTGATGACGTGCGGAAAACAAATCGACTATCCCAGCGCGGTCGCGGGCGGTCAAGAAAAACCTCAAAGAGGGCAGTCCGCGGCGCAGCGTTGGCGGGCGCGCAGCCCACGCGCGCCACGGTCAGGTTATTCGTAAGTCAGGTCAACGACTTCCACGTTGCGGCCTCGCAGGCCCTCGATCAGGCCGGACAACTCGGCGTCGCCGATCCCGCCCTGGGCGGTGTAAACCGACAGGCCGACGCGGCGCTGACCGTAGGAGCAGACGCGGATCCTCAGGCCACCCAGGGCGCTTTGCGCCAGGCCCAGGTGGAATTCCATGAAGCCCTGCTGGTTCTGCGCGACGGTGGCAAACTCCACGACCTGGTTGAGGAGCTGCGTGGGGGGCATGACCCGGGAGACCTGGGGGGTCGGGGCGGCCGCCGGCAGCGGCAAGGCCGTGAAGATGGGCGAGAACTGGGCCGACGGTTCGGAGCCGTCGTCGCCGGAGGGCGAGTTGTCGGAGGAATTCGAGTCGTTCTTTTTGCCGCTGCTGTCGCGCAGTCCGAGGCGAGCCTCGATCCGGGCGTTCTCGGCGGCGGGGCTCGATCCGTGGAGCAGTTCCTGTTCGCCGGGACGCAGCGGGGACTTCTTCATCGAGCCGCCGGAGCGTTGCTGGCCGCCGTCCGCGGAGGATTGCTGATCGCCACGGGTGAGCGTCGCGCCGACGACCTTGTTCACCGGTGTCTGGGATGGCGGGGCGGTCCTGGGGGAACCGGCCACGGTGGCGCGAGGCGAGCCGCCGCCCGCGGCGATCTCCGCCCGAACCTTGAGCAGGGACGGCGACAGCGCCTGATCCTGCCGCGGCGGGACGGGTCGATCGGGGCCTTTGTTGACGACCGTCTGGGCGAGGTTGTTCGGCAGCGTGGCGCGGTTGGACCCGGCGGAGGGTAGCTGGGTTCTGTTCGACGAGGCGGCGCCGGCGGCGGTGGCGGGGGTGGTCCCGTTCATCCGCTCCATCGCCATGCGGAAGCTGGTGGTCTTGGACTGATCGACCCGGCGACGCTCGTCGCGCCGCGCTTCCTCGGACGAATCGTCGCTGCTGTTCGGCGAATGCGTGATGCTGGTGATGGGAAGAGGGTCCATGTCGCGTCGTCTGTTGGCTTGGAACGGCGGATCGTGAACCTGACAGTTCTGGCACGCGGGAAGGGGTCAGCTTCGGGCCAGCCGCTTAGTTAGTGCGGTCAGGTTCACGATCCGCCGGGTTTATTCGTTTCGCCGGCTGTTCCAGAGCTGGATCGCGTCGTCGTCGCGGCGCGATTCCTCGGCTTTCTGGACGGCCAGCTCGTGTTCCTTTTTTCGCTTTTCTTTGAGTTTTTCGAGCGCCCGCACCTGTGCGGTGGCCTCGTTGAGTTCCTTCTTGCGAAGCTCCAACTTTTCGTTGGCCCAGGCGACTTCTTTGCGCTGCGCTTCGATCCGGAGCTTCTGGGCGTCCTCTTTGTGCTTGAGCACGGTGAGGAACTGACTGGCCCGGAAGAGTTCCTTCGGATCGGAGGTCGAACGGCCGGGCGACACGAGGTTATCGTGCCCGGCGCGGATCTGTTGCCGGATATTCTCCAGCTCATCGATAAGTCGTTGCAGTTTCTGCTGTTCGGCCTCGAGGGATTTGCGGGCCTGGACGAGGGCGTCCTCGCAGGCCTTCTGCTTTGCGATCGCCTTGTCGAGGGCGGGCTGGATGCGGAATTGGAACTTGCGGGAGAGCATGGGTATCGATGCGAACCCTGACCGCCGGCGGGTTTATTCCGGGAAGAGCGCTTCGAGCTGCGCGACGCTTTGTTCGAAGGTGCACGGGCCGTGGCGTTCCTGCTGGAGGAAGGCCTCGACCTCGCGGACGCGGCTGATCGCGTAGTCCACGCGCTCGTCGGAGCCGGCCTCGTAGACGCCGACGGAGATCTTGTCGTAGTTCTCCTCGTAGACGGCCAGGACCTCGGCGGCGCGGCGGGCGGCCTTGAGGTGGGGCTTGGCGCCGATCTCGTGCATGAGACGGCTCTTGCTGCGGAGGACGTCGATGGCGGGGTAGTGCCCGCGTGCGGCGAGCTTGCGCGAGAGGATGATATGACCGTCGAGCAAGCTGATCGTCTCGTCGGCGACGGGTTCCTCAAGGTCGTCGCCGGCGACCAAAACCGTGTAGAGGGCGGTGATCGAGCCGTGGTCGTCGTTGCCGGCGCGCTCGAAGAGGATCGGGAGGTTGGCGAAGACCGAGGCCGGATAGCCCTGGCGGCCGGGGGGCTCGCCGGCGGCGAGGCCCACCTCGCGCAGGGCGCGGGCGAAGCGCGTGACCGAGTCCATCATGAGGACGACGCGCTCGCCGCGGCGGCGGGACTCCTCCGCGATCGCGGTGGCGGTGTAGGCGGCCTTGAGGCGCAGGAGCGCGGGCTGATCGCTGGTCGAGACGACTACGGTCGATTTGGCCAGACCTTCCTCGCCCAGGTCGTCTTCGAGGAATCCGACGACTTCGCGGCCGCGCTCGCCGATCAGGGCGAGCACGACGCTGTCGGCCTCGACGTTGCGGGCGATCATCGAGAGAAGCGTGCTCTTGCCGACGCCGGCGGCGGCGAAGATGCCGACGCGCTGCCCGCGGCCGATCGTGAGCATGCCGTCGATCGCGCGCACGCCCGTGGAGAGCGGCTTGGTGATCCGCTGCCGGTGCAGCGGGTTGGGCGGGGCGGCCATCAGGGGGGATTTCAGGGCGCCGACGAGCGGGCCCTTGCCGTCGATCGGCTGGCCCAGCGCGTCGAGGACGCGGCCGCGGACGGCTTCGCCGGCGGGCACCCACGGGTCGCTGCCGGTGGGCATGACCATGGATTTTGCCGCGATGGAGTCGAGCCGGCCCAGCGGCAGGAGCAAGACATCCTGGCGGTCGAAGCCGACGACCTCGGCCAGAAGGTCGCCGCCGCCTGGGCGGCGCACGCGGCAGATTTCGCCCATGCGGACGTCGGGCACGATGGCGCGGATAACCGGGCCGGTGACGGCGGTCACGTGGCCGAAGCGTTCGACGCCGTCGAACTCACGCAGGCGGGCATCCAGGGAGTCCAGGGAATCCAGGGCGTCTTCATCGGTCGTGCTCATGGGGCGCTCCCCGTGTCGGGCTCTTCTTCGGGCGACGGCTGCCGCGTGCCGCCCAGCAGGTGTGCCTGCAGGCGCTTCAACTGCACGTCGATCGACCCGTCGTAGATCCCCATTTCGGTTTCGATCCGCACGCCGTGCAGCGGCAGCTCGGCGTCGGCGCACCACTGGATCTTGCGGGCAAATGCCAGTTGTTTCATCAGGTCCGGCTCATGCGGGCGGACGCGCTGGATGTCGTCGGGATGCAGGTGCACCGCGACGCTGTTGTACAGCTTGGCGCGACCGAGCACACCCGAGACCAGCTCGACGATCCGCTCGGGACGGACCTGGAACTCGACGTCGAGCACCATCCGCGCCAGCTTGAACGCGATCCGCTGGGCGTCGGTGGCGAACTGGCGCTTCAAACGATCGAGCTCGGCCTCGAAGTTGCGCAAGGTGCGGCCCAGTTCCTCGGCGGCGTGCTCGGAGCCGCGCTCGAAGGCCTCCTTGCGGACGGCCTGCGCATCGTCGATGGCGGCCTGCCGGGTCGCCGACGCCTCGGCGCGGGCCTTCTCCAGGGCGCGCTGGGCCTGGGCGGCGGCGTGCTCGGCCTCGATGACCGCGCCCTTGAGCAGGCGCGTGGCGGGGAAAAGGGGCTGCACGTCGGCCTTGGCAGCGTCGGTGGCGCGGATCACGCGGGCCGGACGGGGCGCCGCGCCGGGCGACGGGTTCGCGTTGCCTTTCATGGACCAACCTCCAGTTCCCCAGCCGCCCCGTGGCCACCCTTGCCGTTGGTGGCGGCCAGGCGCGCGTTGAACATCTGTTCCCCGGCTTTGAGTTCGTCGGCGGTCACCGGCTCGAGGAACACGTCCTCTTCGAGCAGGCTGGGAAGACTCGATCGGCTCAGTTGAGCGGCCTCACGGCGGTCGCTCTCGGGGAGCCGGCGGTAGAGGGCGGCCAGCAGGCCCCGCCCGAGCGTCGAGACGACCTTCTCGCCGCTCACCAGCTTCATCGCGCGGCTGCACGCCTCGCGCCAGCGCTGGCAGACCGCGTCGGAGACGTGCCAGTATTGCGGCTCGCGCAGTCGCGTGGCGGCCTGGCACGCCAGGTCGTTGCCCAACGGGGCCAGGAAGCGGATGAGTTTCTCGGAGGATTGGCCGGTGATCCCGCAGACGGTCATGTCCAGGCCCACGCCCATGTAGACGACGCGAACGGCGGCGGCGGGCATCTCCAGGAGCTTGAGCCACATGCGCGGCAGGCGATCGGCGGCGGCGCGCCAGCGCCGCCAGCGGGCGGCGCGCTTGCGGCGGAGCCAGTACGCCGTGGGTGTGCCCCCCGCGGGCTCCAGGTCCTGCGGGCCGGCACTGGCGCCCAGGGCCCAGCGCTCGGTGTCCGCCAGTTCCTGCCAGAGCAGAGCCGCCAGCGACTGTCCGTCGCCGTCCCCGTCGGCGGCGCGCTGGCGCAGGCGCGCGGCGTCGGGGTGCCACGCCAGCAGGTCGCGCACGACGCTGGCGCAGTTCCCCGCCGCCCAGAGCAGCGCCCGGGTGCGGTAATCGATGGGTTGTTCGATCAGGTCCTCGGTCATGTCGATCTACCGGCGGTGCGCACGTGTCGGGTGCTGCGTGCGCGCGTCAGGTTCCGGCGCGCTCCATCGCGGTGTCGGAGTAGGCGGCCAATGCGAGCAGCCGTTGGCGCCGCTTCTCGCGGACCAGCATGGCGGTCAGCAGGATGGAGATCAGTCCGAACAGGGCGACGGCGCCGAACAGTTTCATGAGCAGGCCGCGGTCGGCGGTCAGGCTGGTACCGCCGGCCGCGCTGGCCGTCGGCGCACTGCTGGCATCGGACGCCGTAGCAGCGGGTGTCGCGGCGACGGCGGCGCCGGCGTCCGCCCGGCTATATGCGACGAACACGCTCGAGGGCGTCAGGCCCTCGACGCTGCGGGCTACCATCTGCTGCACGTCTTCCTTACCCACCGGCGCGTCAGCGAATTCACCCGCGGGGCGCGTCGTCGCCGGTGCGGCGGCGTCGCCCGAGGGCGTGTACTTGATCATCACCATCGCAGTCGCCGTGGGACGGCTCGTCGCGTCGCGCATCAGCGGATCCTTTTCCGGAAGCACGATGTGGACGCGCGCGCTGACCACCCGGTCGTAGGTTTCGAACGTGCGCGCCAATTCCTCGGCCATCGCATACATCAGCTTGGCGCGCTCCTCGGTCTTGGTGGGGATGAGCCCCCCCTGCTCGATCATGCCGCGATAACCCCCGTGAGTCTCGCGCGGCAGGTCGGCTTGCAGCAGCACCTCGCGGGCCTTGGCGAGCTGATCCTGCGGAACGGTGATGCTCCAGGCGGTCTTGCGCTGGGCGCTCTTCTCCAGCTTGTCCGCGTGCGCGACGCCGTGGCGCGACAATTCGACGAGGATGCGCGTGGCCTCCTTGTCGGTGTCGACGCGCGTCAGTTCCTCCCGGTTGTCGCACCCGGCCATGGCGAGACAGAACAGCATCCCCAGCGCACACCGCACGAGCCCCCGCCGGCCCTCGCCGCTCCCGCGGCGGGGGTCGCGCTTCGCTAAGTGCCGGGTCACGGTGGTCCTCTCTTCCGTGTTAGGCCTGGGTGGACATCAACGTCTTGACGCCCGACGTGGCGTGCTCGACGAACTTGGATGCAATCTCGACCTTCATCGAGGCGTCCTGCATCTCGAGCTGGAAGTGGAGCAGCGTGCGCATCTCCGCCTGACGCGCCTGCTGCACCTTCGGGTCGTCGGACTTGAGCTTTCCTTCGGACACCAGGCG
>DATBFY010000105.1:0-5309 GCA_036558265.1 Tepidisphaeraceae bacterium | reverse complement strand
AGAGGGCTTCACGGTCATCAAGGGGAAGGGAAAGATCCTCTACGTCGACAACAGTGTCGATGACGCCGGTCAACGGGGCCCCGGCAAGCTGCTGGAGGACGCGCTGGGCTCCGAAGGGATCAACCTGGAAACGATCGACGTCGGCCGCTTCCCAACCGATGCCGTCGCCCTGCAGAACTACGACGCGATCATCCTGCACAACGTTCCATACGGGCTGGGGGGCCTGGATAGCACGCAGGACAAGATGCTGGCCGCCTATGTCCACGACATGGGCGGCGGGCTGGTGATGATCGGCGGGAAGGACTCGTTCGGCGCCGGCGCCTGGCAGGGCACCAAGACCGAGGAAGTGCTGCCGGTGAACATGGAGATCCCGGCTCAGCGGCAGATGCCTAAGGGGGCGCTGGTGCTCGTCATGCACTCGTGCGAGATGCCCCAGGGCAACTACTGGGGCGAACAGTGCGCGCTCCAGGCGATCAAAGCGCTGTCGGACCGCGACGAGATCGGGGTCATCTCGTATGGCTGGGGGGGTGGCGGCGGATTTGGCGGACGGGGTGGCGCCCAATGGGACTTCCCGCTGAACGAGAAGGGGGACGGGTCGAAGGTGGATGCGGCCGTCAAGAAGATGCAACTGGGCGACATGCCCAGCTTCGATGATGCGCTGGACCTGGCGCTCAACGGGACGGGGCCGAACCAGCCGTGTTTGAAGAACTCGGATGCTCGGCAGAAGCACATCATCATCATCTCCGACGGGGACCCGCAGGGACCTCAGCCGAAGCTCTACCAGGACCTGATTGCCAACCGGATCAGCGTCTCGACGGTGACGGTCTTCCCGCACAACATCGATCCGACGTCGGGTGTGGCGCCGGTGATGCGGGAGATGGCCGAGCGGCTGAAGGGGCGCTATTACGGCCCGATCGACAAGAACCCGTCGCAGTTGCCGCAGATCTTCATCAAGGAGGCGACGGTGGTGCGGCGCTCGCTGATCTTCGAGAAGGATCCGCTGCCGCTGAAACTCACCGGGTCGAGCAGCGACCTGATCAAGGGTCTGGGGACGATCCCGCCGGTGCGGGGGATGGTGCTGACGAGCAAGAAGAACAACCCGCAGATCGACGTGCCGCTGGTGGCGGGGGACAACAACGACCCGGTGCTGGCCTACTGGCAGGCGGGGCTGGGGAAGGCGGTCGCGTTCACGTCGGACGCGACCAAGCGCTGGAGCGCATACTGGGCGGCATCGGGGGAATACGCGAAGTTCTGGGCGCAGGTGGTGCGGTCGGTCGCCAGGCCGCCGATGTCCACGGATTTTGACATCCGCGTGACCCAGGACGGGAACGTGGGGCGGATCAACGTGGAGGCGATGAACAAGGACGCGGGATTTTTGAACTTTTTGAACGTGGGCGGGCAGGTGCTCGGGCCGGACATGAAGCCGATCAACGTGCGGCTGGTGCAGGTGGGGCCGGGGACGTACCAGGGGGAGTTCCCGATCAAGGATCCGGGCAATTACATCTCGATGCTGAGCTACAAGGGGGCGGGGAAGACGCAGGGATTCCTTCTGGGCGGGCTGGCGAACAGCACGTCGCCGGAGACGCGGGAACTGCAGAGCAACGACACGCTGCTGGAGCAGATCGCGCAGCGCACCGGGGGTCGAGTGATCCCGGCGTTCGATAACTCGGTGGACCTCTTCAGCCGCCAGAACATGCAGATCGCGGCGAGCCCGCTGCCGGTGTGGGACGTGCTGATGCCGTTCCTCCTGGCGGCGATCATCGTGGACGTGGCGGTGCGTCGGATCGCGTGGGACTGGAACTCGACCAAGCGCATGGCGACCGCTGGGGCGAACTGGGTGCGGTCGTTCACGACGGTGCGGAAGGTGGAGCAGGCCGAGCAGACGCTGGGGGCGCTCAAGCAGGTGCGCGCGGGCGTGGCCGAGCAGAAATTCAAGCCGTCGGCGAGTGAAGGAACCGCGGCGGCAGGCCCGGGCACTTCAGTGCCAGGGACCCCCGATCCGCGGGCGAAATTCGAAGCGAAAGAGGGCGTCGCCGGGGACCTGTCCCAGGTCGTTGGGGGCGCGAAGGACAGGCCCGTGCCGCCGCCGCCCAAGAAGATTCAGCCCAAGGGCCAGCAGGGGGAGGCGAACACGATGGGCGGCCTGATGGCGGCGAAGCGGCGGGCGCAGGAGAAGATTCGCGAGAAAGAGCAGGATTCGCAGTGAAGAAAACGAGGATGGATGATGGAGGGTGGAAGATGGAGAGCGATCGCCGTGATCTTCGTCGATCCTCCATCTTCTATCCTCCATCTTCGTCTTAACGATGACTATTGAAAGGAACGCAATGTCCCAGCAACCTCCCATTCCCGGCGTCGATCCGCAGATCCAGGCGGCTTGTGATGCGTTTCGGCGCGATTACCGCGCGGTGCAGGCGGAGATCGCCAAGGCGATCGTCGGGCATACCGACATCGTGGACGGCGTCCTGACGTGCCTGTTCGTCGGCGGGCACGCGCTGCTCGAAGGCGTGCCGGGGCTGGGCAAAACGGCGCTGATCCGCGCACTGTCGGAGGCGCTGCACCTGAAGTTCAGCCGGATCCAGTTCACGCCGGATTTGATGCCGGCGGACGTGATCGGGACGAACGTGATCATGGAGGACGAGCACGGCCACCGGGTGTTCAAGTTCATCGAGGGGCCGATCTTTTCGCAGATCGTGCTGGCGGACGAGATCAACCGCGCGACGCCCAAGACGCAGAGCGCGCTCCTGGAGGCGATGCAGGAGAAGCAGGTGACCGCGGGCGGGGAGATGCGCAAATTGGAAGAGCCGTTCTTCGTCATGGCGACGCAGAACCCGCTTGAGCAGGAGGGGACGTACCCGCTGCCCGAGGCGCAGCTCGACCGGTTCTTCTTCAAGCTGCTGGTCAACTACAGCGATCGCAACGAGCTTCGGGCGATCCTCGACCGCACGACGACGGGCTACAAGGCGAACCTGCAGCCGGTGCTGGACGGCGGCCGGATCATGCAGCACCAGCAGTTGATCCGGCGGGTGGTGATCGCGCCGCACGTGCAGGATTACGCGATCCGCTGCACGCTGGCGACGCACCCGCAGGGTCAGTTCGCGGTGCCGATGGTGAACCAGTTCCTGCGGGTCGGGGCCTCGCCCCGCGCCGCACAGGCGATCACGCTGGGTGCGAAGGTGAGGGCGCTGTTGGACGGGCGGTTCCACGTGAGCTTCGGGGACATCAAGGACGTGGTGGTTCCGGCGATGCGGCACCGGGTGATCCTGAACTTCGAAGGCGAGGCGGAGGGGATCACGACGGACATGGTGCTGGAGAAGATCGTGAGCGACATCCCGACGGCGATCGAGGCGGATATGGCGGCGGGGAGAGTGTGAATTGAACCACGATGGCACGAAGGACACGAAGCAGAAGGTTGCTTGTTGAGGAGGCGATAACGGTTTGGATTGGGAGATGGTCAAAAACGTCGCAGGAGGGGCGGTGTGCGTTGGAGCCGGTGTCATCGCCATCGTGTCGATGATCGGGGTGATGAGGCGCAATCGTGCCAGTAGGTATTATGAGTGTCCCGAATGTGGCTACGACATGAGGAAGACGCCTGACCGATGTCCCGAGTGTGGATGGCGGCGGCAGGCTCGATCTAGACCGGGAAAAGTGGACGTGAACAGGTTACTGGCGACCGCGCCGACGGACATAATTGCCGTGCGGACGCCCGAGCTTTCCGAGCAGCGGATTGTGATTTACCAGACCGATCATCACGTCGATGCTGAAGCGCTGCGCGAGCACCTGATCGCTCGCGGGATCGCCTGTGAGATGGCAGGACTGCAATCGACTCATCTGACGGGAGCCATCGTCAGGTCCCAGGTCTACTATGAATTGACCGTCTGGTCAGGGGATCTGGAAACCGCCAAGGCGCTGGTCGAGATGGCGACGTGTTCATAACGCGCGACGTGTGGTCCATAGGGTAATGATGAAGCTGATCTACGACATGCTCACCCTTCTCGGTTTCGTCGTGTTCGGCGTGATCGCGGTGGCGTTCATCGTGGGCGGGGTGTTCGAGGCGGTTCGGCGCATGGGGGATCGGTGGGCCGGGCGCGAGGAGGAGGGCGAGTGGCCGTTCGTGCGGGCGCCCCGGTGTCCGTGCTGCGGGTACAACCTGCGGGCGTCGCCGGAGCGGTGCCCGGAGTGCGGGACGCCGGTCGATCCGGTGGAGGGGATGGTCGTACGATATCTGATGAGCTTGCGGGGGCGGCAGAACGATTGAGGTTTGTGAGCGTCGGGTGTCTGAGATGAAGTACACGATTCCGCCGAACATCGGGAAGGTGCGCGTGATGATGGCGCTGGGGGGACGTTACGCGGTGTGGAACGGGAAGGACGGGCGGAACCGGTTCGAGATCCTCTGCCGGACGCGCAAGGCGGCGGAGGAGGTGGCAAGGCAAATCAATGCGAAGGAGCATCAGGGGGAGATCGAGGTGCTAAATGGATGACGGCCGACCGATCCTGGGCTATGAGGCCGGTCGACCGGCGCGGCGAATGTCGGGGCCGTCATGGCGGTTCGTGGTCATCGCGTTGGGGGTGGTCCTGTTCCTGCTGATCGCGTTTTCACTCGTCGCATGAGTTGACACCATGGCATTAGAGATCCCACAGCAGACTCCGGCACCCGCCCCCGTCACCGCCCCGCCGAAGAAGGGCCAGCTTCTCTCTTCGGAGTTCATGGCCCGTCTCGACCAGCTCGACCTGATGAGCCGCAAGCTGCTGGCGGGAAAGATGAAGGGGGAGCGGCGGTCGAAGCGGCGGGGGCAATCGGTCGAGTTCGCAGATTATCGCAATTATGTCATTGGCGACGATCTGCGGTTCATCGACTGGAACATCTACGCGAGGTTGGAGCGGCTGTTCCTCAAGCTCTTTTTGGAAGAGGAGGATTTGTCGCTTTACATCCTGGTGGACGTCAGCAAGTCCTGCGACTTTGGCACGCCGAACAAGGCGTTTTACCTCAAGCAGGTGGCGGCGGCGCTGGGGTACGTGGGGCTGGTGAACTACAACCGGGTGAACCTCATCGCCTTCGCGGACGGTGTGGTGACCGAGACGGGCGGCCTGCGCGGGCGGACAAAGGTGAACCAGATGATCTCGTTCATCGACAAGCTGACGCCGGAGGGGCCGAGTCACTTCACGGCCGCCTGTCGGCGGTTCGCGCTGCAACACCGCAACAAGGGGGTGTGCGTGGTGCTTTCGGACTTCTTCGTGAAGGAGGGATTCGAGAACGGGCTGCGATACGTGGCAGGGGGGAAGTATGACCTGTTTGGCATCCAGGTGCTTTC
>DATBFY010000104.1:0-4958 GCA_036558265.1 Tepidisphaeraceae bacterium | reverse complement strand
CGATCGTCCAGCAGATGCTCGACCGTGGCGACATCTACCTGGGCGCCTACGAGGGGTGGTACGATGAAGGCCAGGAGGAATTCGTCACCGAGACCGAGGCCAAGGAGCGCCAGTACCTCGCGTTTAACAAAAAGCCGCTCGTCCGCTACGCCGAGCCGACCTACTTCTTCCGCCTCAAGAAATACGCCCCGCGCGTGTTGGCGCACATCGAGCAGAACCCGGGATTTGTCCGACCCGAGTCGCGACACAACGAGGTGATGTCCAAGCTCAAGGCGGGCGTGGACGACCTGTCGATCAGCCGGGCGACCCTCAAGTGGGGCATCCCGATGAAGAACGACCCCCTCCACGTCGTCTACGTCTGGATCGACGCGCTGTCCAACTACATCACGGCACTCGGGTACGGTCAGGCGGATGACGGACGCTTTCGGAAATACTGGCCTGTCGACGTTCACCTGATCGGCAAGGAGATCCTCTGGTTCCACGCGGTGTATTGGCCGGCGATGCTGATGAGCCTCGAGATCCCCCTGCCGCACCAGGTCTTCGCCCACGGCTGGTGGACCGCCGAGGGGCAGAAGATGAGCAAGACGCTGGGGAACTTCATCGACCTGGAACGGCTTCGCCAGATCATCGCGACGTACGGCCTGGACACGCTGCGCTACTACCTGCTCCGCGCCGCCCCCTTCGGCAACGACCTGGACTTCAGCCAGACGGACCTGGTGGCCGCGCACACCGAGCTGGCGAACGTGCTGGGCAACTGCCTGAACCGGGGCCTGAACATGAGCAACAAGTACCGCAACGGCGCCGTGCCGAAGGCTGGCGAGTTGCAGGACATTGACCGCACGCTGCTCGAGAAGGTCGCCAAACTCCCCGGCGACCTCGCCGCCGCCTACCAGAAGCTCGAGTTGCAGCACTGCGCGCTGCTCCCGGTCGATCTCGCCCGCGCCACCAACGGATACATCGACGCCACCGCCCCCTTCAAGCTCGCCAAGGACGCTTCGCAGTCCGGCCGGTTGGACACGGTCCTCAACGTCGCCACCCAGGCGGTCTACGCGTCGATCGTCGGTCTCCTGCCGATCCTCCCCGAAAAAGCCGTGGCGGGCCTTGCCCAGCTTGGCGTGGATGTCAGCGGCGGCCGCACGCTATCGGACCTCTTCGCCACCCCCCTGCCCGAAGGGCATAAGGTCGGCCAGGGCTCACCCCTCTTCCCGAAGATCGAACCCAAAACCTGAGCCGCGCCGATTCCGTCCATCCGCGCGATTACCGCCTTCTGCTATAGTGGACTCATCGTCACCCCATGCCACCCGCCAGTAACGAACCCGGTCCCGCCAAGAGCCTCGACGAGATCGTCGAGGAGGTTGGGTTGTATCCGCGCGAGGCGTTCAAGTTCGTCCAGGTCGGCCTGGGCCACACCGTCGAGAAGGTCCATGCCGAGATCGCCGACGATCCCGAGGCCAACCGCCACGTGAGCGGCCAGCAGCTCTGCGAGGGCCTGCGCGACTACGCCCTCAAGGAGTGGGGCCTCCTCGCCGGCACGGTCCTGCGGCGCTGGGGGATCACCAGCACCTACGACTTCGGCCGCATCGTCTTCGCGCTGGTTGACAACGGGCACATGGCCAAGACCGAGCACGACACGATCGAGGACTTCCGCAACGTCTACGATTTCAAGACCGCCTTCGAAGGCAGCGGGTATAAGATCGAGTGCAAGTCATGAAGAGCAAGCGGGAACGGTCCACTGCCAATCCAGTGCGACGCACGGATATGGCTGCCAACCAGGGGGAACCCGCCTGCGCGCCGCTCAAGCCCAGGCCGAAACTCTTCGCGTTCCTCATGGTCGCGTTCGTGATCTGGCTCGGTGTGCTGCTGGCGCTGTACTTCAAGACCGTCTACCCGGAGCGTTACCCGTCCACGGCGGCGACGCGACCCGGCGCGTCCGCCCTGCCCAGCGCGCCGCGGTAGTCGGCGGCGTAGGCCAGGCCGGCAAGGATCAGCTCGCCCGCGGTCGCCCAAAGCCGCAGCAGGATGCCCAGGAAGGCGAGGAACCCGAACAGCACCTTTTCGTCCCCGAAGGTCGCCCGCACCCACGGCGGCAGCGCGAACGTCATCGCCGTCACAAACACGAACTCGCGCACGCCCAGCCCGCCCGGCGCCCAGAACGCGATGAACCCCGCGCACCACGCCAGGCAGTAACTTCCCGCCACCACCCACCACTTCTGCCACGGCAGTTCCAGCGGCCCGTGCGTCAGGATCCACAACGCCAGGCTCTGCCAGAGCAAGCCGATGATCGCCCAGACGGTCAGGAGCGTCAGCGTCTTGCCGCGGACGCGCCGCGCGGGCAGTTGCTTGCCCCGCCAGCTCATGTACTTCGTCAGGGCTGTGTAGAAGACCTTGGGGTGCAGCAGCAGCATCAGCAGGGGCACCAGGGCCATGACCGCGTAGAGGTACTTGGACGCCGCGGGGTCCATCTTGGTCCCGAACCAGAGGAGGCATCCCAATGCCACGAGCACGTTGGCGAGCAAAAACGCCACCAGTTCCAGGATCTGGCTCGCCGAGCAGACGGTGCCGCTCACGCCGTACGGCTTGCAAAGGTAGACGCGTCCGACGACCTGCCAGATGACGCCCGGCAGGTATCGCGCCAGCTCGCTGGTGGACCAGATCCGCGTCGCCGGCGCCAGGGGCAGGCGGTAGCCGAACCCGGCGAGGATCTTCCGCCAGCTCGTCACGCGGAAGACGAACAGGAACGCCGCGAACATCACCGCCGCCAGGGCGAACAGTCCCCAGTCGATCTCCTTCACGCGCTGGCCGACCTGGTCCCACCGTTGGACCACCGGCTTGAGCATCCACGCGAAGATGGCGACCGTGATGCCGACGGCGATCAGGCGCTTCAACCACGGCTTGGCGATGGCCCAGGCGTTACTCAAGCGCGTGCGATGCCTCTCGTGGATGCGCAGGATCTCCGCGTCGTGCGCGGCGTGGGGCGGGTGGGGCCGCGGGGGCAGGAGATGGACGCCGTGATGACGCAGCCACGGTCGGATCCGACGCCGGACCTTTCCCGTCATCCGCAGCACCCGCGCGGTCAGCCGGCGCTTCCCCGGGAACCAGACCAGCGCGAACCCGATCAGGAAGACGACGATCCCCCCGGGCCCCGGCACCGGCCCGAGCACGAACGACAGCAGGATCAGGAACCACCCCAGCACGTTCTTCAGCACGAACGCCGCGTAGCTTGCGGACGATGCGCAAGGCGCCTCGTCGTGCGGGGCAGGCGGGTCGTGCTGTGCGTCGGGCGGCGGGCACATGGCGAATTGTATAGCTGTCCCCAATTAGATCGAGCCGGCCCCCCGCCGCGACGGACGACTTGGTCGTTGACAACCGCAAACCGCACGGTAGCTTATATGACGTCAGATGGCCCCTCGGTCCGCCCATTTCGGCTTCTGGTTTTACGGGTACTTTTATCCGGCCGCCGATTTTGCGTCCTGAGCGAGTCTGAACGACGATCGGCCGACAAGAACCCAAGCCTCAGGACGCCAAGTCCTGGGGCTTGTTTCGTTTCGGCGAGCAAGGAGCACGACGGCCGTGAACTGGCGATTTGACGACAACTTTTACCGTGGCGGAGGCAGGCAATGATCGTGGTCATGAAACCGGGCTCGACGCAATCACAACTCGAGCACGTCATCAAACTGGTGAGAGAGATGGGACTCAAGGAAAACGTGATCGTCGGAACCGAGCGGACCGTCGTCGCCGTCATCGGGAACGACCGCTTCAAGGATCGCACGGTGCTGGAGACGGTGGAGGGCGTCGAGAAGGTCGTGCCGATCCTCGCCCCCTACAAGATGGCGTCGAAGGAGATGAAGAAGGAGCGGTCGCTCGTGCCGCTGCGCGCCGATGCGAAGGTCGGCGGGCGAAAGGTGCAGGTGATCGCCGGCCCGTGCAGCGTGGAGAACAAGCAGCAATTGCTGGAGACCGCGCACGCCGTCAAGGCCGCCGGCGCCACCGGCCTGCGCGGCGGCGCGTTCAAGCCCCGCACCAGTCCATACGCCTTCCAGGGCATGGGTGAGAAGGGCCTGGAGCTGCTGGCGCTGGCGCGCGAGGAGACGGGCCTGGCGGTCGTCACCGAGGTCATGGCGGTCGAGCAGGTCCCGCTGGTCGCCAAGTACGCCGACGTTCTCCAGATCGGCGCGCGCAACATGCAGAACTTCAACCTGCTCAGCGCCGCCGGCGAGGTCGGCGACAAGCCCGTCCTCCTCAAGCGCGGGCTCAGCGCCACGCTGGAAGAGTTTCTGCTCGCCGCCGAATACATCATGGCCAAGGGAAACCCCAACGTCATGCTCTGCGAGCGCGGCATCCGAACTTACGAGGAGTACGTCCGCAACACGCTGGCGCTGGCGGCCGTCCCGGAACTGCACCGCGTGAGCCACCTGCCGGTGATCATCGACCCCAGCCAGGGCACGGGCAAGAGCTACCTGGTGGACAGCATGTGCCGCGCCGCCGTCGCCGCCGGCGCTGACGGACTCATCGTCGAGGTTCACAACGACCCCGAGCACGCCCTGACCGACGGCGCCCAGTCGATCACTCATCAGCAGTTCGGCGAGATGATGAAGGCCATCCGCCGGATCGCCGCGGCGGTAGACCGCGAAGCGTAGTCGATAGACAGTTGCCCGTAGCACGGGCGCCCCGCCCGTGATTGATTGACGACACGGGCGGGGCGCCCGTGTTACGGGGCCCTGGATTGGTCGTGATCTGTTTCATCCTTCATCCTTCGCCCTTCATCTTTATAATGCCCCGCCCATGTCTCCAGTCTTCGACAGGCTGCGGCGGTCGTTCGTCGGGCGCGAGCCGCTGGTCCTCGTGGCCGCGCTCCTGGTCGTGCTGGGGATCTGGGCGTTCGCGATCCTCTACCGCGACGTGAGCGGCGGCGAGACCGCCAATTTCGACGCCCACATCCTCCGCGCGTTGCGACAACC
>DATBFY010000103.1:0-4249 GCA_036558265.1 Tepidisphaeraceae bacterium | reverse complement strand
GCCAGCGCGGCGCCGTAGAGGGTCAGGTCGGGTGAGATCGCGTGGACGAGTTCCCAGCCGTCGAACAGTTTTGTGGCGTCGCCGCCGGTGGCGATCAGCTCGGGCCAGGAGCCCAATTCGGTGGCGTAGTTCTCGACCACTTCCTTGACCATGCCGCGAAGCCCGTTGAAGACCCCCTGCCGGATGGCCTCCTTCGTGCTTCGGCCGAAGACGCCCTGGGGCGCGGCAAACTCGACCAGGGGAAGCCTGGCGGTGTGGTCGTGCAGGGCGTTGAGCTGAAGGGCAAGACCCGGCGCGATGGCGCCGCCGAGGAACTCGCCCTTGTCGTTGCAGCAATCGACGGTGACGGCGGTTCCGGCATCGACGACGACGCAGGCCTTGCCGAGTTGTTCGTAGGCCGCCGCAACGTTGCAGACGCGATCGACTCCGGTATCGCTTGGCGGTTCGGTCAGCACGCGGATCGGCAGGTCGATGTCGCGGCCGATCCATTCGACCTTCTGCCCGGTCGCCTGCCCGACGGCATGCTCGAGCGCCTCCATGACGGCGGGGTTGACGCTGGCGCCGGCGACGGCCGCGTTCTCCTTGGCGTCGATCTTCTCCCAGGCGTCGCGCAGGACCTGCGGCCACTTGTCCTTGTCGTCGTTGGCGACGCGTGCGACGTGCTGGAGGTCGCCGGCGACGAAGATACCGACGGCGGTGCGGCTGTTGCCGACGTTGAGAACCATCAGGTTGATGTCCATGCGTTGCACATGATAGGCGGGAAAGGTGGAAGGTGAAGACGTGAAACGTGACAGAGGTCGGCTCGCGGTGGTGGTCGCCGCTCAACGCCCTCTGCCATAGAGCTCGGTGAGCTCGCCCAGGGCATCCAGGCGGGCGTCGGCGAGCATCGCGGGCGTCGCGCGCCAGCGCCAGTTGCCGGTGGGACGGCCGGGCGTGTTCATGCGGGCGCGACGATCCAGGTCGAGAACATCCTGCAGCGGGGCGATCGCCAGGTCCGCGACGGACGACCAGGCGAGGCGCAGGAGCCGCCAGGAGACGGGATCCGCGTCGTCGCCCACGTAGCGTCGGACGCGACGGCGATTTGTCCTGTCGAGCGATCGAAACCAGCCGCGCGTGGTGTCGTTGTCGTGGGTGCCGGTGTAGACGACGGTGCGCCGCTCATAGTTGTGGGGAAGGAAGGGGTTGGCCGGAGTGTCGCCGAAGGCGAACTGGAGCACCCGCATCCCCGGCAGGCCGAACTGGCAGCGCAGGGCTTCGACGTCGGGCGTGATCAGGCCCAGGTCTTCGGCGATGAAGGGGAGGCGCCCGCCCAGCGCCGCGCGCGCGGCGCCGAACAGTTCGCGCCCGGGTGACGGGACCCAGCGGCCCTTCACCGCGGTCGGCAGGTGCGCGGGGATCTGCCACGCGGCACTGAAGCCGCGGAAATGGTCGATGCGCACCCGGTCCACCGTGGCAAGCGTTGCGCGGAACCGGTCGATCCACCAGGCGAATCCGTCGCGCTCCATCGCGCGCCAGTGGTACAACGGGTTGCCCCAGCGCTGGCCGGTCCTGGAGAAGTAGTCGGGCGGGACCCCGGCGACGTGCGTCGGACGTCGATCCCTGTCCAGCCGGAAGAGATGCGGGCTGGCCCAGACGTCGGCGGATTCGGGCGAGACGAAGATGGGCAGATCGCCGATCAGGCAAACGCCCTTCTCATTCGCGTAACGCTTGAGCGCGTCCCACTGCCGGAAGAAGAGGAATTGTGCGAACTCGTGTCGCGCGACCGCGTCGGCCAGTTCATTGCGCGCGGTACGCAGCGCAGCGGGCTTGCGGCGGACGAGGTCCCGCGCCCAGTCCGTCCACGAGCGGCCCGGCTGCGCGTCCTTCAGGGCCATGAAGAGTGCGAAGTCGTCGAGCCAACTCGCCTGCCGCTGACGGAAGGCGTCAAAGGCGTCGCGTAGCGCTCGAAACCGACCACCGCTGAATCGTCGCCAGGCGATCTCGAGCAGGCGATTCTTGTGTTGACGGACGCGGGGGAAATCAACGCGGTCGTCCGGGAACCGGTCGCGGATGAAATCGGCGGCGCCTAGAATTCCTTCTCGGCGGAGCAGTTCGGGGCTGACCAGCAGCGGATTTCCGGCGAAGGCTGAGAAGCACTGATAAGGTGAATCGCCCGCGCCCGGCGGGCCGAGGGGCAGGATCTGCCACCAGGACTGTCGGGCGGCGGCAAGGGTGTCGATCCAACCAAACGCCTGCGGTCCCAGGTCGCCGATGCCGTGCGGGCCGGGCAGGGAGGTGACGTGCAGGAGGACGCCGGCGCTGCGCGAAAGTTCTTGCGCGGATGGGGTCATGGGGCGCGTGCGGCCGAGCGACGAATTTGCCGGGCATGCCCCCGGCCGAGGCCGCGACTATGTGTAACCCAAGTTGCGTGAAAGGACGAGGGGTTGCCCGGTCCGCGGTTTGCATAAGGGATTTCAGCCGTTCCCGCTGAGCACGGTCTTGCGGAACATATCCCGCTAGATCAGGAGTGACAAAGACAACTTATGACGACGACCACGACGCTTTCGAAGTCGACGAACGCCGCGACAAACACCGGGAACGGACGAAAGACGCACGCGATACGCGTCTGGCCCGGGCGGCCTTACCCGCAGGGGGCGACGTTCGACGGGGCGGGTATTAATTTCGCCCTGTACTCCGAGCATGCCACGAAGGTGGAGCTTTGCCTGTTTGACGCGGTGGACGCGACCAAAGAGGTCGCGCGCATCGCGCTTCCCGAGCACACCGACATGGTGTGGCACGGCTACCTGCCGGACGCCGAGCCGGGACAGTTGTACGGTTACCGTGTGCACGGGCCATACGAGCCCCAGCACGGGCACCGCTTCAATCCGAACAAGGTGCTGCTGGACCCGTTCGCGAAGGCGATCGGGCGGGACGTGACCTGGGATGACACGCTGTTCGGCTATCGGGTCGGGCATCCCGCGGCGGACCTGTCGTTCGACGAGCGCGACAATGCGGCGTTCTGTCCGTTGGCTTCGGTCATCGATACGGCCTTTACCTGGGGAGACGACCGCCCGCCGCACACCCCCTGGCACAAGACGCTGATCTACGAGGCGCACGTCAAGGGGCTGACGATGAAGCACCCGGACGTGCCCGAGGAGAAGCGCGGCACTTACGCCGGGCTGGCGAGCGAGGCGGTGATCGATCACCTCCTGTCGCTGGGCGTGACGGCGCTCGAGCTGCTGCCGATCCAGTATCACCTGAACGACCGACACCTGGCCGGACGCGGTCGGACCAACTACTGGGGGTACAACACGCTCGGGTATTTCGCGCCGCACCTGGCGTACGCGTCGAAGCAGTCGCCGCGCAAGAGCGTCCAGGAGTTCAAGACGATGGTGCGGTCGATGCACGCGGCGGGGATCGAGGTGATCCTCGACGTGGTCTACAACCACACGTGCGAGGGGAACCACATGGGCCCGACGCTCTCCTGGCGCGGGATCGACAACGCCGAGTATTACCGACTGGTGGAGAACGACCCGCGCTACTACATGGATTTCACCGGCTGCGGAAACTCGCTCAAGATGCTCCAGCCGCGCGTGCTGCAGATGATCATGGACAGCCTGCGTTACTGGGTCACCGAGATGCACGTGGACGGGTTCCGGTTTGACCTGGCCAGCACGCTGGCGCGCGAGCTGATGGAGGTCAACCGCCTGGGGGCGTTCTTCGACATCATCCACCAGGACCCGATCCTGTCGCAGGTAAAGCTGATCGCCGAACCGTGGGACGTCGGGCCGGGCGGATACCAGGTCGGCAATTTCCCCGTCCTGTGGACCGAGTGGAACGGAAAGTACCGCGACACGATCCGGCGATTCTGGAAGGGCGACGGCGGGCAGGTCAGCGAGGTCGCCACGCGCCTTGCGGGCAGCAGCGACCTCTACCAGGACGACGGCCGCAAGCCGTACGCGAGCATCAACTTCGTCACCTGCCACGACGGCTTCACGCTCAACGACCTGGTCAGCTACAACGAGAAGCACAACGAGGCCAACGGCGAAGGAAACCGCGACGGCGCCAACGACAACAACAGTTGGAACTGCGGCGCCGAAGGCCCGACCGAGGACCAGGGGATCATCGCGCTGCGGGAGCGGCAGAAGCGAAACCTGTTCGCGACACTCCTCTTCTCCAAGGGCGTCCCGATGATCCTCGCCAAAGACGAGCTCGGACACACCCAGAACGGCAACAACAACACCTACTGCCAGGACGACGACCTGACCTG
>DATBFY010000102.1:0-7775 GCA_036558265.1 Tepidisphaeraceae bacterium | reverse complement strand
CATCGCCGGCCCCGCCAAAGAGCGTCACCGGGACGTTGAATGTCGGGTCGCAATTACGATCCACGAACAGCCAGTCATCGCCGCCCAGGCCATCGACGCGCACGCCCTTGACCTCGGACATCGGGAAGCTCTCCACGCTCGTCTGGTCGCCGGTCGAGACGCTGACGGTCAGCTTGGCCTGGCCGTCGGAGTCGTCGGTGAAGATCTGGACGTAGTCGGCGGCGTCACTGCCGGTCACCGCGACGATGCCGTTGTCCATCGACACGGACATCATGCTGCGCGGTTCAAGGGTTTCGAGCGTGGTCGCCGCCTGGAGGGTGTTGATCGGGGTATTCATCGCTTCTCGCATCCTTCGTGTTATGGGGTCTCAAGGCTTACGGGCCTTGGATCGAGCGGAACATCCGTCGATCGGTGACCAAGATGTACATTGCTTTCGGGGGAGGCAAAAGCGGGCCTTGGAATTCTCGTAAACCTGGGATAACTAAGGCGTTATGGTGAAAAATGGAGGTTGCCCGAACGGCAGTTTGCTCGATTCGACGGCAAGATTTCACGACCCACTTCGCGCACGTTTTGTGGCTTTCGCAGGCTCCGCGAGTCCCGTATTTGACGCGGCTTTTCGCAATGAGGCGGGATTGCCCAGGCCGCAAAGACGGTATGAACGGCAGCACCGGCCCTTGGCGGCGCCCCAACAGGCCCCAATTCCAGCTGCTCTTGCGCCGGATGCAGGCCGGACGGTAACATCGCGCATCGCTCAGGTCAGCAACATGCACCAACCCCGGATTCTCAACCTCATCGTCGCACTCGCGTGCCTTGGAGGGGACGTGTCGCTCGCCGGTGACAAGGCCAATGCGCCGCCGGAGGCGCGGTTGCCGGGACGGCGAAGGCGGGGTTTGGGGCAGCGCCCCAATGGGCCGGAATTCCAATTTAGCTCCGCCGGATGGAGGCCCACGATGAGTGGAGTGGTAAGATATCGGTCGTGCGTCAAAAGGACCGAATGAAGCGGGTACTGCGCCTTCTCCTCGACGCGGCCGCGCTCTTGCTCTTGGGCCTGACCGTGACGACGCTCGTCCTGTGGCTGCGGAGCTATCACGTCGCGGAGACGTTCGCCTGGCACGCGGGCTCCGACCCCGGCAGGCCCCGCTACGTCTATTGCTCCCGCGGCCGACTGGGGCTGGTCGTCTGCGAGAATACGATGACCCCAGAGCAGATGAAGGCCGGGAACCTCATGTTCGCGCCGCCCCCGCCCGGGATCCGATATAGCCGCCAGGACGCCGATGCCCGCCGCCAGCGGCCCGACGACCTCGACCGGTCCTGGATGTTCTTCCGCCCGGCGGTCGACCGCTCGTGGGGCGGATTCCGGTACCGCGCGGGGCTGATGGCCTTAGGGTCCACGCGGCAGTGGGTCGTGCCATTCTGGGCGCCGACGGCGTTGCTTGCGGTTCCGGCTGCACTCGCGGCAGTCCGTCTCGGCCGCCGCCTCCGTCGATGGCGTGCGGGCCCCGGACGCTGTGCGTTCTGCGGCTACGACCTCCGCGCGACGCCAGAGCGCTGCCCGGAATGCGGCACCGTGCCTGACGCGTCGGCGTGACCGACACGGTCCGCCGCTCGCCTGGGCCTCCATCTGGCCGAGGCAAGCGTCGAATTCCGAGGCTGCGCGAATACCCACCTGCCACGACTCCCGCAGAATTCTCATTGACCGACGTTAGGTATATGTTATAATGACCTCGGACGCGGGCGTCCCCGCGCCCACCGATCACCACCCACCGGGGGACGGGCGCGTGATCGTCACCCAAACGCGCCCCCCCAAAGGAGGACGCCATGGACCACAACCCGACCCAACCCGGGCCGCTGCGGAAGCCCAGCCCCTATCCGCACCCCTCATCTCCTCATCTCCTCATCTCCTCATCCCCTCATCCGCTCATCCGCTCCCCCTCCCCCCTCCCCGGAGTGTGCCAGATTTCCAAACGAACCCACCGACCCGGTCACACCCGCCCCACCGTGAATTCACTTCGCCGTCGTCACGCCGGTCTGGCAAAGGCAACTGCTCGTAATCTGGATGTCGGCCTTGGACCAGACCTCCTTGAACCTGGCGTCGACCTCCTTGGCCTCGTCGTCCTTGCCCTGCTTGCGGAGCGAGTCGGCCAGGCCGAAGAGACTCCAGCCGTTGTTGGGGAGCTTCTTCAGGTCGTCGCGGTAGACCTGCTCGGCTTCGGCGGCCTTGCCGGCCTTCATCAGGGCGGCGCCCAGGACGTGCCGGCCCGGGATCATCCACGCCGGCGGCTCGTCGTAGTGCAGCGCATCCTCCAGCTTCACGGCTTCGCGCAGCTTGTCCAGGCCCTCGTCGGTTTTGCCCTCGCGCACGAGGATCTCGCCTTCGACCATCGTGCTGGCCAGCGTGTAAATGGCGGGCATCGGGTTGTTGTGAAAGACGGCGCCCTCGGGAACCTTCTTCAGACCCTCGTTCCACAGCTTCTGCTCGGCCCGGGCCTCGGCGGTCTTGTCCGTGGCGGCCAACGCGATCGCCCGGGCGGCGTGGTGGAACGCGTTGGTGTACGGCATGTACTCCTTGTCGGGCTGCGGGGCCGCGAGGATCTGCTCCCACATCCCAAACCGCACCATCACCTCGTCCGGCATCGCGCCAAAGCCCTCGATCATCGGCGAGAACGCCTGCACGAAGTCCGCCGGCAGGCTCGCCACCATCGCGTTGATCTGCTTCACCGCCAGCTCGCGCTGGCCCGTCATCAACGCGGCGTACGCGAGCATGTGATAGTTGTGGGCCTCGTAGAAGATCAGCAGCCCCTGCGGCGGGCCCGAGACCTTGTGATACGCGACCGCCGAGTCGATCGCCCTCGCGTTCCAGTCGATCGCCTTCTGCCACTGCCCGACCCGGATGTCGATGTGCGTGGGCATGTGCACGTTGTGTGCCAGGCCCGGCTGCAGCGCGCGCAGGCGGTCGGCCGCGGGGACGGCCTTTTCCGGAGTCCGGCTGGCCTCCATCGCGTGGATGTAAAGGTGGTTGGCGAAGGGGTGGTTGACGTTCAGCTTCATCACCGCTTCGAGCGTGGCGACGATCTCCTCGGTGCCCGGGTTGGCCTTGCCCTCCGGCGTCCACTGGTTCCACGGCGAGAGGTCCATCATCGACTCGGCGAAGAAGGCGCCGACGTCGGCGTCATCGGGATATTTCTGCCAGACCTTCCGCATCGCGTCGGCGTAAGCCTTGTCCAGCGCCGAGCGGTCTTCCGGCTGCGGGTTGGCGTACCGGGCCGACAGCGCCTCGATCAGGTCTTGCTCGACCGGCGTGCACTTGCCGGCATTCTGTTTCGCGAGTTGCAGGTTCTTCCACGCGGCATCGGCGTTGGGCGGCGGGACGATCGGGAAATTCACGTGCGGCCCGTTCGCCATCGCGATGCCCCAGTACGCCATCGCGCAACTGGGATCGAGCCTGGCCGCCTGCTCGAACGAGCGGATCGCCGCGCCGTGGCTGAAGCCGTAAAGGAACCGGATCCCCTGGACGACATATTTCTGCGCGTCCGGGTTGGCGGCGGTGACATTGCGGCCGGTCGTGCCCAGCCCTTCGTACCGCGGCTCGTCGTCGGCCAGCGCCCAGTGTGCGAGCAGGCAAACCGCCAAAACCGCAACGGTCGATCGAACGATTGGATTCATGGCTGCTCCGGTAGAAAAGGACGAGTTGCCGTGGCCGCCGCGGGCGCAAATCCGACCCGTCTTTTTATCTTATCTTGCCATCACCCGGGAAAACAAATCGTCCGCCGCTGTGGTGTCCGGGGGTTCACCGGATGAGCTTGCCCCTCGTTTTTTTCAATGCCCCCGGTGGGAATCGAACCCACACGACCGTTGCCGGTCATCGGATTTTAAGTCCGAAGCGTCTGCCGTTCCGCCACGGGGGCTCAGGTTTGCCGGGGATTGTATCGGCGAGCGAGCTGCGGGGCGAGGCAGGGTCATTCCAGGCGGTCGGCCAGCACGTTCGCGGTCTGCTGGGCGCGGAAGTCATCGAGCTTCCGGCGAAGGGTGTCGTCCGCGTTGGCGAGGATGGCGACCGCGAGCAGGGCGGCGTTGATCGCGCCGGCCTTGCCGATCGCCAGCGACGCGACCGGTGGGCCGCCCCCGCCTCGCGTCGTGGCCAGGAGTGCGTCGAGGGCGGGCGCGGGCGGTGTTTGCATCGGCACCGCGAGGACGGGACGGAGCGTCAGCCCCGAGACCGCGGCGGACAGCGTGCCCGCGGGGTTAGCCGTATCGGCGACGATGAACACGCTGGCGCCCGCGGCCTCGAACGCCGACACGGTGTCCCGAAGGGTCGAGCGGCCGGTCTCGGTGGCGCGTTCGAGGAACGCGACGCCGAAGCGGTCGAGCGTGTCGCGGGTGTGCCGCAGGTCTTCCTGGGCCTCGGCCGATTCCGCGAGGATCGCCACCACGAATGGGCTGGTTGCCGCCATGGCGCCTGTATACCCGAATCGTGCGACGCGCGCCAAAGCGCGTCCTGGCGAGGCCGCTTCAGCGGCCGGGGTGATTGCTCAGGAGCATCTCCGCGATCCGCAGATCCATCGGCGTCGTGATCTTCAGGTTCCGTTCGTCCCCCTCCACCAGCCAGACCTCGCCGCCGGCCAGCTCGATCAACTGCACGTCATCGGTCACCTCGGCAAGGGGGATGGGACAGGTGTCGAAGGCCCGGATCAGCTCCGCGCGCCGCGCGATCTGGGGGGTCTGCATCGCCCAGAGGCGGTCGCGCGGCACGGTGCGCTCGACCCTGGCGGGCAAGGGGCCGGCGGCCTCCTTGATGGTCAGCGTGACGGGAAGCGCCGGCACCGCGGCGCCGTGCTCGACGGCCGCGGCGAGCGTGCGGTCGATCAAGCCCTGGGAAACCAAGGGGCGTGCGCCGTCGTGGATGGCGACGAACTCGACCGACGCAGGCACGCGCTCGAGGCCGCATCGGACGCTGTGCGCGCGGGTCGGGCCGCCAGGGCAGGTGATGATGCGCGGGTCGCCTGGCAGAAGCTCGCAGAGGTTTTCCAAGGCGGTGGGGACGATCACGTGGACGACGTCCGGGCGGTCGAGGAACGCCTTGGCCGTGCGAGCGATGACGGGTTGGCCGGCGAGAGATTCCAGGAGCTTGTTCTGAGCGCCCCCGTAGCGTGTGGAGGCGCCTGCGGCGGGGATGATCACAGCGAACGGGGGCATCGTTGCAGAAAGCGGAAACCCGGCAGCGCTGCCCGGTCATGAGCGTGCTTCGGAATGAGGTTTCTGGCGTCTTGCTGGCGGGGTGGCGGTGGCGCCTGCAGTTGCGTTGGCGCTTGCGGAGCCATCGGACATCCGTCCGAAAATCATCCGTCCGGCGGAGGTCTGCAGGGCGCTGGTGACCGTGAACTCGACCTCCTCGTTGACGTGGCTCTTGCCGTGTTCGACCACGACCATGGTGCCGTCGTCGAGGTAACCCACGCCCTGGCCGGGCTCCTCGCCGCCCTTGACCAGGCGCACGTGCATGCGCTCGCCGGGCAGGACGACGGGCTTGAGCGCGTTCGACAGGTCGTTGATGTTGATCACGTCCACGCCGCGGAGCTGGGCGACTTTGTTCAGGTTGAAGTCGGTCGTCAGGACGCGTCCGTTGAGCTGCTTGGCGAGCACGAGCAGCTTCTGGTCGACGCCCTCGATGTCGGTCTCGCTGTGGACCGAGTGATCGTAGATGAAGACCTCGGCCCGCGAGATGCCGCGCAGCTTGGTCAACACGTCGAGCCCGCGGCGGCCGCGGTTGCGCTTGAGCTTGTCGGCGCTGTCGGCGATGAGCTGCAGCTCGTCGAGGACGAACCGCGGCACGATCAACTGGCTGTCGAAGACCCCCGTCGCGGCAATGTCGGTAATTCGGCCGTCGATCAGGATGCTGGTGTCGAGCAGGATCGGCCGCGACCCCTTGGTCTGCTTGGAGAACTCGACATAGGGGATGATGAAGCGGAAATCGTCCTTGGTCTGAAGGATGAAGCTGATCGACAGGTAGCAGCAGACCACGCCCAGGACCAGGTTGACGTTCCGCACCACCATATCGCGATTGCTGATTGAGCTGCCCTTCTCCTTGGCGCCAAGCCACTGCACCGTCGAGTCGCTGGCGACGGCCGGAATGTAATTGTCCACGACCAGCGTCACGACGAACGACAGGGCATACGCGATCACCAAGCCGACGACCAAGCCCAGGAACGTGCCGGAGAAGACCGCCAACTTGCGTCGTGGCGACAGGATGTCCACACAGACGATGAACACGCCCAGGCAGAGCGTGACCATCATGGTCAGCCAGGTATACGCCCCCAGCACCTGATTGGGCTGGAGCAGCAGGAAGTACCCGACCGCTCCCATCAGCAGGATGAACAGCGCTCGAAGGACGTGAAGGATCATGAATCAGTTCCGACTGGGCGCCCGATGTGCGTCGCGGACAGCGGCGATCACTTCTCAGTATACCGGCGCGTGGATAACCATGTCAGAGCCCGGTGGCGCAAAAATGGGCACAAGTGCTGCCCATTTCCCTTACCCGTCTCTGCGGGTAATCTAATCGCCCGTCGTGCACAGGTCGCGGAGAGCGCTTGATGACCCAGCCCGTCACCATCGAGAACGACGCGATCCAGATGGACGTCTGGCCGCAGCACGGGGGCAAGGTCTCTTCGCTGGTCGATAAGGCGGATCAGTTCGAGCTGCTCTTCAGTTACCCGTCGGAATATCCCGCCCAGACTTCCCATTATGACCTGCCTTACACCAAGGGTTGGTACGCGGGATGGGACGAGTGTTTTCCGGCGATCGCGGCGAGCAAGTACGTCGGCCGGCCATACGATGGCATCCCGGTCCCGGATCACGGCGAGATCTGGTCGCTGCCGACCACATTCGTCCCGGCGAAAGACGGGATCACCACGGTCTGGCACGGCCTGCGCTTCGGGTATCGCCTGACGCGCAAGCTTTATCTGGAGGGCGCCAGCGTCGTCGCCGAATACACGCTGGTGAACCTGGCTCCGTTCGAATTCCGCTTCATCTGGGCGTTGCACCCGCTGATGTCGATGACAGTGCCGATCGAGCTTGACCTGCCGGGCAATCCGCGGTTTCGTCTCAGTCACGACGCGATCGGTCATGATATCCAGCAGGAATTCCCCTGGCCGGTGACCGAGGAGGACGGCGCGAACCTGGCGAAACCGTCTGACCTGCCCGGCAAGCGGGGGTGGAAGGCGTTCTCCTGCCTGCCGATCATGACGCCGCTGTCGATCCGCTACCCGACGCGCCACCGCCGCGCGACGATGGAGTACAAGTCCGAGGACGGGATGGCAGCCTACTGGGGGCTCTGGATCAACACCGGGGGGTGGGGCACGCACCGACACTTCTCGATCCAGCCGACGACGGGTCGGTTCGACCAGATCGACCGGGCGATCAGGGAGGGGACGGTGGGGTTGATCGCCTCGCTGGGCAAGCGGGCATGGTCGGTACGCCTATCGCTCGCTTAGCGCGCAAGCAATTGCCTCTGAGGCGGCCAGCTAACCCACGGGAATCGAATGTGTCTTTCTCCACGTCAAGTGGAAAGGATCGGCGCACATGCATGCGGACATTCGAACGAGCTCGATGACGTGGATTGTGCTGCTTGGTTACGTGGCGTTGTGCGGGATGCTGTGGGCCGCCGGATGAAGTCAATGCGCCGCAGACGGGGTCATCGTCCCCGGGATCGTTCAGCGAACGCCCTGAACTGGTAGGCGGCCATCACGACGCCGAAGATCACCGCGATCATCGACATTGGCGCA
>DATBFY010000101.1:0-5297 GCA_036558265.1 Tepidisphaeraceae bacterium | reverse complement strand
CCGCGCTGGTGGTGACGCCGGCGGCCTCACCGGCGGCGGCGGTCTGGCGGTGGTAGAGATTTCGGGCGAAGAAGGCGAGGCGGTCGATGCGGGGGGTGCGGTCGGTGCCCTGGATGAGGTGGACGGGAAGGTCGCTGGTGGTCTGAAGGAGCGGGTCCTGCTGGTTCGTGTCCTTGGCGTTGCGTTGTTCGTCGGCGTTCTTCCAGCCGGCGATGAAGTACTTGCCGGTGGAGGAGTCGAGGCCGTAGCCGACGCGGCTGCTGATGAGCGTGATGGGGGAATCGGGGAGGCTGTTGCGCCAGTCCTCGGCCATGGCCTGCGAGGCGGCGCGGTGGTCGCGCGCGGCGTTGGCGATGGCGGTGTTGGCGCCGATGGTATCGCTGCTGAGCTTGAAGACCTGCGAGATGCCGTAGATCAGGAGCAGGACCAGCGCGATGGAGATCATGAGCTCGACGAGGGTGAAGGCGGCGGCGGCTCGTCGTCGTTGTCGTCGAGGGAGTCGGGATGGGGTGCGAAGTTTGATCATGGCGCTGATGCGTCGCGTCGCGTGGGGGTCACTGGCCGGGCGGGATCTGGATGAAGCCGGTGTAGAGGGCGATGTCCTGACCGGGGCCGCTGTAGCCCTGGTTGGCGTCGTGGGGGTCGGTGTAGCCGCGGCCGACGATGTAGGCGTAGGTGGTCTTCGGGCCCGGGGTGAAGTCGGCGGGGAGGTCGTAATCGTCGCCGGGAATGGGCTTCTTGGGGTCGGGGCCGCCGCGGATCATGTCGGCGCTGGGGTCGAGCTCCCAGATGCCTGCGGCCTCGTCGATCGCGTTGCCCAGGCGATAGATGCGGCCGTTGGATTGGCCGACGACGCCGGCGTTGGAAGGCGCCGGGGGGTTTTTGTTGGGATCGCTGGCGATGATCAGGTAGGCGCCGGGCGCGGCGACGTCCTTGGCGGCGGGGTCGATGGTGACCTCGCCATGGCCGGTGAGGTCGTCGTAGCGGACGCCGACGGCGACGAGCTTGGGCTCGAGCGTGCGGAAGGCGGTGGGAGTCTTGAATGGCGGATCGAGGTCGCTGTAATCGCGGTCGGGGAAAATGCCGGGGTCGGCGGGCTGGACGAGGTACTGGTCGCGGTTGCGCGACTGGACGACCAGGATGAAGACCTGTGCGTAAGGCAGGCCGTTCTTCGGGAAGATGTTGGCGCTGTTGGGGTCGGCGCCGCGGCGATACATGGGGATCCAGGCGATGCGCGGGTTGTCGGGGCTGACCATGTTGCCGCGGACGGCCAGGAAGGCCTGGTTCAGGCCCTTGTAGTTGCCGTAGAGCGCCGCGGCCTGCGAGCTGGAGAGCGAGAGCACGCCGGGGATGTCATTGGAGGTCTTGGCGGTGGGGGGGAAGAGGTCGTCGGCGGCGACGGATTGCATGTAGTCGAGCGCGCCGCGGGCGACCTGGGCGCCGACGGTCTCCTCGACGGTCGATTGCGTCTGGCGGATCGTCACCGGGAACATCGCCGCGATCATGATGAAGCCGATGCCCAGCACCATCACCGCGAAGAGCACCTCGGTGAAGGCAAAGCCGGCGGCGGCGCGGCGGGCGCTCAAGAGGGATCCTGGCCTTTGTGGTGGTCGTCGTCGCATGGTCGTCATCTCATTCACCCCGCACCAGCGTTCCGTTGTAGCGGTTCACGACGACGGCGACGCCGTTCTGGTCGAGCCAGGCGCTCTGAGCGGTGCTGAAGACGCGCGGGTCGACATTGCCGCTCGAATCGGTCACCGGGGGCAGGTTGGCGAAGGTTGGCTTGTCGTAGAGGAGGAGGCCCGCCTGGCTGCACTCCTGGGGGCCGTTTGAAGCGACGCCGATGTGTTGCTGGGTCGGAAGGTACAGGCTGTTATTGAACCGGTCGATGAGCTGCGTTTTCGCATTCGGCGGATACCGTTGCTTCACGTCATTCTTTCCGGAATCGACGTCGGTCGTATAGCTCCCCACCGACACGATCCGGCCGGAGCCGTCGAAGACGATCAGGCCATAATTGCGGTAGGTGGTGGCCTTGACCTGGTCGGATTTGGTCACGCCGAGGTTGTAGTTGGTCTTGGCATTCACGTCGTAGCCGGTGACGTTGACGCCCAGGACGAACGCCGTGCCCACGCCCGTGGGGAGCAGTTGCATGTCTTCTTCGGGGTCGTCGAGCTCGATCACGTTGGCGACCGAGTTGGGGCCGCTCACCGGCTCATCAACCTTCACCAGCAGCATCGCGGCCTTTTTGGTGGCCTGGTCTTCGAAGAAGAAGACGCCGCGGCGTTCCTGCATGCCGATGGCCCTGGCCCGGGCGCGCTGCAGCATGGCCGAGACGGTGTTCTGGGCGCCCTCGATGCTGCGGCTGCCCGAGAAGATGCTGAACATCGGCACGGCCATCGCCAGCATCAGGACGATGATGCTGATGACGACCAGGAGCTCGGTCAGGGTGAAGGCGCGGCGGCGGTGACGGCCGTGAACGGCGGTCGGGCGGGCGGCGGATTGGAATTCAAATCGCGTCATGACCGTCTGGCCTTACTGGTCGAACGAGTAGTGATTGTCGTCGCCGCGGTTGAAGTAGCCGTCGTCACCGGCCGCGACGAAGAACGGCCGCGAGCCGATGGGCTGGCCGCCGGCGGTCGGAGACGGGGCCGCGCCCGGCGCCTGCACCAACTGGGTCGGCTGGTTGTAGTTCGTCGGATCCTTGGGGTCGCCGCTGCCCTTGTACATCTGGTTGACGCCCGCCAGGCCCCCCGGGGGGACGAAGATGATCGGGTTGTTGTTGCCGTCGAGGAGGAGCTGCGTGTGCGAGATCGGGGGTTCACCGTTGCCGCCCATGTGCTGCCAGCCGCCGCCCGGCGGGCCGCCCGGCGTGTCCTTCGCATTGCACTGCCAGTAGTCGTAAGGCTGGGTCTTGTTCCCGCTGGGCACCGCGACTTCGTCGCCCGGCTGGTACAGGAAGCCGCCGAGCTGCGGACAGGACTCGAGCGTCATCATCGCGTCCTTGGGCAGGCTCTTGACGGCCTCCTTGACCGCCGGGACCGCCATCAGCCGTCGCATCACGCGCTGCGTGCGGATCACGGCGGGGCCGAAACGCGCCACCCCCTGCTCGCCGACCGAGTCGACCGGGACGGGAAGTTGCGCCGTCTTCGGGTCGGTATTCGGCGCCACGACCAGATCCTGATAGGCCGCGTACACCGCGGCCATCCGCGCCCCGCGGTGCTCGTATTCCGTCAGGATGTTGCGGCCGGTCTCCATCGCGACCTTGGTGCGGTTCGCCCGGCCGGTGCTGCTCACGTGCCTGAACGCCAGGAACGCCAGCGACGCCAGGATCGCGATGATGGCGATCGCCGTGAGGAGTTCGACCAGCGTGAACCCTCGGGTTGGTTGTCGTCGTCTGTAAGTCACGTGCAACTCCTCGGTTCCGCGACGGCACGGCCGACGTCGGTGCCGCGCTCCGCCGGGCGATTGTTCGCGATGTCCGGCTTGGCGCAGGTGAGAAAAAAGATCGCGTGCCAACGTTGTTTCCGGGCCGCGTTATTGGACTTCCACGGCCCCCAGCGCCTCGTAACTGTACTGGTTGTCGTCGCGGGTCAGGTATTGTCGGTCGGGGCCGGCGGAAAAGAAAAACCACTCGTTTCCCGGCGCCATCCCGATCTGCCGGTGCATCGTGGGCATGAAGACGATCGGGGTGCCCCAGGCGTCGCGGATCGTCGCCTCGTCGAACACCGACAGCGACGGCAGGTCGCGGAACGCCTTTGCCGACAGGTCCTTATGCGCCCGGAAGAACTGCACGAACTGCCGGTTGTTCGCCAGCGCCGCCTGCTGCAGCGCCCCCTCGTCGATCGGGCGGGCGTCCTTCGGATCCACCAGCGGCTCGATCGTCGGCGGGGGCTGCTCGCGCGTGTATTCGAGCATCGCCGTGTGCAGGTTCACCAGGATCCGGCGGGTGAGCTCCTCGGCCGACCGCCGGCGGACGTAGCGCGCCAGGCTGACCATGAGCCCCAGCACGATGATCAGCAGCGCCACCGTGGTGAGCATCTCGATGAGCGTGAACCCGCCGCGGCGGCGATGATGGCGGCATCGACGGCGACGTACCGGGTCACTCGAGATTGGTCACCTCGTCGAGCTTGGAGAGGTCCTTCTTGGCGGGGTCCTGCGTGTCGGCCTGGGTCTGGAAGGTGTACTGCTCGCGATACCCGCGGGAGATGAGCAGGAATTCGGGCGGCGGCGTCAGCTTGAGCGTCTCGGTTCCCGAGATTTTATCGTCCACGTTGTCATCCCCCAGCGCCCGCTCGAAGTAAAAGACCGCGCCGGCGTTCTTGGTCTGGCGACAATCGTAAATTCCCAAGCCGGTGCCGTTCGCCGGATTTGCCGATGTGGGCGTGAAGCCGAACAGGCTCGGGGCGCCGGCGTTGCGCCACCTGGGAAAGTACTCGATCGGCCGGTTGTAGCGATCCAGCAGATCCCGCTTGTTCGCGCTGACCTTGAACTTCTCCGGCGGCAAATACGGCCCCCACACCTTCCCGCCGGTCTTGGTCGTCTTGTCCCACACGGTGCGGAAACCCGGCCCGTCGGCGCCGTCGTAGATCGCATTATCACCGGGGTCAGGCGTATAGGTCGGGTCTGCGGAGCTGTTCAGGTCCGCCTGGAACGGCCCGATCAGCGCCCACGCGAGCGTGCGCTGCCGCTCAGTCGCGGCGTTGGGGGTCGGGCGCGGGTAATCGTTGAAGTCCTTCTTGTACGCCTCCAGCGCCAGCGCCACGGTATTCAGATCCATCTTCGTGCGCGTCTTGTCGGCCTGCCGGCGCGCAGACATGACCATCGGCGTCAGGATGCTCGCCAACAGGACGAGGATCCCGATCACCACGAGCAATTCGATGAGCGTAAAGCCGCCGCGTCGGGATATCGTCGTCGTCCTCGTCATTGGCCACCCCCGCCGGTGTAAATCAGGTCGTCGGCCGTGCCGAACTTATGATCCGCCCCGGCGCAGATCAGGATGTAGGTTCCCGCACCCTTGGCCGTAGTGGAGCCCTGAGCGGTGAAGTAGATGACCGCGGCGTCGGAAGGTTGCGGTGTCCCAGAGATGGCAAAACCGGTGTTAACCTCGTCTGTCTTGAGATAACCACTGCCCTTCCCATTCGCGCTGGGTTGCCCCCGCAGCGCCTGATAGTCGTAACTCGAGTTCGGGTCGTACGCGCTGCTAAGGACCGCATTCGCCTTCGCGGCGGGGTTCGCGCGCAGGTAAATGATCGGCCTGCCGTCCGAATATTTGTCCATAAACTCTGGAACGATCGAAT
>DATBFY010000100.1:0-8698 GCA_036558265.1 Tepidisphaeraceae bacterium | reverse complement strand
CCGGGGCGTTTCTTCTTCTGCATCATGCGAGACCTCCTGTCCGTGTGTGGACCGCACCCTAATCCCGCGCCGCCGCCGGCCGGAACCGGCAAAACCGCCTCAGGAAATCCCGCGGGGCGCTCACCGCACGACCGCCACCGGCCGGCAGAACGCCCCCGTGTGGCCTTTGAAGTTGACCGGCAGGGACCAGACCTCCAGCGGCTGCGGCAGCGACCAGACTTCAGGCGGGAAGCTCAACTCCTCGACGATCCACGCCCCGCGCGACAGCAGGATCTCGTGTACCGTCGCGTCCCCGATCGAGTAGTAATCGATCCCCACCCCGCGGATGCCCCGCTCGACCAGCCACCGCGCCCCTTGCGCCCCCAGCATCGGCGCATGGTTGAGCCATTCGTCGCTCTTGGCGCGACGCTCGCCCCAGCCCGTGCAGAGCAGGACGATCCGATCGCGCAACTCACCTGCCAGGCGCGGCGCCAGGTCCTCCGGGCCCAAACGCTGGTCCGGCGCGCAGGGCCGCAGGTCCACCGCGTACGCCCAGCCCACCCATCGATCGAGCGGGATGTCGTCGAGCGACGCGCCCCCGGCGATCTTGTGCAGCGGCGCGTCCACGTGCGACGCCGTGTGGTTCGCGCACGTGATCTTCTCCAGACGCCACCCCACCGGATCGTGATCGAAGACGATCTCGCTCCTGACCGGTGGATGCTCCGGGCAGTTCGGGCACCCGTCGAACAGCGGCTGGGACATGTCGATGATGCGCATGGGCCGATTGTAATGCCCCCGCAGCACGTTCAAAGTGCCTTCACGATGACCTCGGTCCGCTGCCAAGCCCCTGGATTCATCCTGGGGTCGCTTCTCAGTAATACACCGTCCGCGCCCGATGCCTCGGTTTGATCGTCTTGTAATGCCGCTCCTGCCCCCGGTTCCACAAAACGTAATCCAACCCCATCGCCGTCACCGCTCGCCCGTCTCGCCCCAGCGCTTCGCGCGTCAATTCCACCGCGTGCAGGGCGCACGCGCGGATCTCGACTTCCTCCGCTGAGCCCGCGGCGATCAACTCCTCCCGGTCGATCCGTGCCGCCAGCCCCGCATCATACGACAGCACCCCGTCCACCCGCAGCACGTGCGGCACCAGGTTGTCCGCGAAGATCGTCAGCCGGTCCAGGTCGCCAAATGCCCCCAGGCCCCGCCGAGCCAGTGCAAGCGACAGGTCTGCCGCCGTGAGCTGCGCCCGTTTATAAAACGGCACGTCCATGCCGTCGTACCGCTGCACATCGCGGAAGAACGTCATCTCTGCCAGGACCTCGACCAGCCGCTCCGCCGACCCGCCCGCCGCCCCGATCAGCCGCTCCACGCGCCCCTCGTATTGGCCCGTCAGCAGCCTGCCCAGGTCGTTCAGTGCCGCCGCGAACAATCCCATCAGCTCCATTGCCGGCGCGTTGGCCGCATCCTGGTCGAAGATCCCGCGGCACTGCTCAGCCGTGATCCCGGCCAGTTCCTCCGCCGACATCGGCCCGTTTCGCTCGAACCGCTCCTTGAGCGACGACGCCACCGTGAAGTACCCGCTCATCCCCGGGCGTTTCTTCAGGTGCGGGAAATATCCCGAGCCGAAGTTGATCGCGTCGAGCGCGACGAAGAACGCCGCCGTCCCCATCGCGTCGTCCGAAACGTAATGAGTCTGCCGATCCAGGGTGGGGGCGTTGGCACGATCGAGCGGCAGCGAGGCGGCATACCGGTCGATCACGTCCTCCCTGATCCGCACGAACCGCGCTCGTGTGGCGACCGCCGCACATGCGGTCCGAATCTGATCCGTCAATGACATGCCGGGCCAGCTTATCGATCGAGTCAAGTTTGAGGAACCCGAGCCGTTGCGGCATCAGCCTTGGCGGGCGGCGGGCTCGGGAGCGGCCATCAGGTGGCCGGCGGCCGCGATGCGGGCAACCAGATCGACCAGGTCGTCCGGCTCAACGGGCTTGCCCAGGTGCGCCTGGAAGCCGGCATCCAGTGTCCGTTGCCGATCCTCCTCCCGCGCATAGGCGGTCAGTGCGATGGCGGGGACGCTGCCCCCCAGCTCCGCGGGGAGCGTCCGCACCGACCGGATCAGCGCGTAACCGTCTTCGTCGGGCATCGCGATGTCGCTGATCAGAAGGTCCGGCGGCGGCTGCCGCGGTGGCCCCGCCTGGGGCTGGAGTTTGCGGCGGGCCTCGTGCGCGGTTGCCGCGATCGTAACGTCCGCCCCGGCGCGGCGAAGGATGATCGCCAGCACGTCCAGAGCGTCCGGCGCATCGTCCACGATCAGCACCCGCAACCCCCTTAGTGCGCCGTTGCCGCCCGGCGCGTGCGCAACCTGGGACATCGGGGCAGACGCCTCGGTCGGCTGGACTGCGGCGGCGGCGGCCGCGTCGATGACCTGGTCCACCGTCGGGGTGATGCTGTCCAATCGGGCGGAGGGGGGCAACTCGGATACACCCGGAACGGTAATGGCCGGTGCGGGGTTCGCCGTATTCGTTGCGGCTGTGGCCGCTGCGGCGATCGGCAGCGTCACCGTGAACGTCGCACCGCGCCCCTCGCCGGCGCTATCCGCCCGCACCGTGCCCCCGTGCAGCTCGACGATGTGCCGGACGATCGTCAGGCCGATCCCCAGCCCGCCGTGGGCGCGCGTGCTGGTGCTGTCGGCTTGGCGGAAGCGGTCGAAGACGTAGGGGAGGAACTCGGAGGCGATCCCCTGACCACTATCCGACACGCCGATCCGCACCTGCCCCCCCGCCTGCTCGGCCTCCACGGAAACGTGGCCGCCAGCCGGGGTGAACTTGACGGCATTTGAGAGGAGGTTCCAGACGACCTGCTGCAGGCGATCCGGATCCGCAACCAACCGCAACGGCTGCTCCTGGTCGGCCGGCGCGGGAATGACGACCCGCAGTTCGACGCCCTTGGCGCTGGCGGTCGGCCGAACCGCATCCGCGGCCGACTCGATGATGGGCGCGACCGGCGTCACCCGCGTGACGAGCCGCAACTTCCCCGTCGAGATCCGCGAGACGTCGAGGAGGTCTTCGATCAGTTTGGTTTGGGCGCGGGCGTTGCGCTCTATCACCTCCAGGCCATGTGCTGTCTCCCCCTGCGGGCGCTCCATCTGGAGGAGCTGGGTCCAACCCAGGATGGCGTTGAGGGGGGTTCGCAGCTCGTGGGAGAGGGTGGAGAGGAACTCGTCCTTGATGCGGTTGGCCTCGCGCTCCTCGGCGAACAGGGTGTTTTCGATGGCAATTGAGGCCATCTGGGCAAGCTGGACGGCGATGAACTCGTCGTCGGCGGAAAAGGCCCCGCCGGGGCCGTCGTCGCGGAGGACGGGGGGGGTGCCGTCGCCGTTCGCTTCCTCATCGACCGTGGTCGTAGCGGGCGCGGTGGCGGCGCGGTCGCAGAGGTAGATGACCCCCAGGCGCGTGCCGTCGCGGCCGGTGAGCGGGGCGGCGAGCATTCCCCCGCGGATCGGGGGGATGCGCAGCTTGCGCACGATGTCCCAGTCGGGATGCTCCAGCAGCTCGTGTTCGCTCAGCCGCGTGGCGCGGTGGCTGCGGAAGACCGCGGTGTCCGAGATGGGCTCGAGCTGGAGCGGCTGCCCGCGCCAGTCGGCGTAGCGGTCGGAATAACTGGCATGGGCGTACGTCTTGCGGCGCTGGCGTTGCTGGCCGGGACGCGGGTCGATGAACAGGGTGATCGCCTGGTGGCTGCCGATCGTCTCGCGTGCGGTGTCGGTGACGGTCTGGAGCATCCGCTCGATCGAGAGCGCGCTATTGATCGCGACGGAAGCGGCGGCAAGCTTCTGCATCTGCGCGGCCCGGCGGCGCAGCGACTCGGCCTGCCTGCGGACCTGCTCGGTCTTGCGAAAGAGGTCCACGAAGACCGCGACCTTGCTCCGCAGCACGTCGGGGACGACCGGGGTGAGGATGTAGTCCACCGCGCCCAGCGAGTACCCACGGCTGACGAGCATCTCGTCCCCGAAGGCGGTGATGAAGATAATCGGGATGTGCTCGCTGCTCTTGCGCTGGCGGATGAGGGTGGCGGTCTCGAAGCCGTCCATGCCCGGCATGTTGACGTCGAGGAGGATGACCGCGAAGTCCTGGGTGAGCACCTGGCGCAGTGCCTCGCGCCCGGAGTAGGCGCGGACGATGTTCTGCCCCAGGTCCTCGAGCACCGCCTCGAGCGCCAGCAGCTTGTCCGGCCGGTCGTCGACCAGCAGGACGTTCACCTTGCCTTCAGACTCACTCATGCTCAAACCGGCCGGCCGCCGCCGCTTTTTGCACGCACGTGCGCGCGAGCGAGCGAGCGACAGCAATCGCCGAAATTATCACCTACCATGCCCGAGGCGCGCCCGTCAACCGCCGACTCGCGCGCGCGACGACAAGGCATGCACGCGTCCTCAGCGGTACAGCCAGACCCGCAGCATCGACAGCAACTGCTCGGTGTCCACCGGCTTGGAGATGTAGTCCGAGGCGCCGGCCTCGATGCACTTCTCGCGGTCGCCCTTCATCGCCTTGGCGGTCAGCGCGATGATCGGCAGGCTGCGGAACTTGGCGAGCTTGCGGATCGCCCGCATCGTGTCGTAGCCGTCCATGTCCGGCATCATGATGTCCATCAGGACGATGTCGATGTCCGCGTCGCCCTGCAGGGACTCGATCGCCGACTTACCGGTCTCGGCCGACAGGATGTTCATCTGGTGGGGCTCGAGGATGCTGGTCATCGCGAAGATGTTGCGGATGTCGTCATCCACGATGAGCACCTTCTTGCCGGCGAGCACCGTGTCCGCGCGGTGAAGCGGTTCGAGCATCTGTCGCTTGTCGGCGGGCAGCAGGTCCACGCGGCGGTGCAGGAAGAGGCAGACCTCGTCGAGGAGGCGCTGCGGCGAGCGGACGTCCTTGAGGACGCTCGTCTGCGTCAGGCGCTTCATGTGCACCTCCTCCTTGCGCGTCAGCTCGCGGTCCGAGTGGACGATCAAGGGCACGTCGCGGAGGTCGGGCCGCTCGCGAATCTCGTCCAGCAGGTCGAACGCCTTGCGGCCGGGCACCTCGAGGCTGGTGACGACCAGGTCAAACGCGCGGTCCGCCAGTGTTGCCAGCGCGGCGTCGGCCGAATCCACCTGGACGATCTCGACGTCGTCGCCGCCGACCAGCTCGGCCATCGCCTGTCGCTTGGCCGGATCCCCCTCGATGAGGAGGAGCGTGCGGATGCGGCGGGTCAGGTGTTCGCCGATGCGGCGGAAGGTGAGGTCGAGCGCGTCCTTGGTCTTGATCGGCTTGGTCAGCACGCCCATGGCGCCCAGGCGCAGGGCCCGCTCGGCCTCCTCGTCGGTGGTGATGACCTGGACGGGGATGTGGCGCGTGGCGTCATCGTCCTTGAGGCGGGAGAGGATGCGCCACCCGTCGATGTCGGGGAGATTGATGTCGAGCGTGATCGCGTCGGGCCGGTGCTCGCGCGCCAGGTGGAGCGCCGTCGCCCCGCGCGGCGCGACCAGGGCCTTGAAGTTGTTCTCGTGCGCCAGGTCCATGAGGACGTTCACGAAGCTGGCGTCGTTCTCGACCACGAGCAGGATGCGGTCGTCCGGTCCGATGTGGGCGGTGTCATCGGTGAAGGCGATGGGCGTGCCGGCGGGATGCTGTGCGTCGGGGGCGGCGAGTGCCATGGCCTGGTCCGGATCCCACTGGGCGCCGTCGGCGGTTGCCGCGGCGCCAGTCAGGTCGTCGGGTGTGGCGATCAGGGCGGCGGTATCGGGCGTGGGCTGCTGTTGCCGCCGGGTCGTCCTGGAGTGGGCGTAGGCGTTGGGGAGGTAAAGGGTGAAGGTCGAGCCCTGTCCCGGGGTGCTGGTGAGCCGGATCTCCCCGCCGAGCATGTTGGCGATCTCGCGGCTGATGTTGAGCCCCAGCCCGGTGCCGCCGTACTTTCGGCTGGTCGATCCGTCGGCCTGCTGGAAGGCCTCGAAGATGATCTGCTGTTTTTCGGGGGAGATGCCGATGCCGGTGTCGCGGACGCTGAAGGCGACGACGGTGCGCGCGCGGTTGAGCGACTCGACCTCGGGACTCCAGCCGGCGGTGACGGGCGCGATCTCGAGCCAGACGCCGCCGCGCTCGGTGAACTTGAACGCGTTGGAGAGCAGGTTCTTGAGGATCTGCTGGAGGCGCTTGGCGTCGGTGCTGACCGACCGGGGCACGTTGGGCGCGACGGCGATGTCGAACTCGAGCTTCTTGGACTCGGCCATGTGGCGGAAGGTGCGGTCCACGTAATCGTGCAGGTCGCGGAAATGCACGTCGCCGACGTCCACGATGACGGTGCCGGACTCGATCTTCGCCAGGTCCAGGATGTCGTTGATCAGCGTCAAGAGGTCGTTTCCGCTGCTGTGGATCGTCTTGGCGAACTCGACCTGGCGCAAGCTCAGGTTGCCCTCGGGGTTCTTGGAGAGCTGGTCGGAGAGGATCAGCAGCGAGTTGAGCGGCGTGCGCAGCTCGTGCGACATGTTGGCCATGAACTCGCTCTTGTACTTGGAGGTGATCGCGAGCTGCTTGGCCTTGGTCTCCAGCTCCTGGCGGGCCTGTTCCACTTCCTGGTTCTTGCGCTCCACCTCGACGTTCTGGTCGGCCAGCAGCCTGGCCTTGTCCTCGAGCTCGGCGTTGGTCTGCTGGAGCTCTTCCTGCTGGCTCTGCAGCTCCTTGGCCAGCGACTGGGACTGCTTGAGCAGGTCCTCGGTGCGCATGTTGGCCTCGATCGTGTTGAGCACGATGCCGATCGACTCGGTGAGCTGGTCCAGGAACGTCTCGTGGGTCGGATTGAAGCGGTCGAAGCTCGCCAGCTCCATCACGGCCTTGACCGCGCCCTCGAAGACGATCGGGAGGACGATGATGTTGAGGGGCTTGGCCTCGCCCAGCCCGGACGTGATCTTGATGTAGTCGTTCGGGACGTGCGTGAGCAGGATCTTCTCCTTCTCCAGCGCGCACTGACCGACCAGGCCCTCGCCCAGCTTGAACTTGTTGTCGATGTTCTTGCGTTCCTTGTAGGCGTAGCTCGCGAGCAATTTCAAGGCCGCCTCGTCCGGCTTGCTCGTCGAATCCATGATGTAGAACACGCCCTGCTGCGCGCTGACGACCGGCGCGAGCTCCGACAGGATCAGCCGGCCCACGGTCAGCAGGTCCTTCTGCCCCTGGAGCATGCGGCTGAACTTGGCGAGGTTGGTCTTGAGCCAGTCCTGCTCGGCGTTCTTCTGGGTGGTGTCCTTGAGGTTGCGGATCATCTCGTTGATGTTGTCCTTCAGGGTGGCCATTTCACCCTGGGCTTCGAGCGAGATGGATCGGGTGAGGTCGCCCTTGGTGACCGCGGTCGCCACCTCGGCGATGGCGCGCACCTGGGTGGTCAGGTTCGCGGCGAGCTGGTTGACGTTGTCGGTCAGGTCCTTCCACGTGCCGGCGGCGCCCGGCACGTTGGCCTGCCCGCCGAGCTTGCCTTCCACGCCCACCTCGCGGGCGACGGTGGTGACCTGGTCGGCGAACGTGCCCAGCGTGTCGATCATGCCGTTGATCGTGTCGGCCAATTCGGCGATCTCGCCCTTGGCGTCCACGGTGAGCTTGCGTTTCAGGTCGCCGTTGGCGACCGACGTCACGACCTTGGCGATGCCGCGCACCTGGTTGGTCAGGCGGTCGGCCATGAAGTTCACGCTGTCGGTCAGATCCTTCCAGGTCCCGGCGACGCCCTTGACTTCGGCCTGTCCACCGAGCTTGCCTTCGGTGCCCACCTCGCGGGCGACGCGCGTGACTTCAGATGCGAAGCTGTTGAGCTGATCGACCATCGTGTTGATGGTCTGCTTGAGCTCCAGGATCTCGCCGCGCACGTCCACCGTGATCTTCTTCGACAGGTCGCCGTTGGCGACGGCGGTCGTCACGTTGGCGATGTTGCGCACCTGGTCCGTCAGGTTCGCGGCCATGATGTTGACGTTGTCGGTCAGGTCCTTCCACGTTCCGGCGACGCCCGGCACGTTCGCCTGCCCGCCCAGCTTGCCTTCGGTGCCCACCTCGCGCGCCACGCGCGTCACTTCCGACGCGAACGCGCGGAGCTGATCCACCATCAGGTTCACCGTGTTCTTCAGCTCCAGGATTTCCCCCTTCACGTCCACCGTGATCTTTTTCGACAAGTCCCCCGCGGCCACCGCCTTGGTCACGTCGGCGATGTTGCGCACCTGGCCCGTCAGGTTCGATGCCATCGAGTTCACCGAATCCGTGAGATCCTTCCACGTGCCGGCAACACCTCGCACTTCGGCCTGTCCACCGAGCTTGCCTTCGGTGCCCACCTCGCGGGCCACGCGCGTCACCTCGGCCGCGAAGCTCGAAAGCTGATCCACCATCGTGTTGATCGTGCTCTTGAGCTCGAGGATCTCGCCTTTGACATCGACCGTGATCTTCTTCGACAGGTCCCCGTTGGCCACGGCCTTGGTGACGTCGGCGATGTTGCGCACCTGCCCCGTCAAGTTACCCGCCATGAAGTTGACGCTATCCGTGAGGTCCTTCCAGGTGCCGGCAACTCCACGAACCTCCGCCTGACCTGCCAGCTTTCCTTCCGTACCAACCTCGCGTGCCACACGCGTCACCTCCGAGGCGAAGGAGTTGAGCTGATCAACCATGCGGTTGATCACCTCCTTGATCTGGAGAATCTCACCACGGACGTCGACGGT
>DATBFY010000099.1:0-14453 GCA_036558265.1 Tepidisphaeraceae bacterium | reverse complement strand
GTGGTGGCCGTAGGTGCCGTCCATCAGCGACCGCGCCACCTGCCGCACGCCGCTTACGTGGATCACCACGAACACCATCACCGCCAGCGCGCCGGTCATCAGGTAATTCCCGGTGGCCGTGCCCCAGATGTGGCTTACGATGTGCCCGCCGCTCACCAGGTGGATGATCTCATCAACCGGGATCTGGCCCAGGAGGTTGCAGAAGAGGATGAAGAGGAACAGGGACCACAGGAGGGGGAGGAAGCGGTCCGTGTGCTCCTTGAGCGCCGGCCGGAAGACCTCGACGCGGAAGAACTCGAGGATCGCCTCGAAGAAGTTGCGCGCGCCGCTCGGGGCGTCGCCATTGGCGTCCTTGAACAATCGGGGCAGGATCAGGACCATCAACAGAGCGGCGAACAGCGCCATGAACATCTGGTTGTTGAACACGAACCAGTGGCCCAGGCGAAACCAGGGGTGGGCGACGACGTGTTCGGTCGGATCGGCGGAGGCGAGGAGCAGGTGGAGCATGTCCGGTCTCTTCCAGGGTGCCTGTTTTATCGAAGGGGCGGTTGGGCGATCGCGCCGCCCGTCGAGGTTTGGACCGGGGTGCCGCCAATGCCGGAGCGGCGGAACACCCGGATCATCGCGACGACCATGAAGATGAGCGAAACCCAATAGGACGCCAGGAGCAGGAACAGGAACAGGTTGCGGTCCCCGAGCGGGCGCAGCGCGTAGACCGCGGCGCCCATTGCGATCGTCAGGAACAGGTGGAGCACCGTCCCGCCGAACGCTGCCTGGAACATGACGACCGGAGACGATCGCCGCAGCACCATCAGCGGCACCATCGACAGCAGTGCCGAAATCAGCGTGATCGCGGTCGCGGCCACGATCTCGCTCAGGTGCGAATGACCCGTGGCCTGGCGCACGATCAGCGCGGCGCCGACGGCCGCGAGGAGCATTCCGGTGCAGATCGTGATGACGTGCTTCACGAGCGATCCTGCTTGTCCATCTTGTTGACCTCCTTGATCAGGAGGTACGCGCCGGCAACCAGGCCCAGCATCGCGCCGATCACGGTGCCCCAGGGGCCCCAGCCGTAGCGTTTGTCCAGCCAACTGCCGACGAAATAACCGAGGGCAACGCCGACGGCGCTCTCGAAGCCCATCGTGAGACCTTGACCCCAGTTGGTCTTGTTCTCGCTGGCCATGGGCATCCTGACGTCCGCTGTCGCCGCAGCAGTTCGTGCAAAAAGGCACGAACCAGCGCGCGGTAGATTAGTGGCGAGCGCCGCGCAGGTCAAGGCGAGTCATGGTGGGCATTTGGTCGCACCCTTCGCCGGGCGCGGCGAGGCGCAGACTGATGCGTTACACTTGGCATGCAATGACGCCTCCCGCGCGAGAGCGATGCGCCCTGGTCGGTGTGCTGATCCTGGGGTGCGCCACATTTTTGAGCGGCTTGGATTGGGGCCTTGCGTCGCGCGAGGCTGACGGGTTTCTCTTCGGGTCCGGGGATCAGGCGTGGGGCGCGGACGAAATCGTGATGCTCGGCGGGAGTTGGACGCCGGACGCCAATCGCGCCGCCGACGCGGATGCAGACCCGATCCGCGACCGCGATCACCTGGTCGCGATCAACGCCAATGATCAGCAGAAAGCGCAGATCTTCCGCCGCTACCGCCTTTTCTCTGCCCAGCCCGACGAGATGGTCACGTTCATGGCGCTGGCGGGCATGCGCGGCGGGAGCTTTGACCCGCGGATGTATCAGTACGGCGGCCTGTGGGTTTACCCGGTCGGGGCGGCCCTCAGGCTGGCGGCGATGAGGGGAATCGGCCTGGTTACGCTCAAGTCGGACCTGAACTTCTACCTCGACCACCCGGGGCAGTTCGGCCGATTCTACGTCGTGGCGCGGGCGTACAGCGTGGCGTGGGGACTGGTGGGGATCTGGGCGGTCTATTGCCTGTCGAAGCGCCTCTCGTCGCGCCGGGTCGTGCCGATCGCGGCCGCCGCGTGCTTTGCCCTGATGCCGGTCGTGATCAACGGCGCGCACGAGGCCAAGCCGCACCTGGCGGGGACGGTGCTCGTCCTGCTATCCGCGCTGGCGGCGACGAAGTACGTCGAGACCGGCCGGGCCCGCTGGTGGGCGATGACCGGCGCGCTCTGCGGGATGGCCCTCGGCATGGTGCTCAGCGCGGCGGTGGCGTTCGTCGCGATTCCCCTCATGACCCTGCTGCGAACCAACACCTGGGGACGCCGGGCGACGATCATGCTCGCGGCGGCGGGCATCGGCGTCGGGGTCTACTGCCTCACCAATCCCTACGTCCCGCTGAACCTGATTCGCAATCCGGCGGTTGTCCGCGCCAACCTGGCGGCGCTGGGCCAGGCGAAGGCGATCGTCGGTCGCCAGTCGGACACGGGGGCGATCGCCAACGCTCGGCGACTGGTGACCGACGGCGCGTCGATCCTCGGCGGGGTGATCGGTTTGCTCGGCCTGCTCGTCGCGGCCGGGAATCGCGCCTGGTGGGCGCGCAACCCGTCGGCGAGAGTCGTCGCGATTCTGCTGGGCATCCCGGCGGCGCTGGTGCTGGTGCAGTTCGCGCTCCTCGCCGCGGGCAAGCCGGGAGAGTTCGGCCGCTTCGCCATGCTGCCCGACGTCGCGCTGATGATGGTCGGCGTCGTGCTGATCCTCTCGACCAAGTGGGGACGACTGTGGACCGGACCGGCGGTGGCGACGCTGATTCTCCTGGTCGGCTGGCAGGGCCTTGCGCACGTCGCCGGGTTCGTGGAGGACGCGTCGCGTCCCACGGCGACCCGGCACGTCGCCGCACAGCGCCTGGCGGAGCTTTGGGCCACCGGCGCGCGAACGCTCGCCATCCCGGCCGAACCCGCGCCTTATTGCCTCCCCCCGATCGATTTCACGCGATGGAAGGTCCTGCTTCTGCCCGCCGACGGGGGTCTATCGGCGGCCGACCCATTGCCCGACGTGATCGTCGCGCCGGTCGATGACCTGCGGCAACCCGCGACGATCCCGGGGGACCGTTACCAGCGAACCTTCGTCGTCGGCAATTGGCCCTGGATCGCCACGCGGGTCAGTTGGGCGGACAAGCCGTTCGAAATCCTCATCCGCCGGGACCGGATTGCGACCAGACAACCTTGATTCACCCTCGCGGGCACCTAGGATTCAGGAGGGAACCGTGCGCACATCATGGCCGACGTGACTCACTCGACGATCTGCAGCAACCTGGACGCGGCGCGCGGCGCCTGCCGCCTGACCGGCTCGCCCTGCCCGCACTTGCCGAATGGGTTTGCCTCGTGCGCGGATGCGACCTTCCTGGCGCGCGTCTCCATGCCGCCGGACGAATTCTGCGTACTGCTCAATGCCCAGGGCCAGCCCGCATTGGGGACGCTGGCGATCAAGAAATGCCGCCGCCCCGAGTTTCATCACGGCGCCGCGGGGGTCCACGTGAACGCGGTACTCGAGTCGCCCGGGGACGGTGCGCTGCTGACCGCGACGTGGCGCCTGGACGGGGGGGTGGAGTACCACTGCGAGGCCACCGACGTGCGGTTCCTCTGGCGGGACGGGAAGTTCATCCCGCTGTGATCCGCAACGAGTAACGATTGATGCCTGAGCTTACTCGTTAATCGCTTCGCCCTTTGTTATCCTCGCCACCATGGAAGGCATCACGACGGCCATGGTGGCGTTCATCTTCGTCTGCATCATCTTCCCGCGACTGGTGCGGCATCATGCGCAGTTTTACATCGCGTTCGGGCTGATCATCGTCATGCTGTTTTTCAGCTCGCTGGCGGCCATCGTGCGCAGCGACCGGTTCTGGGCGTTCGTTGGGGGGTTGAACGGCCTGTTGCAACTCGCGTCATTGATCCTCCTGGTGCTCTCGACCGGCGGGCTCTCGCTGGGCGACCTGGCCGGCGAGTTCAAGGGCGCCTTCGAGGCGCTGCGCAAGGGGCCCGACGCGGACAAGCCCGTCATCGTCCCGCTGACCGGCGCCCAGCCGATGCCGCGGTCGAGCGAGGGGCAAGCGGCGTCGGCCGTGCATACGATCGAGACACCGCCCCCGCCGCCCGCCGCTGGGGTGGCAACGGCGCCACCCCCACCGGCGGCCCGGAACGCGCCCGACGCCGGCAGCATCCCGCTGGAGTAAGTTACACCACAACGCACCGGTCGGAATTCTGGCATCGGCCCGGCGTTCCGGGTAAACTGGCCGGCCGTTTTACATCATGGCGGATGCCCACCCGAGAGGATCGATAATGGCATTGTCCCTGCTGTTGCCGCTCGCCGATGTCGAAGCCGGCGGTTATCTCAGCGTCTGGAAAGCCCTGCCCGTCATCGTCATCCTGTTCGTCTGGATGCGGGCGCTGACCTGGATCGACAAGGACGCCGAAGCGGCATACCTGCCGCGCGAGCCGATCAACGGGGGTTTCATCGGCGGGGCGGTGCTGGCGTTCGCGCTGTTCTTCATCCTCCCCAACTTCTGGATCTGCCTGGGAATCCTCCTCTTCGTCTTCCTGGGTGAGATCGGCGCGTACCTGGCGATCCGCAACAGCAAGGTCGGCCTCGCGGACCTGAAAGACTCGATTCGCGCGTCGTTCACGTCCAAGAAGAAGAAGGATTACAAGGCGCTCGCCGGCGAGGTGGCGCTGATCGGCAAGAACAACAACGTGGTGACCCCACCCGCCACCGAGGACCCGGAGGCCGCCGGCTTCACCGCCGTGCAGCAGCTGCTTGCCGACCCCCTGACCCGCGGCGCCGAGCGGATCGACATGGCGCCCGCCGAGGGCGTGGCGCAGGTCCGCTATCAGGTGGATGGCGTGCCGTACAACGGCACGAGCATCGCGCTGGATGCCTCGCAGGCGGGAGTCACGTATCTGAAAAAGCTCACCGGCCTGGACCTCAACGAGCGGCGCAAGCCCCAGAAGAGCAAGCTCAGGGTCGCCCTGGGCGCGACCCGTCACGAGCTGGAACTCAACACCGCGGGATCGGCGGCAGGCGAGTTCCTCAAGATCCTGATCGACCCCAAGAAGCGCCACGCCTTCCGCATGGAGGACCTGGGGTTCGGCGAGGACCAGCTCGCCAAGATGCAGGAGCTGGTGCGCGAGCCTGAGGGCATCGTCCTGATCTCAGCGCCCCGGGGGCAGGGTCTGACCAGCTCGCTGTACGGCATCATCCGCGCCCACGACGCGTTCCTGACCCACATCCACACGATTGAGCGGTCGCCCGAAGAGGATCTCGAAGGGATCACCCAGAATCCGATCGCCGCCAACGCCACGCCCGACGATGAGTTCAAGCAGGTTTCCTGGGTGGTCAGCCAGGAGCCGGACGTCCTGGTCCTGACGCTGCTGGAAAGCCCCAAGAGCGCCAAGGAGTTGATCGGCTTCGCCGCCAACGGCAAGCGGGTCTACGTCGGCCTGCGCGCCGGGAATACGTTCCAGGCGCTGGAGCAGTGGCGGAAGCTGGTCGGCGACGACGCCCTGGCGATGAAGCACCTGCGGATGGTGATCTCCGGGCGCGTGATGCGCCGGTTGTGCAACGCCTGCAAGGTCGCCTACTCGCCCGACCCCGACACCGTGCGCAAGCTCAACCTCGATCCGGCGAAAGTCAGCACGCTCTTCATGCCGCGCAAAGAGCCGATGCGGGACCAGAAGGGAAACCCGATCCTGTGCGACTTCTGCAAGGAGCTTCGGTACAAGGGACGCTTCGGCGTGTACGAGATCCTGGACGTGGACAAGGACGTGAAGCAGATCGTGTCGGCGGGCGGGTCGGTCAACCAGCTCAAGGCGGTATTCCGCAAGCAGCGGGCGCGGTTCCTGCAGGAGCAGGCGCTGGTGCAGATCACCGAGGGCGAGACCTCCGTGCAGGAGATGCTCCGCGTGCTCCGCGACGACGGCGCGGCCACGCCTCCGGCCGGCGGTGGCAGCCGGCCCGCGGGCGGTGAAGGCGGTGGCGGCCCGCGCGTCCCACGATCCCCCGCCGGCCCACAGTCCGGCGCCAAGCCTGCCGCAAGACGAACTTGAACCGCGCGACCTCGCGTTCAGTCCTGAACCCTGAACCCTGAACCCCAAAACCCCATGATCCTCAGCGTCGTCGTCATCCTCATCGTCGGTCTGATCGCCTACATCCACTACGTAGGGGGCCTGATCAGCGGGCTGATCTCGGGGATCCTGGCCGTCCTCGCCGCGATGATGGCCCTGTCCTTTTACGAACCCATGGCCAACTACCTGTCGGGCGGGAAGTTCAGCGACCAGGCGCAGGCGATCTGCCTGATCGCGATCTTCGCGCTGGTCTACCTGATCGGTCGGGTGTTCTTCGACAGTCTGGTCCCGGGCAACATCCGCCTGCCGCACCTGGTGGATTCGATCGGCGGGGCGGTCTGCGGGCTCATCGCGGGCATCTTCGCCACCGGTATCGTCGTCATCGCGCTGCAATCGATGCCGTTCGGGCCGAGCATCTTCGGCTACAGCCGCTACGAGCTGCGCACCGAGCGCGAGCGCGAGGTGGTCGTCCCGGGCGAGGGGACCCGGCAGGTGAACCGCACCGTCTACGACGAGATGAAGAACGCCGACCTGGAAAAGGACGAGCGCGGGCTCATCCTTCCCGTGGATGACATCGTCGTCGCGACCGCCAAGCGCCTCAGTGGCGCCGGTTCCCTGGCGAACGAAAAGCCGTTCGACTCGATCCACCCGGACTTGATCCAGGAGCTGTTCGGGCAGCGCGTCGGGATCGAGAGCGGCGGCAAGCACACCGCGACCAACAAGACCGGAACGCAGGTCGAGGTCGTGCAGGCCACCGTGCTCATGCCGCCGACACTCCCCAAGGCCATGGCCGAGTTCACCGGGATCCGCGACGCGTTCCCCAAGGGTGAGAAGCTCGCGCCCGAGGCGGGCAAGAAACTGGTCGCGGTCACCGTGCTGTTCAAGAACGACGCCGCCGACGAGGTTGACCACCTGGTTCGCCTGAGCACGGGTTCCGTGCGCATCGTAACTAAAACCGCCGACGGCGGGTGGAAGGACAATTACCCGGTCGGCACGTTCCAGCAGGGGCAGGTGTGGATCAACAAGCCGGACGACTTCCTGTTCATCGACGTCTCCAAGGAAGACCACGGGGCGCACTTCGTCTTCGAGTTGGACGACACCGATTCGGTCTTCAACACGATCGCCGGCAGACCCGCGGTTAAGGGCGCGCAAGCGGCGCCCGAATCGGTCCAGTTCGTCCCCGGCACGTTCATCGAAATCAAGCGCCTGGTAAAGGTGCCGCTGGACGACGTCAAGGTGGTGGTCGGGCAACCGCCGGCGGGCAAGAAGTTCTTCCCGCTGCGCAAGGCCCAGCTTTACAAGGAAGATCCCAACGCCCCCGCGGAGCAGCCGCAGCCCGAGCAGCCGCAACCGCAACCGACCGCCAACGCCGGCGATCGGACGGCAAACACGATGTCCGCGCTGCGCGGGCGCCGCGACGCCATCAACGCCGCCACCGCCGACAACCCCGGCACCCGAACCCCTGCCACCGCCGCCCCCGGCACGGCCACGGAGGAGAACGGCTGGAAGACGGCGCACCTCGATCAGCCGACGCTGACCGTCACCAACAAGCTGCCTTATGCCCTGGGCGTGGGCACGGGCGACGCCGACGCGGACGTGGCGACCACCGCCGTGTCCGGCCACCTGACCGGCAAGAAGTTCGACGTGCTGGAGACGGATCTCTCCAGCCCGGACTCGGTCATCGCCAACCTGGGCAAGTCGCCACCCACCGTGCAGGAGCTGTTCGTCCCGCAGGGCAAGCGGATGGTGCAGGTGACGCTCAAGACCGTCGCCGCAGCGGGCGAGGATCCGTGGGCGTGGGCCACGCTCGGGCCGCAGAACACGACCGTCGTCGATGGCAGGAACATCCCGACCAAGCCGTCGGGCATCTACTACAACGTGAAGCAGGGCGGCGCCGAAAAGCTGATGGCCACCTACCGTGCCAACGTCGAGGGGGTCAACGTTTCGCCGATCCAGGGCGCCACCGTCGACAGCATCACGCTCATCTTCCTCATGGAGGCCGACCAGCGGGCCAAGGAGCTTCAATTCCTCGGCAAGGCCAACGGGTTCCCGCTCAAGGATTGAGGCGCGCACGCGCCCCCCGTCCGGCGAGGCCGCTTCAGCGGTCGGGAACCGTCTTCCCGCGCGACCGCGGCGCCGCCGCCTCCAACCCCCGCCCCAGCGGGACGACGCGCGCCAGCCGCGCGACCTCGACGGCCAGCACGCACAACACCGGCAGGTACTGGGCTGCCATCCATGCAGGCGGCACCTCCCAGGTCCACGGCGCGTTGCGCCACAGCGTGTAGCTCATCGACGCCGTCGCGGTCCATGCCAGTCCGGTGAAGCCCTGCGGGCCCCGCAGCATCGGGATGAAGACCAGCACCCACAGCAGGTACCACGGGTAAACCAAGGGCGCGAACAGCAGCAGGATGAGCATGACCCAGTAGCCCGCCTCGGCGAGCCTCGCGCGCGATTGCCAGAGGAGCAGCCCCATCCCCAGCGCCGCGATTGCGGCGAACAGACGGGCGGCGTCCTTGGCGCGCTCCATCTGCCGCCCGGCGTCCCCCTGCCCGAACAGCGCCTTGAACGACTCGTAAAACAGCCCGTTCGCCTCCCAACTGCGGGAGAACTGCCCGACCGTCTGCCGCCAGCCGACCCAACCGTTCTGAACCAGCAGCGCGGGGATGTACACGACGGCGAACGTGGCGCCGAAGAGCAGCACCATCTTCCGCCCGGCGCGAAAGTCGTGTTCCTCGTGTGTCTGCCGCCAGAGGAACGGCAGCAGCAACACCGCCAAAGGCTTGACCCCGCAGGCCAGCGCCAGCGCCGCGCCGGCCCGGTTGAAGTGCCGCGAGGCGACCGCCGCCAGCGCCGCCGCCACGAAGAACAGCCCGATCGCGTCCTGGTGACCCATCGCGCCGCTCTCCAGGGTGAAGAGGGGGTTCCAGCCCAGGACCGCGGCGTACCAGACGCTCTGCCCGGCTTTCCCCAGCGCGCGCACGAGTACGATCACTGCCCCAACCGCGAACAGGGCAAACACCCCCCGAAAAACACGCGTGCGCCGCAACGCCTCCGGTTCCAGCACTCCCGCCCGCCACGAACCCGGGGAAGCGGACAGCCATTTCTTGCCCGGCGGGTTGATCGCGTTGTCCAGCCACCGCGCCCCGGCGAACACCGCCTGGCTTACCGGAGGATAAATCGTGTGCCAGTCCCGATACGGCACCATCGCGTCCAGTGGATCGGTGAGGGGATACGCGAACTCCTCCGGTGTCGTCGAATACGGCGAGACCCCGCAGGTCCACATCCGCCCGTCCAGCCGATACCGAGACAGGTCGTCCGACAGCAGCGGCGCGAGCAGCACGACCGCCGTCGCCTGAAGCATCACCGTTCCGCCAACGATCACCCACGCGCTCACCCGCCCGGAGAGCCGAATCGCATCCCCCGGCGTGGTCTTGAGCAGCCCCAGCATCCCCAGCGCCGCTGCCGCCAACACCACCTGCCCCCAGATCAGCACGGCTTCGCGCGCCAGCAACGCCGGCCCCCGCAGCGCGTACAGCCAGACCACTTGCCCGCCCAGCAGCACGCCGACCAGCAGGACCCATGCGCAAAGCCGCACGGCTCGACTCATACCCGGTCGAACGGACGATCCAGATGAATTCGGGGAAACCGGCACCGGGGGCGCGCTAAGTGGGTTTGAGCTCGATCTCCTGCCCGCCGCGCAGCACGGTCAACGCCTGCTGGCGGAGCTTGGCCTCGAACAGGGTCGCGCGGGCAAATTCCGGATCGTTCCACGGCGTGTCGCGAAGCCGCTGCCCGCCGATCGCCACGATCTGGTCGCCCGGCAACAGCCCGAACGTCTTCGACATCGGCCCGCCGATCACGATCCCCTTGACCAGCAGCCCCTCGAACCGGCTGCCGCGCATCGCGTCGTCCAGCGTGATCGACGCCTGCGCCTCCGCCAGCCCGTCGGGGGTGTTCATGCTGAACTGTTCTTCGATCTTCTTCTTGGTCTTGAGCGCCTGCGAGGTGGCGGGCAGTTCGTAGACGTGCATGAACCAGATGATCACGCCCAGCGTGACCAGAACGCCGACCAGTCCAAATCCATACCGCATGTGCGACCGTCCCGTCCACGTAAAGTACGACCCCAGACCATATTATGCCGCGCCCACCCCGCCGACGCGAGCGCCCCGTTTGGCCGCACGCCCGCAGGGCCGCGCACTGCCCCCCCATATCAGACGGAGTCCCCCTCCTCATGATGCAGTGGACGCCGCCACGATCTGGCAATCCTTGCGTTTGTCCAGGTCCTCCTCGAACCGGAAGTACTGTTGCTTGTTGCCAAACGCGATCAGCAGGCGGATCTCCACCGTCCCCAGGTCGCTCAGCCGGTGAAAGCTGGCGTCCCGAACATCCAGGTGTTCCTGCGATTCGATCATCCGCACGGTCTCCCCGACCACCCCGGGGCTCCACGCGCGCCGCACCGTGATTTCCCGGTACCGGATCTTTGGCACGAAGCGCTCGAACCGATCCAGCAGCCAAAGCGCGATCAGCACCAGGATCGCCGCGAACACCGCGACCAGGTAAAGCCCCAGCCCGCACGCCAGGCCGATCGCCGCGTTGCACCACAACCCCGCCGCCGTCGTCAGGCCGCGCACGCTCCCCTCGTGCTTGACGATCACCCCCGCCCCCAGGAACCCGATCCCCGCCATCACCCCGTACGCGATCCGCGCCGGGTCCACCGACACGTTGAAGTCCGGCGAATGGGGCCACGGCTGCCGCGCCACCGAGTTCGACACGATCATCGCCAGCGCGCAGCCTAGCGCCACCAGGAGGTTGGTGCGGAATCCCGCCTGACGCCCCCGCACCTCCCGTTCCAACCCCACCAGCCCCCCCAGCAGCGCCGCCAGCGCCAGTTCCAGCAACGGCTCCATCGGCCACTGCAGCGCGTGCGCCCACCCGGTCAGGTGCGCGTCCAACTCGTGAAGCCAAACCGCGAGCATGAAGGCAATGATAACGGACGCGCTTACTTTCGTCCCACCCGCCTCAGGTTGGGTTCCTTATGCTTTCCCCCCGAATCCTTCAGCACGTGCAGCGCCTTCTTCACGTCCGCCACCTTGAAGATCCCCGTCGTTCGCCCGCCCGGGGCGCCGCTCGTGCAGTAGGCGTAGTTGATGTTCACGTGGTTCTGCCCCAGCAGCGTCGCCACGTCCGCCAGCGCGCCCGGACGGTTCGACAGGTCCAGGCACAGCACCTCGGTCTCGGTCATCGGCAGGTTCAGGTTTCCCAGCACCTTGCGGGTCGTGGGCGCGTCGTCGGCCACCACGCGCAGCACGCCGTGCTCCTGCGAGTCGACCAGCGTCATCGCCTGGACGTTCAATTTCGCCTCCGCCAGCGCATTGGTCACCTGCGCCAGCACCCCAGGCTTGTTCACCAGGAACACGCTGAACTGAATATCCGTGCGGGTATCCATATCTTATTGAAAGACGGTGACCGCTTCCTTCTGCGTCGGCTTGATCGTCAGTAAGCGGTCCAGACGTGTCAGCTTGATCAACTCCATCAGCTTGGGTCCCACCGCGCACAGGACCAGCCGCGAGTTCTTGAGCGCGTTCAGCTTCTTGTGCATCGCCAGCACGATCCCGATCGCCTGGGACGACAGGTACTGCACCCGCTCGAAGTCCATGATGATCTTCCGCTGGTCCTCCTCGTCGATGATCTTGTAAAGCGCCTGCGCCGTCTGCTCGAGGACGATCGGATCCATCAGCGACGGCGTCAGGAACTCGATCACCGTGAAGTCCTCGATTCGTTGACGGCGGAAGATATCGCTCATGTCTGGCCTGCCTCACTCCCCGGAAGAACCGCGCGCGCCCGCAAGCCCGCGCGGCTTGCGCGCGGCACCCACGCTACCGCCACGCTACCGCACTGATCCGTGCCACATCATAACCGCTCACCGGCCCACCGTGACACTCCGACGCGCATTTTTCCGCAACTTCGCGCGCTTCAGCGTCGAGCGGGACTTTCCCGCCTTCGCCCGCCGCGGCCCCTTGGCGCTCTTCGCCGCGCGCGATCCGCCCGCCTTCGACCCCGCCCGCGGCAACAGCGCGATTTCCATCACCTGGTCGATGTTTTCCACGAAGTGAAACTCCAGCGTCTCTTTCACCTCGTCCGGGATCTCCGGCATGTCCTTCTCGTTCCGCTTGGGCACGATCACCTGCCGGATCCCGGCGCGCTTCGCCGCCAGCGTCTTCTCCTTCAACCCGCCGATCGGCAGCACCAGCCCCCGCAGCGTGATCTCCCCCGTCATCGCCAGGTCGTGCTTGACCGGACGGTTCAGCATCAGCGACGCCAGGGCCGTGAACATCGCCACCCCCGCGCTCGGCCCGTCCTTGGGGATCGCCCCCGCCGGCACGTGAATGTGGATGTCCGACTCGGCCAGCAGCTTGGGGTCGATCCCCAGCCGCTGCGACCGCGAGCGGATCAGCGACCACGCCGCCGTCGCCGACTCCTTCATCACGTCGCCGATCTGACCCGTCAGCGTGATCTGGCCCTTGCCCGGCATGCGCGTCGCCTCGATGAACAGGATGTCGCCCCCCACCGGCGTGTAGGCCATCCCGGTCGCCACCCCCGGCACGCTGGTGCGCTGGGCGATCTCCGGCTCGAACCGCCGCGGGCCCAGGTAGCGCTCCACCTCCGCCCGCGTCACCGATTCGCTCTTCTTCTCGCCGCTGACGATCTCCGCCGCGATCCCGCGGATGATCGACCCGATGTTCCGCTCCAGGTTCCGAACCCCCGCCTCCCGCGTGTATCCCTCGATCACGTACCGCAGCGCGTCGTCGCTGAACTTCGCCTGCGACTTCTCCAGGCCGTTGGCCTCCAGTTGCCGCGGCACCAGGTAGCGCTTGGCGATGTTCAGCTTGTCCGACTGCGTGTATCCGGGGATCTCGATCACCTCCATACGGTCGCGCAGCGGCCCGGGGATCGTGTCCATCGTGTTCGCCGTCGCGATGAACAGCACCTTCGACAGGTCGAACGGCACGTCCAGGTAATGATCCGTGAACGTGTGGTTCTGCGCCGGATCCAGCACCTCCAGCAGCGCGCTCGCCGGATCCCCCCGGAAGTCCGCCCCCAGCTTGTCGATCTCGTCCAGCATCATCACCGGGTTGCGCGTCCCCGCCTTGCGCAGCTCGGCGATGATCCGTCCGGGCATCGAACCGATGTACGTCCGCCGGTGCCCCCGGATGTCCGCCTCGTCCCGTACCCCGCCCAGCGCGACCCGGATGAACTTCCGCCCCATCGCCTCCGCGATGCTCTTGCCCAGCGAGGTCTTGCCCACGCCCGGCGGCCCGACGAAGCACAGGATCGCCCCGCCCCCGTCGGGCTTGAGCTTCCGCACCGCCAGGTATTCCACGATCCGACGCTTCACCTTGTCCAGGTCGTGGTGGTCCCGGTCCAGGATCCGCCGCGCCTCCTTCAGGTCCAGGTGATCTTCCGTCACGCTCGACCACGGCAGCTCGCTCACGATCTGGAGCCAGGTCCGGATCACCCCGTACTCCGGCGACGCCGACGGGATCGATTCCAGCCTTGCCAGTTCCCGCTTGGCCTCCTTCATCACGTTCTCGGGAACCTTCGCGGCCTCCAGCTTTTGCCGCAGGCCCTCTACTTCGCTCACCCCCGCGGCGTCCCCCTCCCCAAGCTCCTTGCGGATCGCCTTCATCTGCTCCTGGAGGTAGTAGCGCCGCTGCGACTTGTCGATGTTCTCCCGCACCTGGCTCTGGATCCGGTTCTGCAGCTCCAGGCGGTCGAGCTGGTTCGCCAGGTGCACCGCCACCATCCGCAGCCGCTTCTCGACGTTGAGCTCCTCCAGCATCTTCTGCTTCTCGGCCGCGTCCGCCTGCAGATTGGCCGCCAGGAAGTCCGCCAGCGCGCCCGGGTTCGTGATGCTGTTGAGGACCTGCGCCGCCTCGTCGGGTGTGTTGGGCGACAGCTCGATCACCCGGTTCGCCTGCTGCCGCACCGAGCTGACCAGCGCCTCGATCTCCGGACTCGCCTCCACCACGTCTTCCAGGATCTCGATCCGCCCCGTGAGAAACGGCTCGTTCTGGGTCAGCTCGAGTAGCCTGAACCGCGTCACCCCGTGCACGATGATCGACTGGTTGCCATCGGGCAGTTTGAACAGCTTCAGGATCGTCGCCGCCACTCCCACCGTGTTCAGGTCGCTGTACCCCGGGTCCTCGGCGTCCCCGCTGCGCTGCGTGACCACCCCGATCATCTTCTGCTCGGGCATCACCTCGTCCAGGAGGTTCTTGCTCTTCTGCCGCCCCACGTTCAGCGGCATCACCGTCCCGGGGAAGACCACCACGTTGCGGATCGGCAGCACCGGCAGCGTGCTCGGGATCGTCACCTGCTGCCCGTTCCCCGCGATCCGCACCACCGTCCCCTCCGGCGTTCGTTCGACGACTTGGG
>DATBFY010000098.1:0-6145 GCA_036558265.1 Tepidisphaeraceae bacterium | reverse complement strand
CGTGGATCGTGCAGTGGGAGCTGTACTGCAACGAGCCCAAGACGGGCGTGAAATGGAACGAGGGACAATCATTGCGGGAGGATCAGGTGCGCGGGTTCTGGCTGGTCAAGCCGGACGGGTCACCGGGCGTGGGCGCGACGTATCTGATGAACCTGATGAACAATGCGGGGGGGCAGGTGTGATGGGATTCCGGCGCGCCCGCGCGTAGGTTCCGCTGTGCGGATCATCCGTGCGAAATGAACGGATGGGATGTTCCGCACGGCGGAACCTACGGAAGGACGCTTTCCGTCGTCGGTTGCACGTCCTCGTCGATCTGCAACTGGTGCCGCGCCATCTCGTAATAGGCCCCGCGCCGCGCGATCAGCTCCTCGTGCGTGCCGCGCTCGATGATCTGACCGTGGGCCATCATGAAGATCTGGTCGCACGCGACGACCGTGCTCAGGCGGTGGCTGACCAGGATGATCGTCCGCTGGCCCTTGAGGGCATTGAGCGTGTGGGTGATCGCGCGTTCGTTGTTGGGATCGAGCGCGCTGGTCGGCTCGTCGAGGATCATGATCGGCGCCTCGGTGATCAGGGCGCGGGCGATCGCGATGCGCTGGCGCTGGCCGCCCGAGAGGTTCGAGCCGGACTCGCTGATCTGGGCCTGATAGTCCCCGGGGAGCGCGGCGATGAAGTCGTCGGCCTCGGCAAGTCGTGCCGCGTGGCGGATCTGTTCGTCCGTGGCTTCGGGGCGGCCGTAGGCGATGTTCTCGGCGACGCTGGTCGGCAGGATCACATTCTCCTGCAGGACCAGGGCGATGTGCCGGCGGAGGTCCCGGATGCGGACGCGGCGGATGTCCTGGCCGTCGAGCCGGATCGCGCCGCCGGTCGGGTCGTAAAAGCGCGGCAGGAGCGAGAGCAGCGTGGACTTGCCGACGCCGCTCGAGCCGACGAACGCGACCATCTGCCCGGGCGTGACCGTCGCGTCGATGCCGCGGAGGACGGGCTTGTCCGGCAAGTACTCGAACGTGAGGTCTTCGAGCGCCAGCACGCGCGGCTGGCGGGGGAGCGCGACCGCGCCAGGCGCGTCGTAGATGACCGGGTCGCGGTCGAGCACCTCGAACACCCGCTGCGCGCCGACAATGCCGTTGGTCATGCTCGCGCCCGCGGCCGACAGCGCGCTCAGCGGCGCGTAGAGCTGCGCGAGGTAGTTGATGAACACGTAGAGGCTGCCGACGGTCATGCCGGCCTCGCCGGCGTTGTTGAGCACCTGGTCGCGGTAGACGAGGTATCCACCGTAGCCGAAGATGATCGCCGCCCCCGTTCCCAGGAGAGCGCCGACGACCACGCCGTAGAACACCTCCTGGAGGTGAGTCAGGACGTACTTGCTGATCGAGCTGCGCACCGTGTGCTCGAAGCGGTGGTACTCGCGATCCTCCTGGCCGAACGCCTGCACCAGCCCCATGGTGGCGACCGATCGCTGGATGGTCGTGGTCAGGTCCGAGTCGATCTGCTTGACCTCCGTCCACTTGCGCTTGAGCACACGGTTGAAGTACTGGTGCGTGAGGATCAGGAGCGGCGTCACCGATAGCGCGACCAGCGTCAGCCGCCAGTCCATCGAGAACATGACCCAGGCCATCGCGATGAGCGTGAGGACGCTCACGACGACGGCGTTGACGATCACGTTGAGGATCGCCTGCAGGCCATAGACGTCCTGGCTGAGGCGATAGATCGCGTCGCCCTGCGGCTGCGACTTGTAATAGGCCAGCGAGAGTTGCTGGAGCTTGTTAAACAGGTCGCAACGGGCGCGCATGAGGCCCGAGTAGCCGACGCGGATGTTGGCAAGCGTCCGCCCCATCGTAAAGAGTTCCTGGAGCAGGCGGAGAACCAGGGTGATGACCGCCAGCGCGACGATCTGGCGCACCATGTCGCCATGCTGGGGCGTGAACATGCGCACGAAGCGATACGCCCAGTGATTGCTCGGCTGCTTGCCCGCGAGCGCATCGATCAGGATCGCCAGCGGGAACGGCTGGAGCAGCGCGCAGATCGTCGCCAGGATGATGAACGCCACGGTGAGCAGGACGTAGGGCCAGTCCCGGGTGAAGTAACGCAGGACCCGCGCGTAGAATCGCACGCCCGATCGGAACGCGGAGTGAACTTGGGGTGGCGGGACGCCTTGCGTCGTCATGTACCCCATCGATCTTACGCCGGGGGAGAACGAATGACAGCGTTGCTATCCGCGGGCAGACAGGGGAGGTGCGCGCGTCATTTGGCGGCGGCGATCGGTGAGGTCGCGGGGATGACCTTCACGGGTTCGATCGGGGCGACCTTGCTGTCGGCCGACGCCGGGGCGGCGGCCTTGACCGGCTCGTGCCGCGGGGTGTCCTTCGGGTACACGGGATAAAAGCCGGTGCGCTCGGCGACCTCGTCGATCAGACCGAAGATCGGCCGGCCCACGCGCCAGCGGTTCACCAGGTACATCGCCCACCAGGTGAGCGGGATCAGCACCGCGGTCCGGCTGAAGGGCCACATGTACAGCAGCAGCAGCCCCGCGAGCATGCAACTGGCGACGAACAGCACCAGGCAGAACTTGCTCATGTGCAGCTCGACGCGCACGCGCGTCAGCATGCCGATGTTGTGGTGGTGCTCGGTCGCCGTCGCGATCCGCACCTTCACGTAGCGGCTGCCGTAGATCTCCATGTCCCAGTTCGCCCAGCCGGAATCCACGCGCATCCGCCAGCCGGCCTTGCGCACCTCGTTGGCCGCGCGGTCGAGCAGTGTGAGGCGGTCGTACCACTTGCTCCAATAAAGCAGCGTCTGGGAATCCGTCGGGTCAAAGGGCAGGCGCGTGGGACGGCGGTAACCCTTCGCCTCGTCATTGAGGACTTTGGCCTTGAGGCGGACCGAATAGCGCGCCCAGCCGCGCGTGATCGGCTGGCGGTAGTGCAGGTACGCGATCAGCGGCCGCGTGAACGCGTGCTTGTGCTGCGGCATCGGCTGCTGCATCGCGGCGATGATCGCCAGCACCACCGGCACGAAAACCATGCACAGTGCCACCCAGAGCAGCGGGAAGAACGCCAGGCCAAGCACCGCGACGAACGCGTAAAGCAGGTGCCACTCGATGCTCATCAGCATCGCCGCAACCAGCGACGCCGGGCGACGGTAGATCGTCTGGAACAAGCCCGTGCCGAACAAGCCGTGGTACACCACGTCCCCGGTCATGCGCACGCCGATCTGGTCGGTGCCGTAGATCTTGCCGCGCCAGTGACTGGCGCCCAGCGTGTTGAAGTGGTCGGGGTGCTTGTACTTCAGCAGCGCTTCGGCGACGCCGTATCCGCGCTGCTGCTTCAGGTACGCTTTGACGGTGTTCCGCCGGTAGTGCCAGACCTGGGCCGCGGGCGCGAAGCCGATCGTGTAACCGGCGTGCTGGAGGCGCCAGATGAAGTCCACGTCATCGCCGGCGGCGCGGAACTGGCTGTCGAAGCCGTTGATCTCCTTGGCCACGCGCGTGTAGTAGGCCATGTTGCAGCCGGGGACGTGCTCGGCGGTGCGGTCGTCGATCATGACGTGCGTCGGCCCGCCGGGCGACAGGCCCACGCAATCCGCCACCCACGACCCCTCGTCGGGGATCAGGTTCGGCCCGCCCATGCCGGCGTGGGGCGAGCGCACCATCGCCAGGGCCATGTAGTAAAGCCAATCCTCGTCCGCCTCGCAGTCCGAATCCGTGTAGACGATGATCTCGCCCCGCGCGGCGTTCATGCCGACGTTGCGCGCGTACGACAGGCCCATGTTCTTCTGCCGGATATTCCGCACCCAGGGGAACTTCTTGAGGATCTCCTGCGTGCCATCCGTCGAGCCGTCGTCGACGAAGATCACCTCGTACGCCGGGTACCTGATCCGCTCCATCGACCGCAGGCAGCTCTCGACGGTGCTGGCGCCGTTGTACGAGCAGATGATCACGCTCATCATCGGCAGGTTGTCGTCCGCGACCTGCGGGGCGCGCGCGAAGAGCGGCTGGAGCGCGTGGTACGCCGGCTTGGTCTTGCGATACCCCTGCTCGTCGCGCTCGCGCCGCACGACGCCGAACGCCCAGTCCTCGATCTGCCAGCCGTGCGTGTACCAGTCGTCGGTGTAACTGAAGATGAACGTGCCGACGCACCCCTCGTCGAACACGGCGCGGACGTGGTTCGACAGGATCTCGGCCTGACGCTCTTCCGGGTACTCGCGGAACGTGTCGATGCCGTACTCGCCCAGCATCAGCGGCTTGTCGCCGGCGATGTTCTGCAGCCGCGCCAGATAATTGCGGAACTGCTTGTCCTCGTGCAGGTAGACGTTGAAGCAGACGAAGTCGATCGCCCGCGGCTGCAGGTACTCCGTCGTCGGGAAATTGGCGAACGTGATCAGGCAGTCCGGCGCCTCGGCCTTGGCGATGCGGACCAGCTCGTCCACGAAGTGCTCCACCCGCTCTTTGCACACGAAGCGGACGATGTCCGGCGGGATCTCGTTGACCACGCTGATCGCGAAAACCGCCGGGTGATTCCCGCACGACCGCGCGGCGTGGCGCACGGCCTCGTGCGCCGCCCGGGTGATCTCGGCGTCGCCGACGAACGTCAGGTTCTTGGGCCAGGCGACGTCGAGGAAGATCTTCAACCCCATCTCCTGCGCCAGGTCCAAGAACCACCGCGGCGGGACGTGATAGATCCGCACGCAGTTGGCGCCCATCGCAAGGATCTGTTCGAAATCCTTCCGCGTGTGCTCCGGGGAGGGCAGCGGGTCGCCGTCGGCATTGGCGGCGAACGGGCCGTAGGTCACGCCCTTGACGTAAAACTTCTCAGTCCCCAGCCGGAAGAACTTGCCGTCGCGACGCACGCGGTTGGTGATCGGTTCGGCGCGCCGCTGCCGCCCGGAATGACCGCCCGGTGATCCACAGGTCCCCGTGGACGCGGGATGGGCTTGCTCGCGCGGTGACTCCAATGCAACGGCAACGGTCATGACGACAGTCCTCGTTCCCTCGACGCGGTGGAACGATCGCGGAGGCTTGGGCCCCTCGACGGTGGCGCGGTGGCGGGATTCGGCGTTCGACTCTCAGGTTCAGCGCGGCCTTCGATCTCGATTTCGCTTCTACGACGCTCTCACTGGCATCCGGATTCCCGCCAACGGCCGGGAAGCGCGGGAGCGTATCATAAACGCCACAGACCGGTAGACGGGGAAAATTCCCCGCGCGACGGGCGCGCCGGCCATCAGGGCAGGCATTAGACATCCGACGGCGCGGCAGGTTAGGCAATCGGTAGTGATTGGAAAATAGACCGATTCCCCTGATAATGCGTCGAAGTTGACGAAACGTCCCCGCTCCTCTACCAATCCTTTTCATGCACCCTAGCGCAGACCACGTCGTGGAAACGCTTGGCACGGCGGCGGACGAGAACCGCATCGAACCGCTGCGCCAGGACCAGGTCATCAACCTTCCCGCCGAAGGCGAACTCTGGATGACCGGCGACCTCCACGACCACCGCCGAAACTTCGAGAAGCTCGTCCGCGCCGCCAACCTCGAGGAAAACCCCCAGCGGCACCTGGTCCTCCACGAACTGATCCATGGCGATCATTATGACGCTGCCGGTGCGGAGGAGTCCTGGATCACCCTCTATCGCGCCGCCGAGCTCAAGTGCGACTTCCCCGAGCAGGTTCATTTCATGCTCGCCAACCACGATTTGGCGCAGATCCACGGCAAGGGAATCATGAAGGCCGGCCTATCTGTTTGCGAGGCCTTCACTAAGGGCGTGAAGAAGGCGTTTGAGGGGCAGCACAATGTCGTGACCGTGGCTATCTCTGAATTCCTCCTATCTCTCCCTCTGGCCATCCGGGCGCCCAACGGCATCTTCTGCTGCCACAGCCTGCCGACCGACGACCAGATCGATGAGTTTGACTTCAGCATCTTCGACCGGCCCCTTGCGGGGCCGGATTACGCCCAGCGGACGGGGCCGGTCTACCAGTTGATCTGGGGGCGCAACATGAGCCCGGCGACGGTCGATAAGTTCGCCGAGAAGGTCAGGACGAACCTGATCCTCACGGGTCACCAGCCCCAGGAATCAGGCTACGCCGTCAATGGCGATAAGCAGCTCATCCTGGCGTCCGACCACAACCAGGGGGTGTTCCTGCCGATCGACCT
>DATBFY010000097.1:0-2152 GCA_036558265.1 Tepidisphaeraceae bacterium | reverse complement strand
GACCCGTCTTGAGCTGTAGGACGCGCGAATGCCGATTAACCGCGACCGGGCCACGAGGGAAGGGACCTATCCGCGACAGCCCTCGCCGGTGGCGCCCGCTGCACGTCGCTTTGGGTTACGATTTGCGGAGGTCGACGAAGTGGACGTCGAGGGTCCGACTCGGTCTGGTGGGCGGCGGCGACGCAAAACAGACAGGGCTGAATGAAGAAGCTCCACCCGCAGCTTCAGAGCCTGATTCACCGGCACAAGGGCGCGCTGGAACCGAACCTCGCCAAGGCGCTCCCCCACCTGCCGCCGGCTGGCGAGCCCGTGCGCGTCATCATCGAGTTCCGCGGTGAACTCGGCGATCTGGAGGCGCTCGGCTTCGTCAAGCACTCGTTCGTCGCCCACCCCACCACCGGCCACAAGATCGCGACGGGTACCATCCCTGCGCAGAGCCTCGAGGCGCTCGCCGAGATCGATCACGTCGTGGTCGTCAATGCGCCGACCCCGCTCCGACCGCAACTCAATTACTCGGCCGACGAGATCCGGGCGCTCGCGGTCCATCGGCGCAATCCGGGCGGCGCTACCGGCCGCGGCGTCGTCATCGGCATCGTCGATACGGGGCTGGAAGTTCGCCACGGCGCGTTCTACGACGACAACCAGAAGTCGCGGGTCATAGGCCTCTGGGACCAGACGTCACACGCCAACGACGGGAGCGCCGGCGCCGGCAACCTCGGGCGCGTCTACGATCGCACCACCATCCAGAGCGCGCTCGACCACCGCCGAACACTTGGTACCAAGGATGCGATCGGGCATGGGACGTTGATGGCGGGTGTGGCAGCCGGAGACGGCTCACCGGCCACCTGTTGCGTCGGTGGCAACACCTACATCGGCATCGCCCCGGCGGCGGAGATCATCGCGGTCGGGATCTCCCTGGGCGCCGGCGCCTTCGGCGACGACCAGAACACCATCGCCGCGCTCGATTTCATCTTCACGCATCCCGACAGCTTTACGCACCCTGATGGTGTCCCACCGCCGGGCATACCAAAGCCCCTCGTGGTCAACGTGAGTCTCGGCACCAACCGCGGCGCCCACGATGGCTCGACGCCGCTGGAGAAGGCCATCGACATGCACGTCGCGGCGCGGGCACACTCCGCCCTCGTCGTGTCGGCTGGCAACGACGGGAACACGAATTTTCACACCAAAGGGGACGTTCCAAAAAACAACGGCACGTTCGACGTGAAGTTCAAGGTTGTGCTATTCGACGTCGGCGTTCGATACATCGAGGTGTGGTACCCCGCAGGCGGACGCCTCAACGCCAAGATCATCGCGGACAACACCGTGCTGGTGCCGATCAGCGGTGCTCACCCCGACGGCGTCCTGCCCCCGGACGAGGGCCAGGTGGTCCTGCGCGCGCAAGAGGACGGCGCCCTCATCGCGGTCGATTCGGCCACTGCAATCCCGGACAACGGTGACAATCGGATCCTGATCACGTTCAATGCCGGCGCACGCCCCCCGGGCGATTGGACGCTTCAGCTCATCAACCCCACCGGCGCGGCGATCAGCTTTCATGCCTGGATCGATCCCAATGAGGCCCCCCCAGCGGAAAAGGCCCCCAGGTTTACCAATCCGACCAGCGACGTGACGCTCAGCATACCGGCGACCGCACACCAGGCCATCGCGGTCGCTGCGTTCAAGAACAGGGAGGATTGCTGCGACTGCTTCTTCACCGGGGATATCGCAGACTTCTCGTCTCGCGGGCCGGTGCGGAAGGACGCTAACCACAACGAGAAGCCCAACATCACGGCACCCGGAAAACAGATCACGACCGCGAACGCCGGTGCGGCGAACCTGCGCGGCGAGCCGTGTGACTGCTGCCCAGACTGCTGTTGCCGCCTGTACCGAAGCGAAGACGGGACGAGCATGGCAGCGCCGCACGTCACGGGCGCGATCGCGCTCATGCTCGAGGTCAACCCGAACCTCACGCGCGACGAGATCGCCCAGGTTCTCCACGACACGGCGCTGCCCGCTCCCGGGCCGGCGCCGGCGGACAAGGACACGTGGGGCGCCGGGAAGCTCAACGCCGACGCCGCCGTGCAGAAAGCGGCGCAGATGGCCGGGGGCGGCGGCGGAACGCCCATCCCCGCGCTTCGCCGGCGCTGGGGCGGGC
>DATBFY010000096.1:0-21653 GCA_036558265.1 Tepidisphaeraceae bacterium | reverse complement strand
ATCTCGATGCGGGAGAGGGTGATGTGGGGGCTGGAGTTCGGCGCGGGCGGATGTGCACCTTCGGTGCGATCGCTAACTGCCGGCGAAGTGGGTCTGGGACCTTTCGCGAAATAGGTGGTTGCGAGTTGGCGCGCTTGAGTGGGGTCGATGTCGCCGTAGATGGCCAGGACGCGAGGGCGGGTCAGGATGGTTTTCTGGTACCAGTTCTGGATGGCGCTGCGGTCGAAGGCGGTGACGTTTTCGGCGGTGCCCAGGACGGTGAACTGGTATGGCGAGTTGGTGGGGGCGAAGTAGGTCTTGCGGAAGAAGCGGATGGCCTGGGCGTACCAGTCGGCGTCCTGGCCGGCGATGGCGGCCTGGACGCGCTCCTTGATGCCGGGAAGTTCGGTTTCGGGGAAGGAGGCGTTGTTGACGACGTCGGCGTAGGCTTCCATCAGTTTCGGGAAGTCGTCCTTGAGGCAGGTGGCCTTCCAGAACCAGGTGTTGTTGCCGCAGCCGGTGTCGAGCTGGGCGCCCAGGGCGTCGAAGGTTTCGGCGACCTGCTGGGCGTTCTTGGTCTTGGTGCCGCGGGAGAGCATCTCCATGGCGAGGTTGCCCAGGCCGTTGGCCTTGGCGTCCTCGGCGGCGACGCCCCCGAGGGCGAAGAGGTTGACCGACACGGTGGGAGAGGCGGACATGCGCTTGAGGAGAAGGATCGTGCCGTTATCGAGGACGATGCGCTCGACCTTCGAGGCGGGCTCAGTCGCGACGGTGGATTTCTTCGCGGTGGCGGCGGCGATCAGCTCCTGGGCCTTGGGGAGCGTGGCCGAGCGCGGGTCTTCCTCGGGCAGGAGCGTGGTGGTGATCAGTTGCTCGGTGTGGAAGTATTTGCGGGCGACGTCCTGAAGCTGTTTGGCATCGACCTGCTGGATGCGGTCGGTGTAATGCTCGAGGAAGTGCGGGTCGCCGGCGGTGATGTAGCCGTCGGCGAGCGAGTCGCCGATCGTCTCGGCGGTCAGGCGGCTGTAGACGCTGCTGGTGCGCATGAGGGACTTGGCGCGGGCGAGGCGGTCGGCGTCGATGCCGTCCTTCTTAATCCGTTCGAGCAGGTCGAGGACGGCCTGGGTCGCCGGGCGGATCTTGTCGGGTTTGCACTTGAAATCGACGCTGAAGGATCCTTCGACGTAGGAGGGCGTGTTGTCGGAAACCAGGATCTCGGTGACGAGCTGCTGCTTGTCGCGGATCTCCTCGTTCATGAGGGAGCTGTCGCCGCCACCCAGGACCGTGGCGAGGAGGTCCAGCGCGTAGAGGTCGGGACTGGTGAGCTTGACGCTGGGGAAGGCGAGGCCGACGCGGGCCTGGCCGAGCTTGGGGAAGGTGGCGACGAGGGTTCGCGGCGCCTGGAGGGGCGGCTCGGCGGCGATGTCGTGCTCGAAGGCGCGGCCGGGCTTCACGTCCTTCGCGTGGCCCTGGACCATGGCCAGGAGCTGTTCGGGATCGCGGTCGCCGACGACGACGAACATCATGTTGTTGGGGACGTAGGCGAGCTTGTAATAGTTGTAGACGTCATCGCGCGAGAGGCCCTGGATCACTTCCTGGTAGCCGATGACGGGGACGCGCGCCGGGCTGACGCGGTAGCGGTTGAAGTTGGAAAGGTCGTAGTAGACCCAGTCGGCCTCGCCCTTGTCCTTCTCGAGCTCGCGCTGGACGACCTGGTATTCCCGGGCGTATTCGGCGGGGGTGATCTTCGCGCCGAACATCCAGCCGGTGACCAGGTCCACGGCCTCTTGCGCGTGCTCGTTGGTGGTGTTGACGAAGAAGGCGGTGCGGTCGGGGTAGGTGTAGGCGTTGGAGTCGTTGCCGATCTGCTGGAGGAGGTTGCGGTTCTGTTCCTCGGTTCGGCGGTCGTTGGTGCCGCCGGCGACGAGGTGTTCGAGCAGGTGGGAGAGGCCGCCGCCCAGCCACTTGCCCTCGAAGACGCCGCCGGTGAAGGCGTAGCCGCGGACGGAGGTCACGGGGGAGGGGACGCGCTTGGTGATGACGACCAGGCCGTTCTTGAGGACCGAGACGATCTCGTCGGGCTGGGAAACCAGGCGGTAGGATTCGGCGGCGTAATTGAGGGTGCGGTCGTCGGCGTGGACGAGTTGAACCGGCGCACCGCCGGGGGCGGTGGTGGGAGTGGCGGTGGTGGAAACGTCGGGGGGCGTGTTCTTCGCCGTGCAGGAGGCGATGAGGACGAGGATCGCGACGGGGATCGATCGCTTGAGCATGGGGTTGAGGATAGAGGAATTGTCGGGGCGGACAAGGCGAGGTGTCGATCGCTCTTGTGCCCTCCAAGGCATTGGGGTTTTTCTTCAAAGGCGCCCCCTTTCTTCTCCGGCAGTCAGGCCGATAGCAGTTTCGCGAGGACCTCGGCGTAATAGGTGATGATCAGGTCGGCGCCGGCGCGTTTGATGGCGATCAGGGATTCGAGGAGGATACGGTCGCGGTCGATCCAGCCGTTTCTCGCGGCGGCTTCGATCATGCTGTATTCGCCGCTGACCTGGTAGGCGACCATGGGGACGGGGAAGGCGCGCTTGCAGGCGGCGATGACATCCAGATAGGCGGCGGCGGGCTTGACCATGATCAGGTCGGCCCCCTGCTCGACGTCGAGCCTGGCTTCGAGGAGCGCCTCGTCGAGGCCGCGGGCGGGGTCCATCTGGTAGCTCTTGCGGTCGCCGTGGGCGGGGGCGGAGTCGGCGGCGTCGCGGAAGGGGCCGTAGAAGGCGCTGGCGTACTTGACGGCGTAGGCGAGCAGCGCGACGTCCTGGAAGCCGGCGGAATCGAGGCCGCTGCGAAGGGCGGCGATCGTGCCGTCCATCATGCCGCTGGGGGCGATGATGGCGGCGCCCGCGCGGGCGTGGTTGAGGGCCTGGGTGACCAGGCGCGCGACGGTTTGGTCATTTTGGACGGTCTGGCCGTCGGGGGTGAGCGGGCCGCAATGGCCGTGGCTGGTGTATTCACAAAAGCACAGGTCCGTGATGCCGGCCACGGGGATCTGGCGGCGGTTGACCTCGCGCAGGAGGCGGCAGACGACGTTGTCGGGGTCGAGCGCGGGCGAACCGGCGGGGTCCTTCTTGGCGCGATCGATGACGCCGAAGACCAGGTAGGACTTGAAGCCTTCCTCGGCCCGCTGGGCGAGCCAGGGGGCGGCGACGTCCACGGACATCTGGAAGACGCCGGGCATGGAGGGGACTTCTCTGCGGACGCCGGAGCCCTCGGCAACGAAGACGGGGACGATGATGTCGCTGCGGCGGAGGTGGACGGATTGGAGCATGGCCCGGAGTTCGGGGCGGAGGCGCAGGCGGCGCGGGCGGATGAGGAGGTTGAGCGGGGAATCGGCCATGGGCTCATTATAGAGGAGGACAGGAAGGCGAAAGGCAAAGGGCAAAAGGAACTGGCTTGGTTTTGCGCCGGCGCGTTCGGGCGGTTCAGGTTGGAGTATGTTGGAGCAGTCTGGCGGGTTTTGGCGGGTGAGCCTGGGTTACCAGCAAGATCTCGCGATGGCGGTGGGTGGTCCTTGTCTGATGAATGCAAATCCTCTAAAATGCCGGACTTTCCGTCGCTTTAGCCTGTTGGCGCCTGGTCCTAAGCCCATGTCTGCTTTGGACTAATGCTTGACGTATCGCGCGGCTTGGGCGGCGATGCATGGGAGTCGGCCTTGATCATCGTGATGAACCAGGGTGCGCCGGAGGGCGCGATCGAGCGGGTGGTGGGGGAGATCGAGCGCATGGGCGCCAAGGCCCACCTGTCGCGCGGCAACTTTCGAACCGTGATCGGGGCCGTCGGCGAAGAGGGGCTCATCGACCAGACCCACCTGGCATCGCTGGACGGCGTGGAGAAGGTCGTCCCGATCATGAAGCCGTACAAGCTGGCGAGCCGCGAGTTCCACGAGGAGGACTCGGTGGTGGAGATCGGCGGGGGCAAGTCGATCTTCGGGGCCGAGGTGCCCAAGGTGAAGGTGGGCGGGACGCACGCGGCGTGCATCGCCGGGCCGTGCGCGATCGAGAACGAGGAGATGCTCAACAAGATCGCGCGGCACGTGCGCGACGCCGGGGCGACGGTGCTGCGGGGCGGGGTGTTCAAGCCGCGGACCAGTCCGTATTCGTTTCAGGGGCATGGGGAGCCGGCGCTCAAGTGGATGCGGGCGTGCGGGGATGAGCTGGGGATGCCGATCTGCGTCGAGGTGATGGACACGCGGCAGGTGGAGATGATGGAGCCGTACGTCGATTGCTTCCAGATCGGCGCGCGGAACATGCAGAACTTCGACCTGCTGCGCGAGGTGGGCAAGACGCAGCGGCCGGTGCTGCTCAAGCGGGGCCTGGCGGCGACGGTGAAGGATTGGCTGTTGTCGGCCGAGTACGTGCTCTCGCAGCGGAACCGGGGGGTGATCCTGTGCGAGCGGGGGATTAAGACGTTCGAGGATTCGGCCCGGTATACGCTGGACATCACGAGCATTCCGGTCGCCAAGCAGTGGACTCACCTGCCGGTGATCGTGGATCCATCGCATTGCTGCGGGAAGCGCGACTGGGTGCCGTCGGTGGCGCTGGCGGGGATGGCGGCGGGGGCGCACGGGGTGATCGTGGAGGTACACTACTGCCCCAGCGAGGCGCTGTGCGACGGGCCGCAGGCGCTCTTGCCGGAGGTGTTCAAGGAGTTGATGGGGCAGTTGAGGCAGATCGCGGGGGTGGTGAAGAAGGAATTCGCGGAGGCCGGCGAGATCGCAACGGCTTGAACCACGAAGTCACGAAGGCACGAAGAAGACGAAAAGAGAATTGGCAACGGATAAAGATCGCTGGAGATGGATTCCAAGATTGGTTTTTGAATTCTCTTTCGTGTCTTCGTGCCTTCGTGGTTCATCTGATTTAGGAATGTGACGTGATGCGAACGAAGTTTGTGGCTGGGAATTGGAAGATGAACACGAACCGTGCGTCGGCGGTGGAGCTGGCGCGCGGGGTGGCGAAGGGTGCGCCGGCGAGCGGGGTGGAGGTGGGCGTCGCGGTGCCGTTCGTGTACCTGGAGGCGGTGGGGCAGGCGATCGCGGGCTCGCCGGTGCTGCTGGGGGCGCAGGATGTTTATTTTGAGAAGAACGGGGCGTTTACGGGGGAGATCTCGGTCGAGATGCTCAAGGATCTGGGGGTGAAGTTCTGCCTGAGCGGGCACAGCGAGCGGCGGCACGTTCTGCACGAGTCGCCGGATCTGGTGGCGAGAAAGGCGGCGGCGGTTTACGCGGGAGGGCTGACGCTCATCCATTGCATCGGGGAGAAGCTGGAGGAGCGGGACGCCGGACGGACGCTGGCGGTTTGCGAGGCTCAGCTTAAGGAATTGCGGCCGGCGGAGATCGGCGATCCGCGGCGGCTGGTGATCGCGTATGAGCCCGTGTGGGCGATCGGGACGGGCCGCAACGCGACAGACGAGCAGGCGCAGGAGGTTCACGCCTTCGTACGGCAGACGCTGGGGAAGATGTGGAACAAGGATTTTGCGGACGCCGTACGGATCCAGTATGGCGGGAGCATGAAGCCGGAGAACGCGAAGGGGCTGCTCTCTCAGGCGGACGTGGATGGGGGACTGATCGGGGGGGCGTCGTTGAAGGCGGAGTCGTTTTTGGCGATCGTAAATGCGGCGCGGAGTTAGGACTCACCGCGGAGATGCGAAGGACGCAGAGGTTGTTCGATAAGGAAGACATGGGCGAGCCGCCCATGCCACGTAAGAAACGGAATTGCACATGCTATTAGCGACCTGGGTTTACAGCGCGTTTCTCGGGCTTTTCATTACGCTCTTCATCATCATTTCGGTGCTGATGATCCTGATCGTGTTGATCCAGAAGGGCCGGGGGGGCGGGCTGGCGAGCGCGTTTGGCGGGGGCGGGGGAAACACGGCGTTCGGGTCGAAGACGGGTGACGTGCTGACGTGGGCGACGAGCATCATCTTTGGGATTTTCGTGGTCCTGGCGGTAATCCTGAACCTGATGACGCAGTCGGGGAATCGGCCGGCGAGCGTGGCGGGCGGGGGGACGCAGCAGAACGTGCCGGCGAATCCGACTCCGGCGCCGGCGCCGCAGACTTCGACGCCTTCATCGGCGACCCCTCCGGCGCCGACGGTGATCCCGCCGCAGGGCGGGGCGCCCAGGCCGGCGGCGACGCAGGGGAAGTAAGGTTTAGTCGGACGGCGCGAAGTGTTGGTTTCGAGTCGTTGGATGATGGACAGGTGCGCATGATCGTCAGCATGACCGGCTTTGGTGACGCGACGGCGGAACGGGACGGGACACACTATTCCGTTGAGATCCGCTCGCTGAACAACCGCTTTTTCAAGGCGGTGATCAAGCTGCCGGACAACGTGAGCGGGCTGGAGCCGGAACTGGAGACGATGCTGCGCGAACAGCTCGGGCGGGGGTCGATCACGTATATTTTGAAGATGCGGTCGGAGACGGCCGAGGCGGCGTACCTGATCAACACGGAGGCGCTGGACGCTTACCTGGCGCAGTTGCAGAAGATCAAGGGGCTGAACGGGAACATGAACATCGACCTGGGGGCGCTGCTGGCGCTGCCGGGCGTGTGCCAGGAGCCGCGGGACGAGTCGGACGAGATCGAGCGTCACGGGCCGATCATCCGGGAGATCGCGGTCAAGGCGATCGCGAAGCTCAACGCGATGCGCGGGCGCGAGGGGGAGGCGTTGTTCAAGGACCTGATGAAGCACACGCAGGTGATCTCGGGGAACCTGTCAGAGATCGCCAAGCGCGCGCCGTTTGTGATCGAGGATTACCACAAGCGATTGAGCCAGCGGGTGAACGTGCTGATCAGCAAGGCGGAGCTGCAGGTGAACCAGGCGGATCTCTTGAAGGAAGTGGCGGTGTTCGCGGAGCGGGCGGACATCAGCGAGGAGATCCAGCGGCTGACGAGCCACCTGGACGCGTTCGAGCAGGCGTGCCGGACGGGCGAGCACGCGGGGCGGAAGCTGGACTTCATCACGCAGGAGATGCTGCGTGAGGCGAACACGATCGCGAGCAAGGCGAACGACGCGCAGATCGCGCGGCACATCGTGGAGATCAAGGGGGCGATCGACCGGTTGAAGGAACAGGTGCAGAACGTGGAATGAAATCGAAGGATGAAGGCAGAAGGCAGAAGGATGAATGACGGATCACGGCGGGCGTGGCGGTGAGTCGACCTATGGCGAGCGGCGCGAACAAACAACCTCATGGCCTGTTGATCGTGCTCGTCGGCCCGTCCGGGGTCGGCAAGAGCACGATCTCGAACCTGCTGAAGGAACGGCTCAACGTGGCGTATATCGAAAGCGCCACGACGCGCCCGAAGAAGGCGGGCGACGAACTGGGCAAGAAGTACGACCACATTTCGACCGACGAGTTCTTCCGCCGCCTGGACCAGGACGAGTTTCTCGAGTACGCGCAGGTGCACGGCGACTACTACGGCACGCCCAAGCATCCGTCGCTGGACTACCTGCATGACGGGAAGGACGTGCTGTTTGAGATCGATGTGCAGGGCGCGATGCAGATCCGCCACCAGTACCCCGACGCCCTGCTGATCTTCATCCTTCCGCCCAACGGGGCGACGCTGAAGCAGCGCCTGCTCGACCGCGGCCGCGATGCCGCCGAGGACATGGACAAGCGGTTCCGCATCGCCCGCCGGGAGATCGCGATGGCGAAGGGTTCGCGGGCGTTCGATTTCTTCGTCATCAACGACAACCTTGAGCAGACCGTCAACGAGCTGACTAAAATCATCAACCTGGAACGAACCGGAGGTCTTTAAGACACATGATCGAGGCACTGAAGAGCGACGAAATCGTGAACAAGGTCGGCGGGCGGTTCAAGCTGACCGCGCTGATCCAGAAGCGGATGATGGAGCTGATGGACGGCGCGCGGCCGCTGGTCGAGCGCGAGGGCCTGACGGACCTGGAGGTGGTGATCCAGGAGATCCTGCAGGACAAGATCTCGATCGACTACGCGGCGAGCGGGTTGGCGGAGCCGGAAGAGGTGTAGCGCGAGAAGAAGACGAGGATGGAGGATGGAAGATGGAGGATGGATGAGAGGCTCGCCCTCCATCTTCCATCCTCTATCGTCCATCTTCGTATTCGAGGACCAACCATGCCGGACGCGTCAGAACCCATCTCCTCGCCGGCGCTCAAAGGGCGGGAGGTGATCGTCGCCGTCTGCGGGGGGATCGCGGCGTACAAGGTGGCGGACGTGGTCTCGAAGCTTGTGCAGGCGGGGGCGGGGGTGACGGTCTGCATGACCGAGGATGCGCAGCGGTTCGTGACGGCGCTGACGTTCGAGGCGCTATCGGGGCGGCCGGTGCGCACCGGGACGTTCGCGCTCGTGGAGTCGTCGGATCCGCAGCACATCGCGCTGACGGAGCGTGCGGACCTGATGCTGGTGGCGCCGGCGACGGCGAACGTGATCGCCAAGGTGGCGCACGGGCTGACCGACGACCTGGTGAGCCTGATGATCTGCGCGGCGGCGTGTCCGGTGGTGTTCGCGCCGGCAATGAACAACCGGATGTGGGCGCACCCGGTGGCGCGGGAGAACGTCGAGAAACTGATCGGGCTGGGGTATCGGTTCGTCGGGCCGGAGGAGGGGTGGCTGGCGTGCCGGAACGTGGGGGCGGGAAGGCTATCGGAGCCGGCGACGATCGTGGAGGAGGTGACGCGGATGCTGACGGTGGCGGGGGCGTTGCCGAAGATTGTTGGGGAATAGTTCAGAGTCCCGAGTTCCCGGGTTCGAGTGGGGCGGGGGTGTTGTCCTTTTTGGTTGGGATTGGCCGATAAGTGACCGGTGGAGGTCGCGGTGGGCGCGCTGCGCCTTGGCCTGATCGTGCGCCACTGCTTTTCGTTGGAGACTGGATCGTGGCACGTCCGATAACGGTAAAGATTCGCCGGCTGGTCGGCAGCGAGGACGTGCCGTTGCCGTCGTTCGCGACGGCGCACGCGGCGGGGGCGGACGTGCGGGCGGCGGTGAACGGGCCGGTCGTGCTGAACCCCGGCGAAATCCGGCTGGTGCCGTGCGGGTTCGCGATGGCGCTGCCGGCGGGGTACGAGGCGCAGGTTCGGCCTCGGAGCGGGCTGTCGAGCCAGCACGGGCTGACGCTGATCAACACGCCGGGGACGATCGATGCGGATTACCGGGGGGAGGTCCAAGTGCCGCTGATCAACCTCGGGCGTGAGCCGTTCACGGTGGAGCGGGGGATGCGGATCGCGCAGATGGTGATCGCGGCGGTGCCGAAGGTGAGCTTCGTGGAAGTGGAAGAACTGGACGAGACGCCGCGGGGGAAAGGTGGATTCGGACACACGGGAAAAGGATGAAGGCGGAAGGATGAAACGGATCACGTCAGGCTCAAGTTGTAAGAGACCCTCACCCCGGCCCTCTCCCGGAGTACCGGGAGAGGGAGAACGGGCGACCTTCTCGATCTGTTTCATCCTTCATCCTTCCTCCTTCAGCCTTTGATTTCTATGGATCATTCCAGCATGCTGCGTCGGGTCGTGTTCGTGCTGCTGTGCGGCGCGTGGTTGTTCATGCTGCTGTCGCTGGGGAGCTTTCACGCGACGGACTGGCCCAGTCACGCGGTGTACCCATATCCGTCGGTGCAGAACGTGATGGGCGCGCCGGGGTCGTTCGTGGCGTATTACATGTACCTGACGATGGGGCAGGGGATCTTCCCGGTGCTCTTTTTCAGCGGCGTTTGCCTGGCACTGCAGATGTACGGCGGGCGGATCACGGATTTGTGGTTGCGACTGATCGGGCTGGTGCTGCTGGCGGTGGCGTTCGCGGCGGTGACGCACCTGGTGAAGCCGGGGTCAGCCTCGGGCCTGCCGGAAGGCAACGGCGGGATCCTGGGGATCGGGGCGGCGAGCTTCCTGCGGGCGCATTGCAGCGCGGTGCTCTCAAGCCTGATCCTGATCTGCACGTTTCTGGTGGGATTGCTGCTGTGCGCGGACGACCTGGTGGTGCGGGCGCCGGCAATGATCGGGCGGACGGTGCAGGCGGTCAAGCAGCACGCGCCGGGGATCCGCGAGAACATCCGGCAGATCAACTGGAACATCGTGTCCGTGCCCAGGCTGCCGGCCTTGCCGAAGTTCGTGACGAAGGAGGCGGCGGCGCAGCAGGCGGCGGCAAAGGCGGCGAGCGGCGGCCCGGTCGAGCGGATCACGACGGATGATGTCGGGATCTTCGACGATGATGAGGACGATACGCCGGCGGTGCCGCGGCTGGAGAAGCCGGCGATCAAGTCGAAGAAGCGGCCGGACCTGGAAGAGATCCACCTGGAGTATCACAACGACGAGCCCGCGCCGGCGGCGCAGGATGCGGCGTACGCGGACGAGGCTGATCCGGGGCCTTCGGCGCCGGCGGTGATCCCGTCGCCGGAAGAGTCGAAGGTCCTGAAGCCAGCGCCGATCATCAATAGTGCTGCGAATGCGGTGAAGAACACGCCGGGGATTGCGCCGCCGCGGAGCGTGGCGACGATGCCGGTGAGTCAAGCCGCGCCAGGGGAATCGAATGCCGTCCTCACTGAAGTGAGCACCCCACCGGCGGCGGCGGCGGCGGCGGCGGAGAAGGTGGAGGCGCCGGTCGAGCCGAAGAGTGACATCGTGGTGAGGCTGCCGACGCAGATCAAGCCCCGGCCGGTGCCGCCGCCACCGCCACCGCCCAGGGAGCTGGGGGAGTACACGTTGCCGCACTGGAACGATCTGGCGGAGGCCGAGCAGGGGTACGCCGAAAGTCAGGAGGCGTTCGTTCGCGAGAAGGCGGCGGTGCTGGAGCGGTCACTCCAGGAGTTCAATATCGACGCGCACGTGGTGGAGATCGAGACCGGCCCGGTGATTACGCTCTACGAGATCACGCTGGCGCCGGGGATCAAGGTGGCGTCGATCACGCAGTTGCAGAACGACATCGCGCGGGCCCTGGCGGCGACGAGCGTGCGCATCGTGGCGCCGGTGCCGGGCAAGAACACGGTCGGCATCGAGGTGCCCAACGCGCAGAAGGAGAAGGTGCGGCTCAAAGAGCTGATGCAGTGCGCGCCCGAGAACGTGCGCAAGCAGATCATTCCGATTTACCTGGGAAAGAACGCCAGCGGCGATCCGCTTATTGAGGATCTGGTGGCGATGCCGCACTGCCTGATCGCCGGCACGACGGGCAGCGGCAAGTCGGTCTGCATCAACACGATCATCATGTCGATCATGTACATGCAGCGGCCGGACATGGTGAAGCTGATCCTGGTGGATCCGAAGGTGGTCGAGATGGCGCCGTTCAAGGACATCCCGCACTTGCTCGCGCCCGTGATCAACGACAGCGCCAAGGCGATCAGCGTGCTGGAGTGGGCGTGCGAGAAGATGGACGAGCGGTACGAGCTGCTCGCCGAGGCCGGGTGCCGCAACATCCGCGATTACAACAAGCTGACGCGCGAGGAGCTGGTCGAGAAGTTCCAGCCGGGCTCGCCCGAGGAGGAGGCGAAGATCCCCAAGTTCCTGCCGTACTGGGTGATCATCATCGACGAGTTGGCGGACCTGATGATGAACGGCGGGAAGGAGTGCGAGGCGTTTATCGTGCGGCTGGCGCAGAAGGCGCGGGCGGTCGGAATCCACCTGATCGTGGCGACGCAGCGCCCGCAGGCGACCGTGGTGACGGGGCTCATCAAGGCGAACCTGCCCAGCAAGATCGCGTTCCGCGTGAACACACGCATGGACAGCCGGATCGTGCTGGACCAGAACGGCGCGGAGCTGCTGCTGGGGTACGGCGACATGCTCTTCCTGCACCCGACCACGCCCAAGCCGATCCGGGCGCAGGGGACGTTCATCGACGACAAGGAGATCAAGCACAGCGTGAAGCTGGTCAAGAGCCTGGCGGAGGCGCAGTACGAGCCGGAGCTGATCCAGATCAAGGCCAAGTTCAACAGCGAGGACATGAAGAACGACGACATGTTCGACGACGCGGTGAAGGTCGTGCTGGAGACCAAGCGCGGGTCGGTGTCGCTGTTGCAGCGGCGGTTGAACATCGGTTACGGCCGTGCGGCCAAGCTCATCGAGATGATGGCATCCGCGGGGATCGTGGGCGAGTACAAGGGCACGCAAAGCCGCGAGGCGACGATTACGCTCGAGGAGTGGGAGCAGATGAAGACCAACCAGGCGGCGGACGCGGAGAGCGGGATGAGCGTGTGAGTTCTGCGGCCTGACGGACAACTTCTCCACCCGCGAACGGTAGTGTTTAGACCGGGCGGCGTCCGCCGAGGCGCCGCCCGCGCTGTTGGTGTGGAGAACGTCGGATGTTGCGAGTGGCATTGCTGGTATTGGCGATCGCAGGGGGTACCGCGGCCCGCGGCGCGCCGGCGGTCGTTGATGAGGCGACCCGGGCGCGATACGCGGCGGCGGCGCAGGAAGAACGGGACCTGGCCGCCCGCGTCCGCGACGAGCCGGCCCAGCTCGCGGGGGACTACGCACGCTACGAGGGGTTCTTCCGGGACGACCTGGGGCATTACAAGGACGCGGCGGGAGCCGAGGCGGCAATACACGACCAAATCGCCACCGCCTACGACCATTCCGATGCGGCGGAGGTTGACCGCCTGCGAAAGGAGGCGGATTCTGCGGCAAAGGTGAAATTGGTGTGGCGAGAGCGGATCGCCGAGTGGCGCGTGCGGCAGGGAACGGCTGCGCCCAGCGAACACTGGTACCGAGACGAATCGCGCTGGCTGGGCGCGGGCGCCCGCGGCGATCTGGACGCGTTCGCGGAGGCGCGCAAGGCGGCAGCGGAGGCGTGGGGGCGGGTGGCGGAGGCTTGCGTCCCGGGGCGGGATGCGGCGGCACTGAATCGGCTGAAGGACGACGCGTACCGGGCCGACGCCGAACGGGAGATCGCCGAGATGCGCTACAACTGGGCCCGCCAGCGCGAGCAGATCTGGCAGAACAAGAAGGTGACGTCGGACGAGCTGACTCGGCGACTTGCGGAGTTGGAGAAGCTTCAGGACCAGCGGATCGCGCTGCGGCGCGAGGAGATCGATCGCGACCGGCGCACGCGCGAGGTCGATGGCCAGATCCGCCACGCCGAGAAGTCGTTTCGAGAGTCGTATGATAAGGCCCAGAAAGATGCGCAGGATCGCGCGCGATCCAAGGCGGCCAAGCGATGACGCCACGTCCTTCCGACGTCGGCGGGCCACGGCTGCCCAGTGCAGTTTCCATGCCACTGGCGACCCAACGCATCATCTTCTGGATCGGCTTGCTCCCCCTGCTGGCGGGGGCCGCTCGCGTGCAGACGCGCGACGGCAGGACGATTGAAGCCGATGACGTCGCGATCCTGGACAATGCGGTCGACGTGCGCGGGAGCACGCAGACGCGCGTCGCGTGGGATCAGGTCACCCGCCTGGTGCTCAAGCCGGCATCCACACCGCCGATTGAACAGGCGAGTGGTTCCGGCGCGTTGCCCCAGGGGTGGGTCAGCCAGGACATCGGCAGCGTCTACCGGACCGGTTCAGCGGCATGTGATGCCGACGGTCGCTTCATGCTGACGGCATCCGGGTGGGGGGCATGGGGCGGAAGGGATTCGCTTTACTTTGCGCATCGAATGCTCGACGGCGACGGACAGATCATCGCACACGTGTCGAAGCTGGACATGGCGCACGGCGCGGTGGTAGCGGGCGTCATGATGCGCCAGTCCCTGGCGCCCGATGCGCTAATGGCCGGCGCATGCCTCTATCCGAGCGGGCAGGTTCGGCTTTCCCGCCGGCCGTACGGGGTGGCGCCGGAGTTCAAGGATGGCGATCCGGTGCCGGACGCGGCGGCATGGGTGCGCCTGGCGCGGCGCGGAGACGAGGTCAGCGCATTCCAGTCGGCCGACGGGAAGTTCTGGCAGCTCGTGGAGACGCGCAAGGTGCCGATCGGTGGGCGGATACTGGTCGGCGTTTGCGCGTGGACAACTGGCAATTCGTGGACGGGATCGGCAAGGATCGATTCGGTTCGGGTCGTGGCGGGAACGCCGGCGTTGACCTGGTTTGCCGACGGCGGCCCGCTTCGAGAAGGCATCGTGCTCCGCGACGGGAACGTGGTCGCGTGCCGAGTCCTGAGTATGGACAACTCGAGCGTGCGTTACGAGCGCGGTGGCAAGGAGCTTTCGACACCGGTCGATCGCGTGGCGCGCCTGGTCTTCAGCCCGGTGCCGCCGGACTTGGCGGCGCCAGGCGATCGGCATGGCGTCTTGCTGTCGAGCGGTGACTTTATCGAGGGGGACGTGGAGCGGGTCGCGCGGCAACCGGTCGAATGGCCGCGGGAGCCGCAGCTTAAGGCGACCGTGCGGTCGCTGCTGTTCGGGAGCCGAAGCTTCGAGGTGGCGCGGGACGTGATCTGTGTCGACCTGGCGGAGGTGGCGCCGGCTGCAGCGAACTACGAGGTGCGCACGACCGATGGGTCGGTGATCCGCGCGCGGACGGTCGTGCTCCGGTCGGGGTCGATCACCGTGGACGGCGCGGCGATGGCGGACGTGGCCGAGATCCGCAAGCTTTAAATCTCAGGCGAGCGCACGGGCCGCGCGGGGGCCCGTCCCGGCCGCTACAATGCCCTCCATGTCCGATCGTATTGTCAGCGTCCGAATACCCGATTTCGATCCGTACGACATCACTGTGGCCCCGGGCCTGCTCGGGCGTGCCGGCGAGGTGCTGCGGAGGCTGAGCAAGTCCAGCAAGGCCGCGATCGTCACCGATGCGAACCTTGCGCGAGCGCATCTGCCGACGGTCAGGGACTCGTTGGCGCGTGCGGGCTTTGAATCGATCGTCGCATCGATCCCGGCGGGAGAGGATCACAAGACGATCGCGGACCTGATGCCGGTCTACGATGCATTGCTAGGGGCGCGGATCGAGCGATCGACGCCGGTGCTGGCGCTGGGCGGAGGCGTGGTGGGGGACATGACGGGGTTCGTGGCGGCCACGGTGCTGCGGGGCGTGCCGTTCGTGCAGGTGCCGACGTCGCTCCTGGCGATGGTGGACGCATCGGTCGGCGGGAAGACAGGCGTGAATCATGCAGTTGGAAAGAACCTGATCGGAGCGTTCCATCAGCCGATCGCCGTGCTGATCGACCCCGAAGTGCTGCGGACGCTGCCCGAGCGCGAGCTGCGCGGGGGGCTGGCCGAGTGCATCAAGCACGACATCATCCGCGATGCGGACGGGTTCGGGCATTTGGAGCAGAACATCGATCGGGCCCTTGCGCTGGACGTCGCCTATCTTGGCGACCTGGTGGCGCATAACGTGGCGATCAAGGCGCGGGTGGTCGAAGCCGATCCGTTCGAGCGCGGCGAGCGGGCGCATCTGAACTTCGGGCACACGTTCGGCCACGCGATCGAGACGGTGTCGCATTACGCGTACTCGCACGGTGAGTGCGTGGCGCTCGGAATGGCGGCGGCGAGCATCGCGGCGATGAAGCTGGGCATGATCGGCGCGGACGATCGGGCGAGGATCCTGAACGTCATCGTCAGGGCGAAATTGCCCGTTTCGGGATTGACGCTTGCCACGCAGGACGTGCTGGAGGCCATGCACTTCGATAAGAAGGTGCGGAGCGGGCGGATCCGGTTCGTACTTCCGGACCGGATCGGGCATATGGTGATCCGGGACGACGTGTCGGAGGACGTGGTTCGCGAGGCGGTGGATTCGTTAGGTTAAGGGGCGCGTTCATGATCGAACACGATAAGCTCTTCAAGCTGCTGTTGCAGAACTTCTTCGTCGAGTTCATCGAGCTGTTCTTCCGAAGGTCGCGCGGTACCTGGACCGGTCGCGGCTGGAGTTCCTCGACAAGGAATTCTTCACGGACGTGACGTCGGGCCGGCGGCACGTGGCAGATCTGGTGGTCAAGACGAGGTTTCGGGGCGAGCGGGCGTGTTTCTTAGTGCACGTCGAACACCAGGCATCGTCAGAAGCCGACTTTGCGAAGCGGATGTTTCGCTACTTTGCCCGCCTGCATGAGAAACACGACCTGCCGATCTATCCGATCGCGATCTTTTCATACGATGCGCCGCACAGGCCCGAGCCGGACCGTTATCGCGTATCGTTTCCCGATCAGCGAGTGCTCGATTTCAGGTACGCGACGGTACAACTGAACCGCCTGAACTGGCGTGATTTCGTGCGGCGGCCGAATCCGGTCGCGACGGCGCTGATGGCGAAAATGAAGGTCGCTCCGGCGGATCGACCGCGCGTGAAGCTCCAGTGCTTGCGGCTGCTCACGACATTGCGGCTCGACGACGCTAAAATGCATTTGATCTCCGGATTCGTGGATCAATACCTGCGGCTCGACCGTCGTGAACAACGAGAGTTCGAGCGCGAGGCAAAACGGATCGAGCCTGAGCAACGGGAGAAAGTCATGCAACTGACCACGCAATGGCACAGGAAGGGGCGACGCGAGGGGCGACGCGAGGGGCGACGCGAGGGGCGAATAGAGCTTGTGATCCAGCTCCTTGGAAATCGGTTCGGCACGATACCGTCCCAAGCACGCCGACGAATCGCGCAGTTGAGCGATACCCGCCTGACCGCGCTCGCCAACGTCCTGCTCGACTTCGCCTCGCTCGACGACTTGCAAATCTGGCTGGCCAAGAAAGGCTGATGCTCAGCCGCGCCGCCCATGGCCCTCCTCCACTACCTCCAGCTCGCCCTGACCGACTCCGTCGGGCCGATCACGCTCAAACGGATGCTCGAGGCGCTCGGCCCGGCGGATTCGGTCTGCCGGGCGTCGCTGGCGCAACTGCGGTCGGTTGAAGGGGTTGGGCACGCGAAGGCGGAGAAGATCCATGCGTCGCTGGGCAAGGCTCGCGCGGGGGCCGAGGCCGAGTTGGAACGTGCGTTGGGACAGGGACTTACGCTCATTTGCCCCGAGGACGAAGTCTACCCCTTGCTCCTCCGATCTATCCCTGACCCGCCTGCTGTGCTCTACGTCAGCGGCGAGCTCGAACCGCGAGACCTGAATGCCTTTGCCCTGGTTGGCAGCCGCCGGTGCTCATATTACGGGCGCGAACAGGCTGAGCGGTTTGCCGCGCTGCTCGCAGGGGCGGGGTTTACGATCGTGTCGGGCGGGGCGCGGGGGGTTGATTCGGCGGCGCATCGGGGCGCGATGCAGCACGCGCAGGGCCGGACGATCGCGGTGCTGGGGTGCGGGCTGGACGCGGTTTACCCACCCGAGAACAAGGAGTTATTCGAGCAGATCGCACGTCGCGGCGCCGTGATCAGCGAGTACCCGCTGGGCACGCCGCCGCTGGCGGAGAACTTCCCGCGGCGGAACCGGATCGTCTCGGGCATGTCGCGCGGCGTGCTTGTAATTGAGGCGGATGAGAAGAGCGGCGCCCTGATCACCGCCCGGCAGGCCGCTGACGATCACAACCGCCCGGTTTTCGCGCTGCCGGGCAGGGTGGATAACCCGCTGTCCGCCGGCCCGCACAAATTGATCCGCGACGGCGCGACCCTCGCGCGCAACCTTGAGGATCTGCTCGACGGTCTGGACCCCCTGCCGCAGGGCGCGATCGAGCCGACGCTTTTCGCCCAAGCTCAGTCGATGCCTCATGAGGAGCCGATTCCCTCGCCCCAATCGGCACCCCCTGCGATCCACCTCACGGACCGCCAGTCCCGCATCTTGTCCCTCATGGGCTCCGAGCCGATGAACATTGACGTGATCATCGATCGCGCATCGCTTTCGGCCCAGGAGGTGCTCCAGGAGATGACGCTCCTGACGCTCCGCGGACAGGTCAGGCGGGTTGACGGACAGACGTTCGTCCGCCGAAACTTCATCAAAGCTTAACCGAGCCTTCTTACACAGGTTCGAGGTCAGCCATGCCCTCCACGCCCGCGATCACAACCCGACGGCGTCCGGCGACCGTCGAGCCGCCGCGCCCGGACCTGCGACTGGCGGCGATCGACGTCGGATCGAACAGCCTGCACATGATCGTCGCCCAAGTCGGTGTCGACGGGACCGTTTCGACCGTTTGGCGCGCCAAGGAAATGGTGGGCCTGGGACGGATGAGCTTCCCATCGCATCGCCTCTCGCGCGAAGCGATGGACCAGGCGATCCTCGCGCTCCGCCGGTTCCAGCAGGAGGCGTACACCCGGCACTGCGAGAAGATCGTTGCCGTGGCGACCAGCGCCGTCCGCGAGGCCACCAACGGCGGGGATTTCATCCTCCGCGCCCGGCGCGAGCTGGGCATCAACATCCGAGTCGTCAGCGCGCGCGACGAGGCGAGGCTGATCTACCTGGGCGTTCGCCATTCGACCGAGCTCAAGGGCGGGCCGCACCTGATCATCGACATCGGCGGCGGGTCGGTCGAGTTCATCGTGGCCGATGAGCACCGCGCCCTTTTGCTGGAGAGCCGCAAGCTCGGCGCGGCGCGGATGACGGCCCAGTTCGTCAAGTCCGACCCGATCCACGTGGATGAGCTGGAGGCGCTGCTCAAGCACTACGACCGGGAGCTGTCGCCCATCGCCGAGCACATCCTCGCGCACAAGCCCGTCCACGCCCTGGGCACCAGCGGCACGCTGGAGAACCTGGCGGCCATGTCGAGCGGCGGCTCGGGCGGCGACGGCAACGGGCAAGCGCCGCACGCGGTGATCGAGGCCGAGCGGCTGTCGCGCCTGGTCGGCAAGCTGATCGAATCGCGCGCCAAGGATCGGGAGAAGCTCGACGGCCTCGACGAGCAGCGGCGCGGGCAGATCGTCGCCGGCGCGTTGCTCGCCAACGAGCTGATGCGCCGCCTGCACCTGAAGCGAATCGAGATGTGCCGCTCGGCGTTGCGCGAGGGGGTCCTGGTCGAGTACCTGGCGCGTCACCAGCCCGACCTGGCGGTTCGCCGCCAGATCCCCGACCCGCGCCGCCGCAGCGTGCTGGGCCTGGCGCGGCGGTGCAACTGGGAGCAGATCCACGCCGAACACGTCACGTCGCTGTGCCTGCAACTCTTCGACCAGCTCCGGCACCTGCACCACCTGGGCGACGCCGAGCGCGAGCTGATCGAGTACGGGGCGATGCTGCACGATATCGGCTGGCACATCGCCGGCAAAAAGCACCACCAGCACAGCATGTACCTGATCCTTCACGGCGACCTCAAGGGCTTCGACGAGGATGAGGTGGCGGTCATCGCCAACGTGGCGCGCTACCACCGCAAGTCCGCGCCCGACGCGTCCCACAAGGAATTTGACGCCCTGCCGGCCAAGGCCAAGCGGATCGTCCGCGTCGGCGCGGCGCTGCTGCGGATCGCCGACGGGCTGGACCGAAGTCACAACGGCGTCGTCTCATCGGTTCGCACCCGTGCGATGGGGGGCGCCGTGAACGTCTATCTCGAGATCCGCGGCGATCCGGCCCTGGAGATCTGGGCGGCCAAACGCAAGCGCGACTTTTTCGAGCAACTGTTCGACCGATCCGTCACTTTCAAGCCGGGCAGGGCATAGGATTCAACTTATGGATTCCCTGGGCACCCCACATCCGTTTTCGGGCAAGCTGATCATCGTCGAAGGCATCGACGGCTCGGGAAAGTCCACCCAGCTCCAGCTCGCGATGCGCTACCTTGAAAGCCGCGGGTACCCCGTTTTCTTCACCGAGTGGAACAGCGCCGACCTGGTGAAAGCCGTCACGAAGAAGGGGAAGAAGAAGATGACGCTGACGCCAATGACCTTCTCGCTGCTGCACGCGACCGACTTTGCGCACCGGCTGATCAACAACATCCTCCCGCCGCTCAAGGCGGGCATGATCGTGCTGGCGGACCGCTACGTCTACACGGCGTTCGCGCGGGACGTGGTGCGGGGGTGCGACCCGACGTGGGTGAGGCGCGTGTACAACTTCGCGCCGCGGCCGGACCTGGCGCTTTACTTCAACGTGCCGATCGACGTGTCGTGCTCGCGCATCCTCTCCGGGCGCGCCCAGCTCAAGGATTACGAGGCCGGGATGGACCTGAAGCTCGCGCCGGACAAGGAGTCGAGCTTCAAGATCTTCCAGAGCCGAATCCTGACCGAGTACGAGAAGATCCGCCACGAATATGGGCTCGTGGAGATCGACGCGACGCACAGCATCGGCGACCAGCAGCAACTGGTGCGAAAGCTTATGGACCAGGCGCTGGTGGATTACCACCCGGACGAAACCACGCCGTTCCATCCCGGTTACCTGCAACCCGAAATCGCCGTCGAGCAGGACTTCGGTGACGAGCCGCCGCCGCTGGTGCCGCGAGGCGGTGGTGGCGGCACGCCAGACGCCGGCGACGAGGCACAGGAGGACATGCTGTGAACCGCTTCCGATACTATCGCCACCACATGCCGTACCTGCCGGCCGACTCCTGCTCGGGCAAACTCCTGGTCATCGAGGGAACCGACGGCACCGGCCGCTCGACCCAGGCCGCCATGCTCAAGGAGTGGCTCGAGCTCCAGGGTTACGGCGTCATCGAGACCGGGTGGACGCGCTCCAAGCTGGTCGGGCAGGCGATCACCGACGCCAAGCAGGGTCACAGCCTTAACCGCCTGACGTATGCGCTAATGTACGCGACGGACCTGGCGGACCGCATGGAATACCAGATCATCCCCGCGCTCAAGAGCGGGTTCATCGTCCTGGGCGACCGCTACATCTACACGGCGATTGCGCGCGGGATCGTCCGCGGGGCGGACCCGGAGTGGCTTCGCGACCTCTACGGTTTCGCGGTCGTCCCGGACCTGGTCTGCTACCTGCAACTGAGCGTCAAGGAGCTGATCCCGCGCGTGCTGGCGACCGGGCGGATGAACTACTGGGAATCGGGGATGGACATGAACTACGGCGACGACCTGTACGACTCGTTCGTGTCGTACCAGGGGGCGTTGATCGAGCAGTTCGACCGCATGGCCGACGAGTACAACAACTTCGTCACGCTTGATGCCCGGGAGGAGCCGGAGGTCACGCAGAAGCGACTGCGCCGCGCCGTAACCGCCTACCTCGAAAGCGGTACCGTTTCCACCGAGCGCGGGATCGGACGGTCATAGCGCGCCGGCTCGGCTCACACCAACTGCATCGCCGGCTCTTCGAGCAGTTCCTTCAGCGTGCGCAGGAACTCCGCCGCCGTCGCGCCGTCCACGACGCGGTGATCGGCGCTGAGCGTAACGGTCATGACCGTGCGGGGGACGACCTGGTCGCCTCGCACGACCGGGCGTTTCTCGGCGGCGCCGACCGCCAGGATGCCGACCTCAGGCGGGTTCACGATGGCCAAGAATTCGCGCACGCCATAAGCACCCAGGTTGGTCACGGTGAAGGTCGCGCCGCGCATCTCCTCACCCTTGAGGCGCTGGGCGCGGGCGCGCTCGACGATGTCGACGCTGCGCTGGCGGATCTCCTTGAGGCCCATGCGGTCCACGCCGCGAAGGACGGGGACGATCAGGCCTTCGGGCAGCGCGACGGCGATCCCCAGGTTCACGTCGCCGTAGCGGGTGATCTCGTTCTTCTGGGCGTCGAAGGTGGCGTTGAGGATCGGGTGCCGCCGCAGCGCTGCCGCCACCGCCTGCGTGACGAAATCGCCGATGGACAGGCGGATCTTCTCCTTTTCGAGGCGCTGGTTCAGCCGCTCGCGGAGCTTGGAGATCTCCTCAACGTCGATGTCGATCGTCTCGTAGAAGTGGGGGACGTTCTGCTTCGACCGCTGCAGCGCGGTGGCGATCGCGGCCCGCATCCTGGTG
>DATBFY010000095.1:0-6864 GCA_036558265.1 Tepidisphaeraceae bacterium | reverse complement strand
GATCGGTCCCGACCCGCGCCTCGTGAGAGAGTTAAACGGGCCTGTTAAAGCAACAACTGGAACTGCCCGCGGAGGTAGTACTCGTTCTCGCCGTCGTTCGCCAGGACGCCGATGCCGTCCTGGTTGTTGGGCGAGCCGTTGGGCAGCCATCCCGCGTCGATCGTGATCTTCGCGCTGTGGCCGTGCAGGTAGTAGTTCAGGCCGACCGTGATCTCGTGGAAGGTGTCCTCGGTGCCATGCGCGATGGCACTGTCGGTGCCGTCGAGGTGCATGTAGTCATAGCGGCCGAAGAGTTCCCACTGGTTGTTGATCAGGTAGCTTGCCTGGACGAGGAAGCCCCAGTCCCACGCGCTGCTGCCGCCGCTGCCCGGGTCGGTATAGAGGCCGACGTAGGCGGCGTAGAGGCCGATCGGGCCCATGTTCCACTGGGCATCCACGTTGTGGTGGTAGACGTTGATGTCGCCGTTCTGCGACCAGTCGCCGCCGGCGCCCAGGACGAGGAAGTCACCGCTCTTGTTGCCCAGGGAGGTGAACTGGCCATAGCCCTTGAAGTCCTTGCCGAAGACCATCCACTCGGCGCGACCGTGGACGCCGAAGTCGAACCCGTTGGTCGGCGGATCCTGGAAGTTGGTGTTGCGGCTGGCGTAGCCGTCAGTGAAGGCGATGTCGGCGCGGAACGGGCCGTTGCTGTCCCAGAGCAGGTCCACGCCCTGGGTGTAGCTCTCGCCGCCGTTGAGCACCTCGTTGAGCAGCGAGCGATCCGCCGCCATCTGCCGCTTCGAGCTGATCGTCTGCTCGTGGTAGATGTACTCCTTGTACTGCCCGAACTTGACGGCGAAGTTGTCGGCGAACTTGTACTGCCCGTACGCCTCTTCGTTCACCAGGTTGCCGGTCTTGCGGTCGGTCGCCCAGACGAAGCTGTACGTGAAGTCCTTCGAGAACGCATTGCCGTCAAACCCGAGCTTGATGCGGCGCATCTCGAAGCCGTTGTCGGTGTTCGCGTCGCCGCTGGCGGTCGCGTTGTCGTTGTACGTCGTGACGCTGCGGAACTGCATCTGGATCCACGGGCTGAACACGTAGTTCCCGTCGGCGCTGCGGATGCTGAAGCGGTCGTCCATCCACCCGCCGTAGAACCCGCCCGTCTCGGCGAGCATCTGGCTGCGGCGGTCGGCGTCGCGGAGGACGCTGTCGACGGTGGCATCGACGTCCTTGGCGCTGAACGCCGGCCCCGACGCGGCCCGCTGCGCCTGGAGGTCCTTCACCTGCTGCTGCAGCGCTTCGAGCTGCTTCTGCATGTCCTGCTGATTGGTGGCACCGCCGGCGGGTTGATCTGCCGCCCGGCTGGCCGCGGTGGCGCCCAGCCCCACGAGGGCCGCCGCCACGAGCGCGGAAATCGTCCGACGCTTGGTCATGATGAGTCTCCTTTCCCGGACGACGGGGGCGCGAATGCACGCGTGATCGGCGTGCGCGCGCGCCGCGAGGTCGTCCTGAGGGTTTGCCCGGCGGCGACGCGAGCGACCAACTCGCACCACCGCGCTTGTCTCGCACGGACATGCCTGGCGCGGGCCTCCCACGTTCCGGGGAAGCGCGCGCAGGCCGTCCACGTTGTCGGGTGCGCTCGTTCGAATCCGCGCGCGGCCCGCCACGTCGCGCCTTGCGGCACACGTGGCCGAAGGCTCCGGTCCGCGATCCGGCGACGCGCCGAACCGCTCGATTGCACGTCTACAACGGGTTTGCTCGATCGGACCCGCGCACCGGCTCACCCGGGGGGAGGGGGGAGTGAACCGGACAACACATTCCTGGCACGCGGATCTCGAAGGGGCGTCCTGCCTTTGCGTGAGTCGAGCAACGCTCGTCAGCGGGACCCGTCCAGGGGCGCTGACGAACTTCTATTTCGACCGCCGTGCGAACATTTGTGCAGTTTTTCCGGCGATTATCGCGCCCGCCTGTCGCACGGGGCTATTTGCCGCAGAATTGACGGTTTACGGCCTGAAATACGGAACGCCACAAGTCACCGCCCCGCATTCTTAGCGCAAAAATAACACGCCGCGCGGGTGTTGCACCGCACGGCGTGCCGGGTTGATGGAGGTTCCTTAAAGCGCGCGCGCGCGCGCCCCGGGGCTCGTCGCCCTTATCGCGCGCGGGCGGGCGTTCGCTTAGAGCAGCAACTGGAACTGCCCGCGCACCACGATCTCGGTGTTGCCCGGATCCGACAGCACACCGATGCTGTCGGCGCTGACCGGCGTGCCGTTGGGCAGGTACGTCACGTCGAACGTGAGCTTGGCCGCGTGGGCGCGGAAGTAATAGTTCAGCCCCGCCGTGATCTCGTGTACCGTCCGGTCGTCCGACGACGCCGACACCGAACCGGCGTCGAAGAAGATGTAGTCGTAGCGGCCGAAGATCTCCAGCGACGGGTTGATCAGGTAGCTGATCTGCCCCAGGGCGCCCCAGTCGTAACGGGTGCCGGACGTGGCGGTGTCGGTGTAGCGCCCGACGAACGCCGCGTAAAGGCCCAGCCCCGACGGGCTCTCGTACTGCGCGTCCACCGTGTGCAGGTAGACGTTCAGGTCACTGGTCTGCGTCCAGTCGCCGCCCCCGCCCACGACCAGCAGGTCCGACTTGGTGTTGAGCGCCGTGAAATCCTGGTAGTCCTTCCAGTCCCCCATCAGCTTGTACTGCACGCGCCCGGCCACGCCGAAGTCCGCGCGGTTCTGCGCCGTCGCGTTGTCGTTGGTGTCGTCCTGGAAGTTGGTGTTGGCGCTCTGCGAGCCGTCGGTGAAGCCGACCTCCGCCTGCAGCGCGTCCTTCTCCCCGCCCCACGCCAGCGTGATCCCCTGCACGAAATCATCCCCCCCGACGAACGCCTCGTTCAAGAGCGAGCGGTCCGCCGCCAGCAGCATCTTCGAGCTCATGAGCTGCTCGTGCGCCAGCGGGTCCTTGATCTGCCCGAAGCGCACGGCCCACTGGTCGGCGAACCGCCATCGCAGCCACGCCTCCTCCAGCTCCAGCGCCCCGGTCTTGCGGTTGGTCGCCCAGTTGAACAGGTACGTCACGTCCGGGCTGAACACGTTGCCGTCCACCCCGAACTTCATCCGCCTGATCTCGAATCCGCTCTGCTGATCCGAATCCCCGCCGTTCTTCGCGTTGTCGCGGAAGTTGTACACGTAGCGCGGCTGGAACTGGAACCAGGGGTGCAGCACGTAGTTCCCGTCGGCGCTCTGGATCGTGAACTTGCCGCTCTTCCACCCGCCCAGGTATGGCGAACCTTCCTCCGATAACAGGAGCTGGCTCCGCCGGTCGGCGTCGGCGATCACGCTGGCGACGGCGTCGGCGGCCTCCTTCGACGAGTACGCCCGATCCGCCTGCAACTGACGCACCTCCGCCCGGAGCTGATCCAGCTCGCGCTGCATCTGCTCGGGGGTGGCGGGCGCACCTTGCGACTGCTGCTGCTGCTGTTGCGGTGGCGCAGCGGGATGGTCCGGCGCGACGGGGGTATCGCCGGCAAACGCCGCCGTGGAAGCCGCGACTGCGACCGACAGCGCCACCAGCGCATGATGCATTCGATGACGGATCACGGGGACTCTCCTTCCGCGAGCACACGCGCGCGGTTGCGCCGCGCACACGCGCCCGACCATTCGATGTTACCCTTCCGGGCGATTGCCGCCGGCCCGCGGCCGACGGTCACGACATGGGGAGCCGGAGATCCGAGAGAAGATGGGCGCTCACGCCGCCCGCCGGCCGAGAGACCGAGCGGGTCAGGACAGGTGACGTCTCCACGCTCCCACGAATGCAAAGGTTATCGGACCGCATTATCGCTGAACGAACGAATGATTAAGAATGGATGAGTCCGCCCCAGCGTCGGGTGGCATGGGCAAACTTGTTGCCCGTGGTCTTCGTTCGCCCAGCGGCGCGCGGATCAAATGGAAAGCGTAGGAGTCCGCCCCACCGTCCGCTTGCGGCTTAGCGGTCACCGCCCCGCCGCGACCGCGGACTTCGACGTCCCCGCCGCCGCAGATGACGCCTCGCGCGATGGCGCACCGCGCTCGACCATCGTCCCGCCCCCCGACGACCCCCCATCGATCCGCGACGCCTTCACCACCTGCGAACCCAGCAGATCCGTCGCACCGGGAACCGCGCCGAACATCAGCGTCCCCCCCACGCTCAGGATCACCGCCGCCGAGATCGGCAGCGCGCCGTGCACGAAGATCACCGGCGGCGGCAACGTGCCCGCCGCAGGAAGGTGCGGCGTGTGCGGGTGGATGTGCTCGTCCCCGCGCAGGAACATCGTCGCCACGATCCGCAGGTAATAAGCCGCCGAGATCGCCGCGTTCACCATCGTGATCGCCGCCAGCCACGCCATGGCGCCGTGGATCGGCGACGCCCCGCCGTCCGCGCCCGCCGCCGACGCCGCCGCCAGCGCCGGCTTCACGATCATCAGCTTCCCCATGAACCCGACGGTCAGCGGGATCCCCGTCAGGCTGAAGCAGCAGACTGCCATCGCCAGTCCCAGCGCCACGTGCCGCCGCCCCGTGCCCGCCAGGTCCTCGAACGTCTCGGCCGACCCGCGCCCGTCCTTGGCGGGCAGCAGTTGCAGCACGGCGAACACCCCCACGTTCATGATCCCGTACGCCGCCAGGTAGAACAGCACCGCCTGCACGCCCGTCGACGCCAGCGCCCCGCCCCCCGACGTGTACCGGCTCGCCGCCACCGCCGACAACGCCACCAGCATGTACCCGCTGTGCGCGATCGAGCTGTACGCCATCACCCGCTTGATGTTGTATTGCAGCAGTCCCAGCACGTTCCCGAACGTCATCGTCAGCACCGCCAGCACCCATAACAGCCCCGTGCCGTTGGGCCGCACGATCGGATCCGACAGCAGCCAGTTCGGTCCGCCCAGCGCGAACAGGAGCTTGATCAGCGCGATAAAGCCCGTGGTCTTGGGCACGAACGACAGGAACGCCGTCACCGGCGTCGCGGCGCCCTGGTAAACGTCACCTGCGTAAAAGTGCAGCGGCACCACCGCCATCTTGAACGCGAACCCCGCCACCAGCATCAGCACCGCCAGGCTCTGCCACGCCGTCAGCGTGACGGCCCCGGCCCCGGCCACCGCCTCGCCCCCGCCCGGCCGCGGGTGCAGCTTGTGCATGATCTCGTACAGGTTGGTCGATCCCGTCGTCCCGTACAGGTACGAGAACCCCAGCAGCATGATCGCCGCCGCGAACGCCCCCAGGAAGAAGTACTTCACCCCCGCCTCCTGCGCCACCGGCGACGGCCGCGACAGGCTCACCATGATGTACGTCGGGATGCTCGCCAGCTCGATCCCCAAAAACAGCAGCATGATGTCGTTCGCCCCCGCCACCAGGAACACCCCGGTGATCGACAGCAGCATCAGCGCGAAGAATTCCCCCGCGTCCGCCCCGAAGTTCAACGAGCCGTTCCCCGTCGCCTCCCGATTGGTCGGCCACGCCAGCAACACCAGCAGCATCCCGACCCCCGCGGTGATCAGCTTCACGTATTGTGTGAACTCCGCGACGCGAACCGTGCCATACTTGGCACCGTCCCGCGCCACCCCGCCGTACGTGTCGTACCCCACCTGCCCCCCGCCGATCCGACCGAGTTGGATCGCGAACACCAGCCCCAGCGCCACCAGCGCGATCACCGGCGTCGCCTTTCGCGCCCCCGCGCGCGTCGAGAGCCCCAGCAAAAACAACGACGACGCCACCACCGTCAGGATCACTTCCGGCAGCAGCAGCGAAACCAGCGAGGTCGGGTGCATGTCTAAAAGCGTCTTCCCCCTCTCCCGGTACTCCGGGAGAGGGTCGGGGTGAGGGTCTTCCGCACGTCGTAAGACACGTCGATCATTCCATCCGCAAGCCGGGGCAGAGCGCCGCAAGCATCAGCGCCCGAAGCGCCGCCCCGGATCCATACCGCGAATCACCAGAACACGATCAACAAGATAATCACGATCCCGAACGCCATCGCCCCCGCGTAGCCCTGCAGGTACCCGCGCTGCGTCGTCAGTTTCAGCGCGAACCCCGAAAGCTGCGGCACGAAGCTCACCACCCACACCAGGCCGTCGATCACGATCCGGTCGAACGCGTAGAAAAATACGCCCAACCGTCTCAGCGGCTCCACGAACGCCGCCTGGTAGAACTCGTCCACCCAGTACTTGTTCTCCAGCACCGTCGCGATCCCCGGGAAGCGGTACGGCAGCGCGTCCCCTGCCGCCCGATCCTTCAAGTGGAACTGGTACGCCAGCCCGATCCCGCCCAGCGCGATCAGCCCGCTGATCACCATCAGCATCAGGTGCGTCGAGTGCTCGTGTTCGATGACGTCGTGGTCGCGGTTTTCCGCCACCTCGACCTGCCCCAGCGGCAGCGGGTTGACCTCTTTGGAGTTCCCGACGCCGTTCGGGTACCGCTTGCCCGCCATCTCGTACGTCGCCGCCAGCGACGGGCTGTGACCCAGGAACTTCGCCAGCCCCTCGCCCGGCCAGTTGAGGTAACCGGCGACCAGCGCGCCGATCGCCAGCAGGATCAGCGGCGCGATCATGATCATCGGCTCGTGGTCATGATGCGCGTGCTCGCCGCCGTGCCCGTGATCCGTTGTCGCCGCCTGGTGCGCCACCGTCTGAAGGTGCTCGTCCACGCCCGATTCGGCCGTATCTCCCGTCTGCACCGCCGCCGCGCTCGCCGCCCCGGCGCCGTGAGCATCGTCCGCCCCCGACGGCTCGGGCGGGATCACCTCCGGCCCTTCGAATACCCGGAAGTACAGGCGGAACGTGTAATACGCCGTCACCAGCGCCGCCAGCAGCAGGATCACCGCCAGCGTCCGGTTGTGCTCCCACGTCCAGCCGACGATCTC
>DATBFY010000094.1:0-6074 GCA_036558265.1 Tepidisphaeraceae bacterium | reverse complement strand
AACTTCCCTCCCGACATCAAGAACACCCCGGGTGGCCCCCTCTATGGCGTCGAGTTCTCCACCCTTCCCGGATCCGACGTGGGCCTGGCTGCTACACGTGACCAGGCCACCGGCCCGGGCGCGATCCCCCTCAACATCTCCGGCGACCCCGGCGGCATCCCGCTCTTCAAGAACGGCATCCCCGTCGGCGGGATCGGCGTCGCCGGCGACGGCCGCGACGTCGCCGCCCGACAAGACCTCATCGCCACCCTCAACGACCCCGATAATCCGAAGAAACGGTTCTTCGCCGGCAAGGAGGAACACGATCTCGACGAATCGATCGCCCTCGCCGGCGCAACGGGCTTCCTGCCCAACGAAAAAATCCGCGCCCCGCGCATTTTCATCGACGGCTTGTCGCTTCCGTTCACGCTCGACACCGCCGCGACTGCAAATCCCTCGCGCACGCTCGCCCAGATCGAGTCCGCCGGCGACGGCACCACCCTGACCGCACCCGCCGACAGCGTCCCGCCGCCGTTCCCCCGCGCCACCTTCGCCGGCGTCGGCGGCGAGCTCAAGAACACCAATCCCGCCGCCACCGACTTCGGCATCATCACCAGCAACGACACGAGAAAGGACTCCACGCGCCTGACCGTCGCCGATGTCGAAACCGTCATCGAGGACGCCGTCCGCCAGGCCACCGTCACCCGCGGCGGCATCCGCCTGCCCGTGGGCCTGGCGGCGCGCGTCCACGTGGCCGTCGTCGATCGCGACGGCGACATCCTCGGCGCGTTCCGCATGGACGATGGGACCAACTTCTCCTACGACGTCGCCGTCCAGAAGGCCCGCACCGCCGCCTTCTTCTCCGACGACAACCACGCCGTCTCCACCCGTGCGGTCGGCTTCCTCGCCCAGCCCTTCTTCCCCCCCGGCATCGCCAGCACCGGCCCGGGGCCGCTCTTCCACCTGCAAAACCAGCTCAGCCTCGACCCCGCCAACCTCGCGGCCACGACGCTGGGCGGCAACAAGAACCCGCTCCCCGACGGCATCACGATCTTCCCCGGCGGCATCCCGCTCTATAAGAAGGGCCGCTTCGTCGGCGCCATCGGCGTCAGCGGCGACGGCGTGGACCAGGACGACCTGATCGCCTTCGCCGGCGGCAAACGCTACGCCCCCCCGGACAAATCGATTCGCAGCGACTTCCTGCCCGAAGGCGAAACCGTCAACTTCCTCGCCACCCGGCTCGAATTCCTCTTCGACAACTACGCCCTTTCTCGAAAACAGCGCACCTTCTCCCTTAACCGCATCCTGGCCGGTCTGGACGATATACGCCTCCCCTACGTGAAATTCCCGCGCAACCCCGAGGTCTGACCGTCAGCGTTGGTAAACTCCTCGAAGATGACCGACCGCCCTCCGACCTTGGATTACGCGCCGCCGCAACACAAGCGCTCCTGGTGGCGGCTGCCGGTCCTCTGGGAACTCATCTGCCTGAACATGTGGAGCTTCGCGATCCTCGGCACCTTCTTCGTCGCGATCGGCGTCGCATCCTTCGCCTGGCCGTCACTCGCCCAAGGCCTGAGTACGTTCACCAGGCCGGTCGTGACCCCGCGCGACAAGATCGTGTGGGTTTTCTCCAACGCCCTGATCGCCGCCACGGGCCTCGCCTTCGTGCGCTGGCACGTGCGACAGTGGCGGAAAACAACGGCGCAAAGTATTTCGCCACCGATGAACACCGATGACCACCGATAAGAAAATCCATCGGTGAACACCGGTGGCGATGGGTGGCCACGCTCCTCTTCCCCTCTGTGTCCTCCGTGTGCTCTGTGGTAAATCTTTCTTTCCGAACGACAATCGTCGGCCGCATGACCCGCCTCGCCTGTCTCATCATCGTGCTCTGTCTCCTCACTCCGCCGGCGCGCGCCGCCGCCGCCGAGAGACCCAACCTCATCCTCATCCTCTGCGACGACCTGGGCTATGGCGACCTGGCCTGTTACGGCAACCCGAAGATCAAAACCCCCAACCTCGACCGACTTGCCGCTGAAGGCGTCCGCCTCACTGACTTTTATTGCGCCGGCGCTCAGTGTACGCCCAGCCGCGCCGGGCTGCTGACCGGCCGGTACCCGGTGCGGTTCGGCCTGACCTACACCCTCATGACCAACGCTGGCGCCGGCATCCCCGATTCCGAAATCCTCCTCCCGCAAGTCCTGAAGACCGCCGGCTACAGCACGATGCTCGCCGGCAAATGGCACTTGGGCGACCAGCCCCGCTACCATCCGCTGCGCCACGGCTTCGACCATTTCTTCGGCCTGTTGCGGGGCCACGACACCGAACCGCGCGCGCTCTATCAGGACAACCGCATCATCGACCCCGAAGCCGACCTGGCAACCCTCACCAGCTGCTACACCCACGCCGCCACTGCCTTCGTTAAGCAACAAGCCGCCGCCCATCACCCCTTTTTCCTGATGCTCGCCCACACCTCGCCCCACACGCCGCTGGCGACGGCGCCCGCGTTCAAGGGCAAGTCGGCAGGGGGGGCGTACGGCGACACGGTCGAAGAGATCGACGACTCCGTCGGCCAGATGCTCGCGGCGCTCAAGGACGCCGGCGTCGCCGACGACACCCTCATCTTCTTCTCCAGCGACAACGGCCCGAGCATCGACAAGGGCAAGGACGGCGGCAGCACCGGCCCGCTGCGCGCCGGGAAATTCTCCACCTTCGAGGGCGGCGTCCGCGTCCCCGCCATCGCCTGGATGCCCGGCAGGATCAAGCCGCGCGTCGAGCACCGCCCGGCCATCCTGCTCGATTGCTTCCCCACGTTCCTCTCAATAGCCGGTGCGAAACTTTCAACCGGACGCGCGGTGGACGGCAAGGATCTCTCGTCCCTTCTCTTCGACAACAAACCCCGCGACGGCGACACCTTTTTCTTCTACTTCCAGGACCACCTCCAGGCCTGCCGCCAGGGCGACTGGAAGCTCAAACTTCCCGATAAAGGCAACGACCCCCCCATGCTCTTTGACCTGAAAACCGACCCCGGCGAGTCCCATGACCTCTCCGCCGATCACGCCGACGTCGTCAAGGATCTCCGCCGCCGGATGGAGCAGTTCGACCGATCCATCCCGCGCGACCGATGAGCGAGGAGGGGCGGGAAGCACCAAGGTCCAAGTTCCAAAATTCAAACGAATTCAAATGACCAATGAGTCAATGACCCAAACGATACCGGTCGCACGCGGGCCGTTTGGCCATTTCGTATTTTGAGTTTGAGGCTCGTTTGAGATTTGATGCTTGGACCTTGATGCTTCCGCAAGGCGAGGGTGGGCGGCCGCGAGGAACCGGGACGGTGCAGGCCGGGGTTTGGAGTGGGAACCTCAATGGGCCGGAATTCCAACTTCGCTCAGCCGGATGGAGGCCTAAGCGAGCGGCGGTCGGGCGATGCGCTCGCGGCGGCGCAGGCGTCACGTGGTTGCCGTCAGGAGGTCGTTCTGCAAAATGGTCGGGCGTGGAACACATTCTGTTCCTAGCCGACCTGTTCGATCAGCCGCACTCGCAAGAACGGCACGAGCGCCTCGACTTCGACTGTGCGATGATCGGTGACCGGATGATGGTTCGCTATTACCTGGGCAGCCTGATCGGCAGGAACCTCTTTCGCGAACCGGACGCGGAGGTATTGCGACACCTGGTCGCCTACGTGAGCACCGTCGCATCCGCGCAGGGGGCGTCACTACTGATGGAGGAAGAGTGGGTCGGCTGGTTGGTGGGGGCGTTCCTGCTACGAGGGCTCTTTGAAACACGAGTGCTCGACAAAGCCCCTCGCGATCGTAAGCAAGTCGCCGCCGTACGCGCGCTGCTGACCGACCCGTCAATATCGCTGCCAGCTCTTGCCACGGCCGCCGGGACCACCGAGAAGCAACTGGCCCGCATGACGCACGTAAGCTTGATTCGTGCCGTGCCGACTCGGAGGGGCAAGCGACGCCCGGCCTGAGTTGGCGGACCATCGCTCCCTTGGGCCCTCGTCTTCGCTCCCCGCCCAGCCCTACTTCCACGAAATCAACCCCACCCCCACCACCGCAACAATCGCCGCGATCACGATCCCGACTCCCACCCTCACCCGGTACCGCACCGCCACCAGCGGGATGATCACCAGTGGGCTCGTTGCGACGATCGTGCTCACCAGTCCCGCCGGCGCGTACTTGAGCGCGCTGACGTAACACATCATCCCGCCCAGGGCCCCCATCGCCGTCCCCGCAAACAATCTCCCGCGCACGCCCGGCCGCACCAGGTGCCCGAAGAACTCCCCCGCCCGCCCGCGCACGACCGGCCAGACCCACAGCAGCACCGCCGCCGACCCCACCCGCAGCGTCGTCGCCAGCATCGGGTCCAATCGCCCGTCCGGCGCGGCCTTGTACGCCTCCCGTCCCAGCACCGATCCGAGGGCGATGCAGACCGCCGATGCGATCCCGCACGCCAGGCCGCCCGCCGACATCCCTCCCGGCTCGCGCGTGGCCGCGCCGCCGGGTGACGTGTTGGCGAACGTTGCGTACATGACCGCCGCGATCACCATCGCCGCCCCCGCCAATGCGCGCAAAGATAGCGTCTCGCCCTGCCACACCCACCCCGCCGCCAGCGCGACCACCGGCGCCAGCGTGTTCACCTTCACCGCCCGCCGAGGCCCCAGCAGCACCAGCGCCTCGTAGAAGAACGCATCCCCCACCACCATCCCCAGCACCCCCGACGCCACGATCCACTCCACCGCCGCCCAGCCAGGCCAGATCACCCGTCCCGGCGCGATCACCATCCACCCCGGCAGCACCACCGCGACCAGGATGACCGCCGCGATCGTCGCGCGCAGCACGTTGGTCGCAAACGAGCCAATCCGCCTCCCCACGCTGGCGATGAACAGCGGCGAGATCGCCCAGAGCACCGCGGTCGATACCGCCAGCGCCACCCCCGTCGAAATCCCGGTTTGCGTCGTCGGCATCGTGCGCGCGCCTTCCCGAATCGTGGGGGGATACGATAGACTTCCGGGCCAGTCTGACAAGTGAGACGAAACGTGAAACATGAAGACATGAAACTTGAAGAGCAGGCCGATCGTGAGTCGCCGTGATCTTCATGTTTCATGTTTCATGTCTTCACTCATCACCCTCCATGGAGCTCATCATGTTCAACCGCGTCTGGCTGCCGCTTATTATCGCGTCCACGTTCGCTCTCTCCTCCTTCGCCGCCGACGAGGTCGCGGTAGGCGCGCCCAATCTGATCGGCAAGGACTTCACTGGCTGGAAGCTGCGCAACGAGCCGGCCAGCCACTGGAAGATCGGAAGTGGCGTGAAGATCGACCCGGCCAACGCCAAGCAGCTCGAGGTCTCCGGCCAGCCCGGCGATGCGCCGATCCTGGTTAACGATCTGAAGGAAAAACAGCACGGCTCCGACGCGATCACCGAAAAGGAATTCGGCGACTGCGAGGTCCACGTCGAGCTCATGGTCCCCAAGGGCTCCAACTCCGGCGTCTACCTCATGGGCCGCTACGAGGTGCAGGTCTTCGATTCCTACAACAAGAAGAACCCCACGCCCGCGGACCTGGGCGGCATCTACGCCACCCACGCCCCCGACGCCGCCAACTACCAGCCCAAGCCCGCGGGCGAGTGGCAGACACTCGACATCGTCTTCCAGGCCCCGCGCTTCGACAACGGCAAGAAGACCGCCGACGCGAAGTTCGTCAGCGTCAAGCTCAACGGCCAGGAGATCCAGAAGGACGTGGACACCCCCAAACCCACCGGCAGCGAGATCTCGAACAAGGAAGCCTCGACCGGCCCGATCATGCTCCAGGGCGACCATGGCCCCGTCGCGTTCCGCAACCTGCGGGTGAACGAGATTGGAAAATAAGGCAAACGCCGTCATCCTGCTAATGAGGAGGCTCTGCCGACGAAGGATCTGGCCGCGAGCGACGGCTCATGTCCGTTCGGGGCAAGATCCTTCGGTCGTTTGAAGCTCCCTCATTATCAGGATGACGGGATCGCAAGGATTCTCGCGTTACCCTTGTCTACGCCCCTCATGTCCTCTCCCGATCCGAACCCGCTCGACTACGCCGCCCCGCCGCACCGACC
>DATBFY010000093.1:0-3278 GCA_036558265.1 Tepidisphaeraceae bacterium | reverse complement strand
GGGAGGTGGGGCGGGGGCGTTACCTGGCCGGATTGGGGGGGCCTGATTGGGGGATGGGATAGGGGGGCGTGGTGCGGTTTTTGGCGGGGGTTGGGGGGGCGGGTAGAATTGGGGCCGAATGTTTCGACGTTTGCGGCAATTGGAGATCTCGCTGGCGGCCAAGTGCCAGTTGCTCTTCGGGGCGGCGGTGGTGCTGATCATCGCGGCGGCGCTGTTCGTGCCGTGGCAGCGGATGGAGCAGTTGACCGAGCAGATCAACGAGCGATCGGCCAAGGCGCTGGCGGAGACGGCCAAGGCGCAGCACCTGGCGTGGGCGTCGCTGCCGGCGTCGGAGCGGGCGCGGGTGCCGATGCCGTCGGAGCTGGCGGGCGGGGCGACGACGCTGCCGGTGAACGCCGAAGGCGGGCGAGCGGTGCCCGTGCCACAGCTCGTGGGGTTGTGGCGGGTTTCGCCCAAGGGGTTCGCCAAGCGGTCGGTGGAACACTTCCGCAAGCACCCGAACTTCGAGTCCTACGCGCAGACGTTCGAGGCCAAGGACGGAAGCGGCGTGGTGAACTTCGCGCTGGCGCTGCGGGCGGAAGCCTCGTGCATGCGATGCCATGGGGCGGATGTGGCGTCGGCGAACCTGGTGGATTTCGGAAAAGCGACGACGACAGGGACGACGGCGACGGGCGCGACGACGCAAGCGGTTGGGGAGGGCGCCCAGGCGGATTCTGAGGGAACTTCTCCCCGGATTCCGAAGGAGACGCTGATCGGACTCGTGAAGCTGGAGATGAAGTCGCAGGTCGAGACGAGCCAACTGCTGTTGAACCGGATCTTCCTGCTGACCGCGGGGCTGCTCGCGGGAACGCTGGCGATCCTGGTCTTCTTCCTGATCACGACGAAGTTGATCCTCCAGCCCGTGCGGGTGCTGCGGGAGACGGCGGAGAAGGTCTCGGAGGGGGATTTGAACGTGCGGTCGCACATCTCGACGGGGGACGAGTTCCAGCACCTGTCGGAGACGTTCAACGTGATGCTGGCAAACCTCAAGGAGAGCGAGGACCAGCTCCGCGCGATCAACAAGAGCCTGGATTTGAAGCTCGGGCAACTCGCCGAGTCGAACGTGGCGTTGTACGAGTCGAACCGGCTCAAGAGCGAGTTCCTGGCGAACGTGAGTCACGAGCTGCGGACGCCGCTGAACTCGATCCTGGGCTTCGCCGAGCTGCTGCGGGAGACGGTTGGGGAGAAGGTCGACGCGCGGACGACGCGGTACCTGCAGAACATCCTGACGAGCGGGCGGAACCTTTTGGCCCTGATCACGGATCTGTTGGACCTGGCGAAGATCGAGGCCGGGCGGATGGAGGTGCGGTCGGCGCCGCTGTCATTGAACGACCTGTTCGAGGGGCTGATCGGCATCCTGAAGCCGCTGTCCGAGAAGAAGGATCTGTCGATCGTGGCGGGGGTGACGGGGGACGTGCCGATCCTGCGCACCGACGCGGCGAAGCTGCAGCAGGTGCTGTACAACTTTTTGTCGAACGCGATCAAGTTTTCGCCCGCGGGCGGGCAGATCGACCTGCGCGCCGAGCGGGTGGATGACGGTGAGCAGGTGAAGATCTCGGTGACCGATCGGGGACCGGGGATCGAGCCGGACAAGCAGCAGATGATCTTCGAGAAGTTCCGCCAGATCGATGGGAGCGTGACGCGCGAGCACGGCGGGACGGGGCTGGGGCTGGCGATCTCGAAGGAGCTGACGACGCTGCTGGGGGGGAGCATCGGCGTTCGAAGCACGCCGGGCGACGGGGCGACGTTCTGGGTGATGCTGCCGATGAGCATCGAGGCCGGGGCGCAGGATTTAAGGGCAGGGTTGGTGTTGACGTAGCGACAAAACGTGAGGACGCAAAAAACGTAAAACATAAGGACGCAATGTGCTTCCTTAGGTTTTGCGTTTTTCGTTTTACGTTTTCGCCTTATCCGAGTACCGACGTCGCGCTGCTCACCAGGTCGTCGAGCTTGCCGGCGGTTTGCTCGATCAGCATCGGGTCGATCTTGAGATCGAGGAGGCCGGCGTCCTCATACTTCTGGCGGCAGGCGGTCAGGTTGAAGCCGCGGTTCTGCCTGCAGCAGATCGTGTCGGCGAGGAAGACCAGCGTGACCAGCATCCGGTTGTTGTCGGCGAGCGTCGCGGGCTTGTGGTGATAGCCGGCGACGAGCTGGCAGGAGCGGGGGAACTTCCAGAGCTCAGCCAGGCCCTGCCCGAGCTGCTGGTGATCGACGCCCAGGACGTCGCGCTCGATGTCGCAGAAGTCGCGGTCGGCCGTGCGTGCGGTCTCGCAGGCCTCCTTGAGCTTGTCGGGCCAGACCTGGAGGGCGACGAGCATGCCGGTGTCGTGGATGAGGCCGGCGAGGAAGGCCTCGTCGGCGAAGGGGAGCTTCATCTGCTTGGCGAGCTCGCGCGCGGTGACGCCGACGGCGATGCAGTGGGTCCAGAGGTCCTTGGCGGTGAACCCCTCGCACAATTTGACGCCGCGGAAGAGCTGACCCAGCGACGCGGCGACGGCGATATTCTTGATCGCGTTGAGGCCCAGGAGGACGATCGCGCGTTCGACCGATCCGATCTGCCCGGGCAGGCCGTAGAAGGCGCTGTTGACGACCTTGAGGATGCGGGTGGCCAGAGCCGGGTCGTGGGCGACGATCTTGTGAAGCTGCGCGGCGGTGGACTTGGGGTCCTCGACGGTCTGGACGATCTTGGCGGTCACCTCCGGGAGGGTGGCGATGGTCGCGACCTTCTTGAGGGCTTCGGCGACGAGGGACGGGGTCTCGGCGGTGGCAGTGGGCATATGGAGGACCTCTGCAGGGAATATCGGGGGGAGGGGCGCGGGGCTTAAGAAGGCTGAAGAAAGGAGTCGGTAGTCGGTAGTCAGTAGTCAGTAGGTGATGAGCTTGCGGCGCAGTTGGGGTGATAATTTCACGCGTGCCAGTACCTGCGCGATGCGACGGGCGGTGTCGCCGCGGCCGTAGGGATTTTTTCTTGGGAAGCGGCGGGGGTGGCCGTCGTTCCAGATGGCTTTGAGGGCCTGGCGGATGGTGGATTGCCGGAACGGCACGGACGTTACATTTTGACCGCGCTGGCGGCCGGCCTGGCGGGGGCCGACGTCGAGGACGGGGGTGCCGAAGCTGGCGGCCTCGATGATGCCGGCGGAGGAGTTGCCGACGAGGACGGCGGCGTGGCGGAGGAGGCCGAGGAAGGCGGGGCGGGGAAGATTTCTGAGGAGTATCGCGGATTGCGGATTGCGGATTGC
>DATBFY010000092.1:0-22514 GCA_036558265.1 Tepidisphaeraceae bacterium | reverse complement strand
GATCGCCGGCGACTCGGTTTCGGTCGAAGCGACGGGTTGGAGTTCGATCGGCTGATCGGGGGCGGCGATGGCGGTCGCGGTCTCTTCGGCGGGATTGGTCGGGGTGTCGGACTGGCCGGTGGCGATGGCGGCCTCGCTATCGGAGGCGGCGGGGATCGTCCGCGGGTCGCCCAAAGCCATGACCTCTTCCCAGGGGTTGCCCGGGCCGTCGAGCGGGGGGAGATCGACGCCGGATTTCTCGATCAACTCATCGATCGGCTCGGCGGGGATGGGGGCCGGGACCGCTTCGGCTTCGGCCGGTTGCTCAGTGAGCGAGAGGGAGATCGGGTTGAGGGTCTGGTCGTCGTGGTGGCTGAACTTGGTCCACCGCCCGAACGCCGACGCCGCACGCTTGAAAAGATTGGCCATAGCAGACTCCTGTAAGTGTGACGCTGTTGTTATCGGACCGGTGGCGGGTGGGGGCTTGAGGGAAATTGGAGGAAAGGCACGAAGGCATGAGGCACGTAGGCATCGAGGGAAGGTCTGGGTTCGTTCTGCGCGGGCGCGCGGGGTGGAGCAGGTTGGCGGGTTTCGGCAGGTCGGATTTACCACGGAGGACACGGAGGGGAGATCTGGGTTCGATTGCTCTGGGGGGTTGGGTGCTAAGCGGGGCGGTTTGATTGGGATTTTTTTCTGGGATGGGGAGTTTTGGGGAGAATTGGGGAGTCGGGTTGGAGTTCAGGTTTAGAGTGTGATAATTGAAGACACGCTGAAGCGTGAACTGGCGAACTGCGGGAATAAAACGGTTGCGCGCGGGTGGAAATCGGAAGTGGAGTTGGTCAAAGGGGTTGTGATGAATCCGGGGTGAAAAAACCGGCCCCAAAGCGACCCCTTGGACGACGGTTTTCGGCCCCGGGATGTGCCGGGGTGATCTGCTTTGACCCTGGGTGGCGCATCTGTCGTTCTAGGGATCAGATCCGGGGCGGCGTGTTGGTCGCGTAGCTCCCAAAACTCTGCCCCGGCTTGCCGGGGTGTTTGGTTGTCAAGGAGCGTGGCGGGGTGAGCGGAGCCCATCCCTACAAGAAGGCGCGGGTGTGCGCGGCGGTGACGCGCGGGGCGCCATCAAGCTTTCGAATCGTGGGTTTTTGCTGGGGTTTTGGGGTGAAATATTTTTTGGTGTTTCCGTGGAGGGGGTGGCGCGGCGCGCGTCATGGGCGCGCAACAAAATTGCGGTTTTGGCGCGCGGGGCGGGGGTTGCATGGCGGGGCGGCGGGCGGTGGGTACAATGGCGCGCGCCGCACGTCCTGGGTCAGACAACGGGGTGCGCTATGCGACGCAGCCGGGCGATTCTGAGGCTGAGTTCATGTGCCCTCTTCCTCTGCGCGCTGATCGGGTGCGCGCCGGCCGGGGCGGCGAAGCACGACTCCGCTCAGGAGGCGGGGCGACGGGCGGCGGAGGAGGCGCCGCTCGCGATCGAGGATTGCGTCGTTGCGCTGCTGGACGAAAAGGCTGGTTCGGCAGAACGGATCCGCGCCATTGAGGCGCTTGGCGAGTTGCCGGCCGACCAGGTTGTGGTCGCGCTGCCGGGGCTGCTGCGCGCGGTCAGGTCGAACGATGGGCGGGTGTCCGATGCGGCGCGGGGGGTGCTTGCGAATGAGGATTTGAAGACCGAGCGGGCCGCGCTGGAGGAACTGGCGCGGAAGCGGCACGCGAGCCTGGAATCTGACAGGAGTCTCCTCTACTTCACGGCCCATCTCTGGGCGAAGTCGCGTGGGGGCTGGGATGATGCGCCGCGGTTGGCACAGATGACGCAAGCCAAGGACTCGCGCGTCAGGAAACTGGCATTGGACATCGTCCTTCATTGGATGGATCGGCCGGGCGAGATGGGGATGCGGCGTCTCGACCACGGTGACATCGAGGATGACGCGGCTCGGGTGCAACTGGCGCGGGCGCTGATCGCGGCGGCGGAGCGCGACCCGCTGCAAGCGGATAAGCTGATCAAGAGGCTCCGACGGCTGGTGTGGGATCGTCCGGAGTTCAGACCGGTTTTCGTTGATTCGCTGAGGTACCGGTGGGACTTCCAACTTGATGCATGGCAGGCGGTTGAGGGGTTGTGCGAGCTGAGCCCGAGCGGGATCTACATGACCATGGCGATATCGGAATTGATCGCCGCGTACGAATCCGGGCGGTCGTGGGGAGACCGGCGGGACGATCAAGTCGCCGCGATCGTGCGGCGGTTGACGCCGGCGGGGCAGGCGGCGGTCGTGCGGGCCGTATCGGCCCGGATCCGAGAGTCGAACAGGGCCTCGGTTCCGCTGCTGGCGGAGATCCGCGACCCGCCGTTGCGGTTAATCCTCGGCCTGCTGAACGATCCCGATGGCGACGTGCGATTGCAGGCCGCGCGAATCCTTCAGAAATCGAGCGTGCGCGGCGACGGCGTCACCGGGGCCTGGCGGAAGCGGCTGGACGATCCCGACGAGCGTGTGCGGACGCTCGCCGCGGAGGTGCTGGGCACGGCTGACGCCGAGCGTCACGCGCGGTTGCGAGGACTGCTGATCGAACTGAAGGGCGAGACGCCCGAGGGCCGGGGGCGTGCGGCGTTGCAGCTTCAGGAGGCGCGGCTTGAAGCGCCGGAGATCGGCGCGGCGCTGGTGCGGGCGGTCCGCGCCCGCGATTTGGCGGTTCGGGAAGGTCTGATCCTGGCCATCGAAGGCTCGTTGGGATCGGGCCGGACGGCGTTGGAGGTGCTGAAGGAACTGGCGGCGAAGGAATCCGACCCGGCGCGGCGGGCGTGTGCGCGGGCGGCGCTGCGCGAGGTTGAAGGTCTGAAGAAGGAGCGGCCATGAGGCGGTTTGCGGTCGTGTTGTCGGTCGGGGTCACCTGCGTGCTGTCCGGTCTCTTATGTGCCGCCGAGCCGCCCGGGTCATCGGACGTGGACGTTTACCGGGATGCGTACTACCTCTTCGACCCCTATGCGGCGTCGGGCGAGAAGAGCGAGGCCTGCAATCGGCTGGCGGAGCGGGGGCAGGCGGGGCGCGGGGCCATCGTGGCGCTGATGCGGCAGACGCGGTACGACCAGCCGGGCGTGCGGGAGGCGGCTGAGCGGGCGCTGTCGCGCGTGCTCACGGCGGGGGAGTGGGATGCGTTGCACGGCGGGGCGGCGCTGAGCGGGGCGGGGCTGGATCGATTCTCGGACGACTTCCTCGACGGCGTGCTGGGGTGGGAGGCCGCGCCGGCGCTGGAACTGCTCCTGGCGAGCGAGAACGAGGACCTGCGCCGCGTGGCGATCCGGGGGATTGCGCGGCTTCCGTGGCGGGACGAGGCGCTGTCGCGCGCCAGCCCGTTCGTGCGCGCGCGTCTGGCGGATCTGCTTGAGAAAACGGTGCGAACCCGGGCGATCGATGACGCGAGCCGCAAGTCGGTCACGTTGGCGATCGATCGGCTGGGACGTGCCGAGGGGCTGGCGGCGCGGGAGCCGGTGAGACCGGCGTGGGTGCCGAAGACGTACGGTCAGCCGGTTGCGATGCGGCGGTTCGGACGGGGCGCGGCGGCGGGGGCGGCGCCGGCGATGTTCGAGCCGGTCGTCGCTCCGCGAACGGCGGCGATGGCGGTAATCCGGGTGGTGCCGTGGTACGCGCCCGGGTCGATGGCGGTGATCTCCCAATTATGGCGGGAGCGCGACGCCCGGGTTCGCGCGGACGTTGCCAACGCCCTGGGCACGCCCGAGGCCCGCGCGATGGCCACGATGGCGGATGTCCTTGCCGATCTGCGCGCGCCCGACCCGATGACGCGCTCTGCGGCGGCGCGGCGGCTGGAGTCGCTCGACGTGGCGCCGCCGGAACTCACCGAGGCGTTGATCCGCGCTGTGGACGCGCGCGATCTGGCGAGCCGCGAAGGCCTGTTGATCGGGATCGAACGGGCGTATTTCGAATCGGCCGACGCGATCACCATCCTGCGGACGCTGGCGGCCAGCGAGGGCGACCCGGCAAGGCGGGCGTATGCCAGAGCGGCGCTACGTGAAGTCCGCAACGGGGCGAAGGAGCGACCCTAACACGATTCCGGATCGTTCGGTCGATCCTGCTCGCGATGCCACTTGCGCCGTGGCCCTCACCGCGCGAGGGGTAGCGCGAAGCAGGCCATTTCCTGTCCGTTGCGGATGTAGAGGCGTCCCTGGGCGATCGCGGGGTGGTTCCAGGTCTTGCCGGTGATCGCGTCGGGGATACGGGCGAGCTCGTGGTGGGCGTCGGGTTTGGCGGCGACCAGGGCGAGGTCGCCGGACTCGCACAGGACCAGGAGCAGGGACTGGTCCGCCAGGAGGAGGAGCTGGCCGGCGCCGTAGCGGCCCTTGCGCCAGCGGCGATGGCCGTCGTTGGCGTCGATGCAGACGAGGTTGCCGCCGTCCAGGCCGTAGAGGAAGGCCCCGTCGTGGAGCACGAAATCGTTGAAGGAGGGGCGGAAGGCGCTGCTGGTCCAGGGGCGGTCGGCCGACGTCCACTGGTCGCCCTGGCGGTGGGGTTCGACGACGGTGGTCTCGACGTCGGAGGCGACGGCGACGCGGGTGCCGGCGATCACGTGCGGCTGGACGCTGCGCGGCATGGCGGAGGCGCCGGAGATGGCCAGTTCCCAGCGCGGCTTGCCGGTGGCGGGATCGACGGCCAGGAGGCCACGGTCGTCCCAGAAGAGGACCTGTTCCTCGCCGCCGAGCACGGCGAGCTGCGCGGAGGAATAGCAGTGCTTGCCGGCGGGGGCGGTCCAGGCGGGCTGGCCGGTCCGGGCGTTGTAGGCGAGCAGTCCCTTTCCCTCGCCGCCGGCGAAGACGATGACCAGGCCGTGGGTGACCAGCGGCGAGGAGGCGAAGCCCCAGATGGGCATTTTGGCGCCCGAGTCGGCGGCGATGTCGCGGCTCCAGATCCTGGCGCCGGAGGCAGGGTCGAGGCAGTTGAGCAGGCCGGTTGCGCCGAGCGTATAGAGGCGGCCGTCGGCGAAGGTGGGCGTGGCGCGCGGGCCGGCGCCCGACAGGCTATCCCAGAACCGGCCGGCGTCGGTGTGGGCCCAGAGCTCGCGGCCGGTGTCGGCGTCGCGGCAGACGACGGCCTCGGACTGGTCGCGCTGCTCCTGGGTGAAGACGCGCCCGCCGACGACGCTCATCGACGACCACCCGGGGCCGACGGGCTCCTTCCAGCAGAGCTTTGGCGGGTTGGCGGCCCAGTCGGTGGCGATGCGGACACCGCGGACGACGCCGTCGCGGTCGGGACCCCGGAAGGCGGGCCAGTCGCCTTGGCTGGCGACGACGGGCGCCATCTGAGTCGCGGGCCTTGTCCCTGAGGCGGTGAGGTTGTGCAACTGGGCGAGGTAGCGATCCTCGGCGGTCGGGCTCCAGCGCCAGCGGAACTCCGCGCCGCCGTCGCCCCGGAGACCCTCGGTGCGCAGGAGGAGGAAGGGGCACCAGGCGAGGAGGATCGCGACGACCAGCCCGCGCCGCCTCAGCTTCGGGTCCGCCCGCCGCGCGAGAATGGCCCAGAGCGCCCAGGCGGTGAAGACCCAGGGGAGTGCGGACATGAGCAACTGGGGGCCCTGGAAGGTCTTGGAGGCGAGGAGAATGGCGAGGATCGCCCCGCCGACCAGGGCGAGGATGGCGATCAGGCGTTCGCCGCGGCGGCCGCGCGCATCGACCGCCCACCAGATCGTGAAGGAGAGGAGCAGGATCAAGAGGGCGCCGACCTGGCCGAGAAACTGGCGGAACATCGGCACGCCGCCGATGCGCAGGCCGATGAAGACGGCCCAGAACGCCAGCACGAGGGCGGCGGCCGGCCAGACGCGGGCGCGGGCGGCTGGTTGATCCTGGGGGTTGGCGTAGTCGGTCACCGCCGCCGCCGCCGCTGTGACATCGTCATGGCTGGCCATGCGTATCTCCGGTCGGGTGCCTATGTACTGAGGAACCTCAGTAATTTAATGAGGGTACTCACCAAATCGTCGAGGGTCAAACGGCTTGGGGCGAATTTTATCCTGCGATCGAGATTCGAAGTGGAAAATGTTCGGTGCGCATCCGACGAACTGGCGCGCGCGGCGGTTAGACAAGGTGGGGGTGCGGGCGTAGGCTCGGGGGATGGGCCGATTTAACCTCTTGTTCTCCCTGATCTGCCTGATGCTCCTCTTTTGCTTCCGGGCGGGCGCCGATGCGAAACTGGTCTACCCGGCGACCGCCAAGACTGACTTTGTCGAGACGCTCCATGGGGTGGCGGTGCCGGACCCGTATCGATGGCTGGAGGATGACAACTCGAGCCAGACCAAGGCCTGGGTGGCGGCGCAGAACAAGGTCACTTTCGCGTACCTGGGGGCGATCCCGCAGCGGGGGGCGATCCGCGACCGGCTGAAGCGGCTTTGGAATTACGAGCGGTACGGCGTGCCGTTTCGGCGCGGGGGGCGGTACTTCTACACGCGCAACAACGGCCTGCAGAACCAGTCGGTGCTGTACACGGCCGCCGCGCTCGACGCGGAGCCGAGCGTCCTGCTGGACCCGAACACGCTGTCAACCGATGGGACGGTGGCGCTGGGCCCGCTCGACGTGAGCGACGATGGGGCGCTGCTGGCGTACAGCCTCTCGGCAGCGGGTTCGGACTGGCAGGAGATCCGGGTGCGCGAGGTCGCGACGGCCAAGGATCTGCCGGACGTCATCCGGTGGGTGAAGTTCTCCGGGCCCAGTTGGACCAAGGACGGCAAGGGGTTCTTCTACAGCCGGTTCGACGAGCCCACCGAGAATGAAAAGCTGACCAAGGCCAACTACTTCCACAAGCTTTACTATCACCGGCTGGGCACGCCGCAGCCGCAGGACGTCCTGGTTTACCATCGCCCCGACCACAAGGACTGGAGCTTTGGCGGGGGGGTCACGGATGACGGAAAGTACCTGGTGATCCACGCGTCGGAGGGGTCGAGCCCGCGGAACCGGATCCTGTACAAGGATCTCGCCAAGGCCGATTCACCGGTGGTCGAGCTGCTGATGGCGAACGACGCCGAGTACGACTTCATCGACAACGACGGTTCGACGTTCTGGTTCAAGACGGACCTGGACGCGCCGCGGGGGCGCGTGATCGCGATCGACATCGGCAAGCCCGATCGCGCCGGGTGGCGCGAGCTGGTGCCGCAGTCCGGCGACACGCTGGGGCGCCTCCACGCGGTGGGCGAGCGGTTGCTGGCGACCTACCTGCACGATGCGCACAGCGCCGTGCGGATCTTCGGGTTGGACGGCAAGGCGATGGGCGAGATCGCGCTGCCCGGCATCGGATCGGCGGGCGGGTTCTCGGGACGGCGGTCGGATACGCAGACGTTCTACTCGTTCACCTCCTATACGACGCCGGGCACGATCTATCGCTTCGATATTAAAAACAGCCAATCGACGGTCTTCAAGGAACCCAGGGTGGCGTTCAACCCGGCGGATTACGAGACGCGCCAGGTCTTCTACGCCAGCAAGGACGGCACGCGGGTGCCGATGTTCATCATCGCGAAGAAAGGCCTGAAGCTTGACGGCGGCAATCCGACGATCCTTTACGGGTACGGAGGGTTCGCGATCTCGATGACCCCGGGGTTTTCGCCGGCCAATGCGGTGTGGCTGGAGATGGGCGGGGTCTACGCGGTTCCGAACCTGCGCGGCGGGGGCGAGTACGGGGAGGACTGGCACCAGGCCGGCACGAAGCTGCACAAGCAGAACGTGTTCGATGACTTCATCGCCGCCGCGCAGTACCTGATCGACAACAAGTACACGTCGCGCGAGAAGCTGGCGATCTCGGGCGGGTCGAACGGGGGTTTGCTGGTGGGCGCGGCGATGACGCAGCGGCCGGACCTCTTCGGCGCGGCGCTTCCGGCGGTGGGCGTGATGGACATGCTGCGCTTCCAGAAGTTCACGATCGGGTGGGCGTGGACGAGCGACTACGGCAGCGCCGATGACGCCGAAGAGTTCAAGGCCCTCTACGCCTACTCCCCCTACCACAACCTCAAGCCCGGCACGAAGTACCCGGCGACGCTGGTCACCACCGCCGACCACGACGACCGCGTGGTGCCGGCGCACAGCTTCAAGTTCGCCGCCCGCCTCCAGGAATGCCAGGCCGGCGATAAACCGACGTTGATCCGCATCGAAACGCGCGCCGGCCACGGCGCCGGCAAACCGACCACCAAGCAGATCGAATATCAGACCGACGTGATGGCTTTCCTCGTCAAAGAACTGGGAATGCGCGGGCCATAGTCCGCGGAAACTTGTTGCAAATGATATGTAGGCCCATTTAGAATTGTGCCAAACCTCACGATACCGTCTTGGAGGGACAGGCACGATGCAAATCCGCTCTTGCGCGCTCGCGGCCGCCGCGGCTGCCGCTGCCGCCGCCGCCGCTACGCTCATCCCGAATCCCGCTCGCGCCCAGACCTGGGTCGGCCCCGGCGGGGGGAAGTTCTCCGGGGACTTCTTCACCGCTTCGAACTGGAACCCCGCGGTCGTCCCCCAGCCCACCTCCACCGCCGCCTTCGTACTCAATCAGACCTACGTGGTCAGCTTCGCGACCAACGCCGTCACCACGTCCCTGCTCTTCTCGAACACCAATGGCACCACGACCTTCGGCGCGACCGGACTCCGGCGCACGTACACGGTCCTCGGCAACGCCACGTTCTCCGGCGGCACCGCCATCCTCGGTGACCTCAACCTGACCGTCAACGGCGCCTTTACCGCCCGCGGCGACAACGCCTTCCGCGTCCTGGGCGGCAGCAAGCTCACCGCCGGCTCGCTCGGGCTCGCCGATTCCGGCACCGGCGACGCAATCCTCAGCGTCGAGGGCGACGCTGCGGAGTTCGACCTGCTCACGCCCACCACCCACAGCATCGGCAGCCTGGGCAACTCCGCCCTCCTCACCTTCTCAGACTCGGCCCGGGGCAATCTGGCCGGCACGCTCGTCCTGGGCGAGTCCATCAACCTCGCGGGCGGCTCCGGCTTCCTCAACATTCTCTCGAGCGCCGACGTTCGGCTCGATTCGCTCCGCGGTGCCACGGGCGCGCTTGCCACCGAGAATGCCGCCATCACCCTCCAGGGCGCCGGTTCCTCCCTCTCGATGACCAGTGGGGGGTCGATCCAGCTCGGTGCAAACCTTTCCAGCAAGGCGACTTTTGACGTGCTCGCGGGGGCGGCGGCGAACCTCCAGACCACCTCGATCTCCCTCAATCCCACCGCTGTCATGACCGTGAACAACGGGACGGTGGTCACCTCCGCGGGGTTCGACGTCGCAGGGCTGCTCACGGTGACCAACGGGGCCAGCCTCAGGCACAACGGGGGGACTGCGGCGACCAACGCGATCCGCGTCGGGGTCACCAACCAGGGCCCCAACACCGTGAATGTCGGCGGGGCCAACACCACCTTCACGGCCGACAACCTGCTGCTGGGGGCCTTTGCGCAAGGGACGTTCAACCAGTCGGGCGGCACGGTTACGGTCACCAATCCCCTCCAGGTCGGCGCGCGCACCGCGCTGGGCGCCGCCGGGACTTACCAGCTCTCCGGGGGCGTGCTGAACAACCAGGAGGTCATCCTCGCCGGCACGCGATCCGACGGCAGCTTCAACCAGTCCGGCGGCACGCACAACGTCATTGCGATCCTGCGCGTCGCGGCCCTGTTTGGCGGCAATGCCCCCCCGGCGCCGGGCGCCAACACCAACCCGACCGCCACCTACACCCTCCAGGGCGGCACGCTCAACGTCCCCACCGTGTGGGTCGGCAATTCCTCCACCGGCATCATCAACCACTCCGGGGGGTCGATGAACGTGACGAGCGAGCTGGACCTGGGCGGACTAATCGACGGCAACACCGTCATCTTCCCCGAGGGCCCCGTCTCCGCGGATTACAACCTCTCCGGCAGCGGCGTCCTGACCGCCCCGGTTGAGCGGGTCGGATGGAGCGCGCCGGCCACGTTCACCCAGACGGGTGGCACCAACACCGTCAATGCGCAACTGGTCATCGGGGTTTCGGGCAGCGGGGTCTACAACCTGGGCGGCGGCACGCTCTTGGCGCCGGCCGTCGCCGTCGGCGCCGGCACGATCAATCAATCCGGCGGGACGTTCGATGTCTCCGCCGCGAGAGACGGCCTGGCACGGCTCACCGTTGACGGCACGGCCGCCTTCTACAACCTGAGCGGCGCGACCGCCCTGCTCAAGGGCAACGGCGTGCTCGCGGTCGGCAGCAGTTCTGCCGGCAGCTTCAACCAGACGGGGGGCTCGAACACGCTTCCGAGCGTCATCCTGGGCGAAGGCACCCTGGGCGCGGGAACCTACACGATCTCCGGCGCGGCCGCCCTCGCCACAACGTCGCTCACCGTGGGCAATTTTGGCAGCGGGTCGTTCCTCCAGCAGGCCGGCAGCACCGTCTCCGCACAGAACATCATCATCGCGGCCATCGAAGGCGGGTCGGGAACCTACGACCTGCGGGGCGGCACCCTCTCGGCCGAACGGATCGAGGTCAATGCCAGCGGGGCTGGAACCTTCCTGCAGAGTGGCGGCGCCGCGACCGCCAACCAGTTTTCCCTGGGCGCCGACGTCAACTTGCTTCCCCTTGGCGGCAGCGTCGGCACGAACCGCGCCCAGGCAACGCTGTCCGCCGGATCGTTGCACGCCGTCAACGAAACGGTGGGCGAAAACCGCGACGCGACGTTCACCCAGATCGGCGGGACCAACACTTGCGACGGCACTCTCGTCATCGGCTCACGGGGAAACGCACCCATCGGTTTCCCGGACGCCTCGGGACAGTACACGCTGTCCGGCAGCGCCACCCTCGCGGCCCAACGGATCGTCGTCAACCCCCCTGGGTCGCTGACCGTCACCGGCAATCGAGTGACGCTCGATTGCGCCGACCTGTTGGTCCAAGGCACCCTCGCCACGCGGAGCGAATTCGTCCCGGTGGGCACCAATGGCGCCCCGACCTTCTCCCATAACACCACCTTGGCCCCCGGTTCAACCACCGACCTCGTGGGCGGCCTCAATCTCGCCGCCGGCACGCTCACGCTCCAGGACGCCGTCGTGGGCGGCGGCGTCAACCCGATCGACCTCGACGCTGCCTCGAAGCTCACGGGCTGCGGGTCCGTGATGATCGACGTTGACAACGCCGGCGCCATCCAGGCCGACGCGGGTAACCTGGTCCTCCGGGGCGCGAACCTGACCAACTCCGGCACGCTTGGCAACAATCCCGGGGCCAGCCTCTTCGTCAAGGCCGCCACGCTGACCAATACGGGGAACGTCGGTGTGAGCGCCGGCGGCGCGGTCGTGTTCGACCAGCCGCTCACCATCCCCGCTGGCAAGACCCTGACGCTGGCGGGCGGAACGCTCGGCACGCCGCGGCTCGCCAACGCGGCGGGGGGCGACGTCTCGGGCTTCGGGCAGGTCGCGGGCGATTTCGACAGTCTCGCCGCCACCACGTTCAACGGCCCCACGCAGATCGTGGGCAACTTCACCAACCGTGCCGGCGCCACGCTTACGGTCCGAAACGACCAGACCCTGATCACCGGGCAGACGGTCAACAACGGCACGATCACGACCGTCAACGGCAAGGTGATCTTTGACGGCGGGTTGTCGGGCGGCGGCGGGCCGGCGGCGGGGGCGATGCCCGCGGCGCCCGCGGGCGCCGCCGCGCTCGGCGGCGCCGTCACGCTCAACGGCGACTCGACCCTGATCACCCCGTACCTCCGGCAGCACTCGTTGACCCTCGCGGGCAGTCCCACCGCGCCGGCGGTCGTCTCGATGCGCCCCAAGGCGTTCGGCGGGAAGACCTCGGTGCTCAACGTCCTGTCGATCCCCTCCGCCGGCGGCACGATGACCGGCCGCCTCGACCTGGCGGACAACGCCCTGATCATCGACTATGAGGCGGTCCCAAGCCCGCTGGTCAGCGTCCGGGAGGCGATCGTCAGCGGCTTCCACGGCGGGGACTGGGGCGGAAACGGGATCAGCAGCACGCTCGCCGCCATCGACTCATCGAAAGCCGTCGGTTACGCCGAGGCCGGCGACGTGCTCGGAAACGATGGCGGCGGCTTCGCCGGCCAGGCCGCCGACGGCAGCAGCGTGCTGGTGCGGTTCACGCTCGCGGGCGACGCGACGCTCGACGGTGCGGTCGATTTCAATGACCTGGTGAGGCTGGCGCAGAACTACAACACGGCCGTGTCGGCGTCCTCCGACGACTGGTGGGCCCGGGGTGACTTCACGTATGACGGCATCGTCGATTTCAACGACCTGGTGAAACTCGCCCAGAACTACAACGGCGCGGCCGGAGCCGCCGCCGACATCCCGGGGGCCTCGGGTGCTTTCGATCGGGACCTGGCGCGAGCGTTCTCCTCGGTGCCCGAGCCGGCGGCGTCGATCCCGCTTCTTGTCGTCCTGAGTTCACTCTTGACACCGACGCGGCGACGACGACGGAAGGCAGGGGCCGGGGTGTAGCGTGGGTGCGCGCCCGTGCGCGCCACGGCGGCTCCTGGCAGGCGGAGGTGCTTGCGTTCCTGGTCAGGGAGCTGCGGATGTAAGGTCGCTCCGGGCAGGAGTTCGGACGCGATTGACGCCGGCAGGCGTTGCCGCGTCAGGTCGATGTGCAGTGGGGAGTGGGGCGGCGGTGGGCGTTCAGTTCTTGTCAGAGGATTCGGCGCTCGTCGGGAGGCACGAAGCCACGTGCGGGAAGCGGAGACCCGGAATTTCCGGCCCGGAATTGGTGATCGGAGGTACAATTAACGTGTGCCCGCAAGCGTTCCCACCCAGGTCGACGCGGATCGGCGGTCGATGCACCGCCGGACGCCGGAAGAGGTGAAGGCGAAGCGGAAGGAGAAATAATGAAGGCGCGCCTAAGCTCCATCGTGGCGTGGACCAGCTGCTTGGCCTTCCTCGCCGCGGCTGCGATTTACGTGTTCACCTGGAATACCCCGCCAAGCATCGTCAACCGGATTCAACTCGTGATCCTTGCCGCCGCCATCATCGGCATCCCGCTGGGAATCTGGCTCGGGGGACAAGAAAAGTTTTGGACGTAGAAATCAGGCTTCTTCACCAGGGGTTGTGGCGCTTTTGTGACATGAATGATTCCGTCTCGGCGTGTCGGGGCCTTGCATCTCACGGGTTGCCGATCGTTCCGACCCGGTGAGGATTCCGCGAAGGAGATCTTGAGCTGACCCCGTGCCCAGAATCGGGCGAGAAGGGTGGCATGGAGGGTATGCGCGTTCCCTCATCAGCCGTCCCGCGTTAAAACGCACGCGGCATGCCCGCGGCGCGCGTCACCCTCCTTCCCGGCGAACCGATCGGCGCAATCAACCCGAACCTGTACGGCCACTTCGCCGAGCACCTGGGGTGCTGCATCAGCGACGGCGTCTGGGTTGGTGACGATTCGACGATCCCGAACACCGGCGGTTTGCGCGATGACCTGATCGACGCCTTCCGGCGTGTCAGGCCGCCGATCCTCCGCTGGCCCGGCGGGTGCTTCGCGGATGACTATCACTGGCGCGACGGGGTCGGCCCGCGCAAGGAGCGCCCGACAACCGTCAACGCCTGGTGGGGGCAGTCGCTGGAGGAGAACCATTTCGGCACGCACGAGTTCATCAACTTCTGCCGCCTGATCGGCGCCGAGCCCTACCTGGCGGGGAACCTGGGAAGCGGCAGCGTACGGGGGATGCGCGACTGGGTGGAGTATTGCAATTTCGACAAGCCCAGCACGCTTGCCCGGCTTCGCGCGGGCAACGGCTCGCCCATGCCGTTCAACGTGCGCTACTGGGGGGTGGGGAACGAGGCGTGGGGGTGCGGCGGAAATTTCTGCCCAGAGGACTATGCGCGCGAGTATCGCCGGTATGCGACGTACCTGCGCGATTTTGGCGGGACGCCGTTGTACCTGATCGCCTGCGGGCCGGACGGGAACCGCGCGGACTGGACGCGCAAGTTCCTCGCAAAACTCGCCACCGCCGACAAGCGATTCAACTGCCGCATCCATGCGCTGGGGGCGCACTATTACTGCGGCACGGCCGGCACGGCGAGCGAGTATTCGACCGACCAGTGGTATCAACTGCTCGCCAGGGCCGCCGGCGTGGAACAGCTCATCCTCGACCAGCGGGCCGCCATGGACGAGTTCGACCCCGATCGCAAGATCGACCTGGCGATCGACGAGTGGGGCACGTGGCACCCGCCCACGCCCGGCCGCGACGCCGCGCATCTCTGGCAGCAGAACACGCTGCGGGATGCGCTGGTCGCGGCGATCACGCTCGACACGTTCAACCGCCACGCCGACAAGCTCGCGATGGCTAACCTTGCGCAGGCGGTCAACGTGCTCCAGGCGCTGTTCCTGACCGAGGGCGAGCGGCTGGTGCTGACGCCGACGTATCACGTGTTCGACCTGTATCAGGCGCACCAGGGCGGCCGGTCGCTGCGGATGGAAATCGAATCGCCGACCATCAGCTTCGCCGACGGCGATCAGAAAGATTTGATCCCCGCGCTTGCCGGCTCGGCGTCGATCAGGGGGAGCGCGCTCACGATGACGATCACCAATGTCCACGCCCGCCTGCCGATCGAGGCCGAGGTCGACCTGCGCGGCCTGACGCCCCGCGAGATTGCATCAACCCTCCTTGCGCATGAGGACCTCCACGCTCACAACACGTTCGAGCAACCTGAGGCGCTCGTCCCTGCCGCTGGGCCCGCAGCACCGGACGCATTGTCGCGCTGGACTTTTGCGCCGGCGTCAGTCACCCGTCTGACGATGCGCCTCTGATACCTGATGCGCTGTCCATCTGATTCGCGCGGCGCTGGGCACACGAGGACCACGGGCCAACAAGTTGGCCCATGCCACCCGAAGCGGCGCCACTCGGAAACTGGAACTGGGAACTACTTCCCTCTCCCCTTCACCATCTGTTCAACCGCCCCGCGCGCGATGCGGGTCGCGGTCAGTCCGTCCTGCCCCGTCGGCATGTTGCCCGCGACGCCCGTCTGCAGCGCCCGGACGAACTCGGCGTACATCCCGTCGAAGTTCTTCTCCTCCGTCCATTGCAACGCTTTAGTTCCCAGCCGATTCACCAGCTCGAACACCCGACCCTGGCGGTCGTAGCGGATCAGCCCGTCGGTGCCGATCAGCTCGTAGTGGAAGTGGCACCGCTGGTCCTTGGCCGTGTGCCCGTAGCCGTAGCTCATCTCGACCATGGTGTGCGCGCCGTCAGCGTGGTCCAGGTGCAGGTAGGCGTGATCGGGCGACTGGTAATCCTCGTCCACCCACGCGCCGGCGCCGGTGGCGCGGGTGATCTCGGAGCCGAGCCACCAGCGCGCCAAGTCGATCTGGTGTACGCCGCAGTCCACCATGGGGCCCCCTTCGAGCATCCTTCCGTGCCGGTAGGGGTTCAGTCGCCCGCCGGCGAGGCGTCCCTCGTGCTTGCCGTGACAGTCCCAGACGTAGATCAGACGAAGGCTGCGGACGCGCCCGATCGCCCCCTCGGCAACCAGGCGGCGGATCTCCATCGCCACCGGCGAGAACCGGTAGGTGAACCCCACGTAAAGCGGCAGCCCCGCCGCCCCCATGATGTCGATCATCCGCTGGCTGTCCTCCTCGGTCATCGCCAGGGGCTTCTCGCATAGCACGGGCTTGCCGAACCGCGCCGCCATCGTCACGTTTTCGAGATGACAGGGCGCCGGCGAGGTCACGACGACGGCGTCGAACCCGCTGCGGAAGAACAGTTCCGGATCCGTGAAGCCCCGCTCGACCTTGTACTTGTCCTTGGCGTCGATCAGGCGGCCGGAATCGGGCTCGAAGATCGAGACCAGCCGGCAGCCGGCGGTGCGCGCGATCGCCGGCACGTGCCCGTAGGAGGCCACCACCCCACATCCCATCAATCCCAGCCGAATCATCCGACACCTCGGGTCGCACGGTTACGTCAGCCCCTGGCATCTTATCGACCCAACGCTCTCCAAACGACCAGATCCCGCGGATTTTGCCGGCATTCATTTTCCGCCGGAACACCGCCTGCGCGCCTATGATCGTCTCAGCCGCACGCGAGCCCGGAAGGAAGGTCGCCCCATGCTGGTTGCCACCCGCATCGTCCCTCTGTTTCTGCTCCTGGGGGTTTTTGCCTGCTCCACCCCGACCCGGCTCGAAAGTTCCCGTCCCTCCGCCGCCGCAAATGGCAAATCGTACCGCCGCCCCCTGATCTGCGCCGTCGCCCGCCGCCCCGACGTCCGCGGGCAGGTCGAAGCAGCCTTCAAGGCCGAACTCAACGCGCGCGGGATCGACGCGGTTCCCAGCGCCGACTACCTCCCCGAAACCCGCCAGGCGGATCGCGCCACGTTCGAAAAGGTCGTCCAGAACTCCAAGTCGGACGCGATCCTCATCACCCGCCTGGCCAAGGTCGAACGGCGCAACGACGTCACCGGCGCCGCTCCGCCCGCCCCCGCCCCGCCCAAGCCCTCCGAGCCCGGTTACTTCGGTTACTACGCCTGGGCGTGGGGCGGCGTCTACGACCCCCCGCAGGTCTATGCCGTTGACGCGGTCCTCCTGGAAACGCTCCTGATCGACCCCAACAGTTCCGAGGTCATCTGGACCGGCGCCACCCGGGTCCTGGATCCGACCAAGATCAAGGAAGACGCTCGAGACCTCGCCAGGGTCGTCGTCGCGGAGCTGATCCAGAAGGGCCTGGTGCCAGGGGTCGCCCGCTGAAGCCGCGGGAATGCGCGTCGAAGACCACCGCCGCGCCCACGCTGCCTGTTCCCCCGTCCGATCATGGTTTCGGGTATCATTGCTCGTGGATCGCACCCGGAGTCCACCGCATGTCCCGCCCGCTTCCATTCGTCATCGTCGCCCTGGCCCTGATCTTAACTGCCCCGCTTGTCGTTCACGCCGGCGGGGTTACGGCGCCGCAGGTGGAGACGGCCATTAACAAGGCCAAAGTTTTCCTATATGCGCAGCAAAAGGAGGGAAATTGGGAAATTGTGCAGAAGAAGGCCGGAAATGAGGGCAATGCGGACCTCGACAAGGCCCAGTGGGGCGGGCTGACGTCGATCGTGGCGTATGCGCTGCTGGCGGCGGGGGATGATGCGCAGGCGAACCCGAAACTGGCGCAGGCGGTCAAGTTCCTGCGGGCGGCTGACATCAACGGGACTTATGCGCTGGCGATGCGGATGCAGGTGTGGCTGTTGCTGCCTCGGACGCACGAGAACAGCCAGGCGATGCACCGCGACGCCCTGTTTCTGGTCAACGCCGTCAAAACCCAAGGCACGGCCAAGGGTTACTACAACTACTGGAAGGATGAAGAGGGCGGGCGCTTCGACCGTAGCGTGAGTCAATATGGCGTGCTGGGCATGTGGGCGGCGGCGCAAATGAACGTCGAGGTTCCCACACCCTACTGGCGTTTCGTCGAAGAAGCGTGGCGGCGCGACCAGCGCAAGGACGGGGGGTGGGACTACGACGGCAACCAGCTTCCCACACCCGCGATGACGGCTGCGGGACTGGCGACCCTCTTCATCACCCAGGACATGGTTCACGGGCAGGAGGGGATCGGCTGCAAAGGCAACTTTAAGGACCCGCACCTGGACGCCGCGCTCAACTGGATGACCCAGCACAACAAGGAGTACTACAACGCCTGGCCGTTCTACACGCTGTATGGGGTGGAGCGCGTCGGCGTCGCCAGCGGCTACCGGTACTTCGGGACGTTCGACTGGTATCGGGAGGGGGCGGCGTGGCTGCTCACGCAGCAGCAGGCGGACGGCGGCTTTGGCGGCAACGGCCCGGAGCGGATCTACAACACGTGTTTCGCGACCCTGTTCCTCGTCCGGGGGCGGGCCCCGGTGATGATGAACAAGCTGGAGTACTCGATCGAACCCCCGGGCTATAACCCCGCCGCCAACGCTCAAGCCGCCCGCAATGCCCCGCCCGCCCAGCTCGCCAACTGGAACAACCGCCCGCGCGACGCCGCCAACCTCGCGCACTGGATGAGCGGCCGGCTCGAGCGCTACATCAACTGGCAGGTGGTCAACACGCGGACCGATCCGGACGATTGGCTGGATGCGCCGATCCTGTACATCGCGGGAAACCAGGTCTTCAACCCCCGGCCGGAGGACGCGGCCAAGATCAAGCATTACATCGAGTCGGGGGGCCTGGTGCTGGGGAATGCCGATTGCAGCAACGGCGCGTTCGCCAACTCGTTCCAGCACTTCGGCGAGCGGCTGTTCCCGGGCGAGAAGTTCCGGGACCTCCCGGCGGATCACCTGATCTACACCCAGCCGTACAGCTCGAAGAACTGGCGGATCAGGCCGCCGGTCAAGGCGCTGTCGAATGGCGCTCGGGAGCTGATGGTGCTGCTGCCGGCGGGAGACCCGGCGAAGCTGTGGCAGGTGCAGAGCTTCATGGGGACCAGCCAGGGCGCTGCCGAGGTCGCCGCCAACACCTTCCTCTACACGGTCAGCAAGACCGAGCTGCGGCACAAGGACGAGACGTACCTGGTCAAGGCCGACCCCAACATCAAGGCTGAGCGCACGGTGAAGGTCGCGCGGCTGATGTACGAGGGAAAGGACTGCATTCCCGATCCCGAGCCGGGCGGCTGGCGGCGGCTGGCGGCCGTGTCGCACAACTCGTTCAAGACCGACCTGGACGTCGTGCCGGTTACGCTCGGCCAGGGGAAGCTGACGGGCGAGTTCAAGGTCGCGCACCTGACGGGCACCAAGCGCCTGGAGATCTCCCCCAAGGGCGTCGCGGAGCTCAAGAAGTGGGTGAACGAAGGCGGGACGCTGATCGTGGACGCGGCGGGGGGCAACTACGACTTCGCCCAGGCCGCCGAAAGCCAGCTCGCGGCGATGTTCCCCCCGGCCAAGCCCCCGTTCCCGCTGCTGCGGGTGGAACACCCGGTTTACACCGCGCTGGGCGGCCCGACGCCGATCGAGTACCGGGCGTTTGCGCGGCGCACGCTGTCGAACTCCAACGGCCCGCGGCTGCGCGGGCTGGAGGTGAACAACCGCGCGGCGGTGTTCTTCTCGGGCGAGGACCTGAGCTGCGGGCTGGTGGGCAGCAGCACGGACGGCATTCACGGCTACATGCCCTCGACGGCGACGGGGCTGATGCTGGACATGATCTACTTCGGCGCGGGGGTGAAGCCGCCACCGCCACCGCCGCCGAGCACGAAACCCGCTGCACCGGCGCCAAAGTGAGTGAGGTCACGATGCAATGGGGGGAAGGATCAATAGCGGTGCTGCCAGAGTTCCTCTTCGCGGTCGATGACGCCGTCGGCGTCGGCGATGACGGGGTCCCAGTTCTCGCCGGTGTAGCCGAAGCTGACGGAGATCTCGCGCGCCTTTCGGGCGGCCTGGGCGATCTGGCGGGTGTACTGCATGAGGTCTTCCAGCTCGTTGCGCTCGGGGGTCCACAGGCCGCGGCGGTCGATCGTGTTGATGCCGCCGCCCCAGTTGGAGTCGATGCCGGAGATCGAGTTGGCGAGATTGGAGAGCGCCTGCACGCGTTTATCGACGCGCGCGAGCTCGTTGTTCATCAGGACTCGCGCGTGCTCGCCGAAGGATTTGAGGATCTCGGTGGTTCGCCGGGGCTCGCCGCTGGCGGCGGTTTCGAGGACGTACATATCGCCGAGCACGGGCACGAGGGAGAGCATGGGGGGGAGCTGCTTGCCCTCGAGGGCGGCCTTGAACTTGGGCATATTGAGGCGGAGCATGTCGTCGAAGGCGGCGCCCATGGCCTTGGTGCGGGTGGCGGGATTGACGATGTTGATGCCGTCGCCGTCGCCGCCGGCGGGTTTGTAGACCGGTCCCTGCGATCGGGTGATGACCACGGCGTTGGCCTTGGCGAGGGCGGCGTCCTTGATGCGCTGGTGTGCGGCGGCGCGCGAGGCGGCGTTGAAGGCGTCCACCGCGTAGGTGCGCTCGCCCAGGCGGAGCAGCGACTCGCCGCGGAGCATCAGGAGCGTGTAGCGGTCGTCCGCCGGGGGCGGCGTCTGCGTCATCGAGAGTGCCCTGGAGATCTTCTGCAACGTGCCGCGATAGTCGCCGGAGTCGAAGGTCTTCTGAATGTCGGCCAGTCCCTCGTCGGCGGCACGGGCGGTCAGCAGCGGCAGGAGGAAAACCAGAGCCAACGCCATTGCAAGAGGTTTCATGGGTGCTCCGTGGGTCACTGATGAATGGTCCGCGAAGGTTCCGCGCGTGCGCATATGCGCGCCCGCAGACCATGATATGTCCGAACGGAAGGCCGATTTCCAGCAAAATTCCGAAATTCGTAGATGGTCCGGTGTGACGATGGATCGGGCAGGTTCTTTGTCTGGCAAAATGCTCCAACGCCCTGGGCCTCGAGAGCGCCATGGCCGGGGGTGCAAAACCGAGACCGGATCCACCGCTGTCGCGCGGTGCCTACACCGTCCCGGGTTCCCGCAACCGGGCCACCCCCGGTGCGTCGGGAGGTGAGGGCGGTCGGCGACGAGACCGGCGTTGGTGGGTGCGTCGCCGAAGGCGATTGGTTGGTTCGAGAGCGGCGCGCGGCCAAAAGCGATCGCCCCCCTCAGGGAGCCAAGGTTGTGAAAACGCAAACAAGAATTGGGACGCCCCGGAGTGACGAGGGGCGTCCCATGATCGCTTTCTGGCTATGCGCAAGCCGCGTTTGCGTGCGTCAGTCGCGCACGACTCGGCCCCGGTCGTCCACGGTCACGTGGTCGCCGTTCTTGCCTTCGGCCTGGTAGTAGGTTCGACCGCCGCGGGTGTACTCGGTGACGCGATCGACGTCGTTGACCTTGCTGCCAATGCCGCTCTTCACCTCGCCGGGCAGGTCGCGGAAGTTAACGCTGCGACGGTTGGTCGTGTCCGCCGCGTCGCCGCGGTCGCCACTGAGCACGCGTCCGCCCTCATCGACGACGATCGTGCGGGCGGTGTCCCGATTGCCGACCTCGGCGCGATAGACGCTGCGGCCGTTACGCTCGTAGCGGGTCACGTCCTGGACGCGGTCCGAGCCGGCCTCGCGGCCGAGCGCGGTTTTGACCTCGCCGGGCAGGCGGTCGAAGTCGACGCGGTCGCCGCGGCGGTAGTCGCTCAGGTCATAATCTGCGCTGCCGCGGCGGACGCCCGACGCCGTGCGGGCCTCGCGCACGTCTTCGGCGCTGAGGATCTTCCCGCTCTCATTGACGCGGATCTCGCGGTCGCCGTTGCGCTCGTCGACCAGGGCGCGGTAGAAGACCTCCCCGCCACGATTGACCTGGTAGATGGACTTGATGTCGCGGTTGCCCCGCTCGCGATCGAGCGCGTCCTTCACGCGGGCGGGCAAGCTGCTGTACTTCACCTGCGTCTCGTCACCGCTGCGCAGGTCACGGCTGACACCGCGGTCGTCGCCGGTATCCTGGATGCTCAGCACGCGGCCATTGGGGTCCACGCGGACGGTCGTGTCGGTGCCGCCCTTGGTATCGAGCGTGGCGCGGTAGAACTCGCGGCCGTCGCGCCAGACGTGGTCGATCCGCTTGACGTCGTAGCGGCCCCGTTCCTGGTCGATGGACCGCTTTACATCGCGGGGCAGGTCTTCGTACTTGACCCACTCTTCGCGATCCTTTTGCGCCGCCAGCGCCGAATTGACGCTCATCGGGGCGAAGCTGGCGATGCCACCGGCGATGGCGGCCGACAAAATCCACGCTTTGGTTCGCTTCAGGTTCATGTTTGGCTCCTGACAGGCGCGCGGACCGCCTGGCGATCCGGCGTAGGTGCAAGGGTGAAAATCAGGCCGAACCAACGGCGGATCGGCTTATGGGGGATAGGGATTGCAAAGGGTGGGCCGGGCGCGAAAAGGGCCTGTAAAACGCCTTGCACGCTGCTGGGAGGAAGGTGCAGACCGGCTCCTCAGGCGATAACGTCATGCGGGTATGGCAAGCGAACTGAAGATTAAGGAATTGGAGGATGACGACGCGATTGCCGCGGTGTTCGACCTGGCTGTCGTGCTCAGGCCGCATCTGAAGCCGCAGACGTTTATCGCGCAGGTCCGGGCTCAACAACAAGAGGGCTATCGACTGATCGCGGGGTTTGCGGAGGCGCGCCCGGTCGTGCTGGCGGGGTTCAGGAGGCCGACGACGCTGGCGCGCGGGCCGCACCTTTTCGTCGATGACCTGGTCACCGCGCCGACCGAGCAGGGCAAGGGTTACGCCACGGCGATGCTGCGACGCCTGGCTGGCATCGCGCGTGAGTCGGGCCTTTCGCGCATCTGGCTGGACAGCCGAGACACGGCCAAGACGTTCTACCAGCAAGTGGGGTTCACCCTGCACAGCTCGGTGCCGTGCTGGATCGATGTGGATCGGCTCTGAGCAGGGGGTAGTACGCGCTTTCCATTTGATCCGCGCGCCACTGGGCGAACGAAGACCACGGGCAAACAAGTTTGCCCATGCCACCCGACGCGGCGCGGGAATCTTCTACGATTCGTATAAGACCCAGCGGCCGAAGCGGCTTGGCCGGATTACGGATCGGGCATCTTGAAGGTGTCGCCCTGCTTGATGTCGCCGGTCTCGAAGCCTTTTTTGAACCAGGCGGCGCGCTGGCGGCTGCTGCCATGGGTGAAGG
>DATBFY010000091.1:0-4157 GCA_036558265.1 Tepidisphaeraceae bacterium | reverse complement strand
GCCATCCCGCGGCGCCGAGACGCGCTCAGAACGCCTGTGCGGCGTCGCGTTGGTCGTCAACCAAGGCGTGCGCGTACAGGTCGAAGGTGATGGTCGAGCTGCTGTGTCCGAGACGCGCCGCCAGCGTTTTCGGCGAGACGCCTGCGGGCGCACTTGCGGTAACCCACGCCCACGTTCACGGAAATACTTTCGGAGTGGTGCGACGTTGACGGCGACGACGCCGAGCGCGTCGCTACGGCGGCAGCGCGCGACCCGCATCAGGCCCATGTCGAACTTCCCAGACGCCGGCGAGCAGGCCGGACCGACAGCCCGCGCAAAGCGAGCAGCCTCGGCGCGCCGCCGGGGTTGCCTCTTGAGCACGGCGCACCGACCCGCTCTTGCAAAAGTCGTGATTGACCGCGATGATTCTCTGCATCACCATGGGGAAATGGGCCGAGGATAGCGATGGGACCGTATTGCACAAACTGCGGCACAAAGCTCCCGCCAGATGCCCGGTTCTGCGATCGGTGTGGCGCTCCCCGCCGCACGTCGAGCGACGCCAACGGCGTTCCTGATCCAGTTGGTGTGTCGGCGCCTCCCCCGCGCTTTCCTGCTGCTGTGCCAAACTCGGCTAGGACCGAGCCGGTGTGCGCGGGATGCCGCTTTCCGGCAACCCGCAAGCGGGACATGGGCGGTGGGCTCGGGCCGCTCGAAGTGCGGCGCGACGGGCAACTGTGGCACTACCAATGCTGGCACCGATACTGGGATGCTGCCGTTCGCGAAGGGCGGATGCCCGCTGGTCAGTCGGGATCGCGGGGGGAGCCGCCTCCGGCCGTCATCGTCGAGAGCAAGGCGACGCGGGTCTCGGTGATGTGGATGGTCTTTATCGTCGTCGTGCTGGCCATCCTGCTTCTGATCTGCTTTACCTCCACGATCACGTTTACACCCACGCGGGTGAGTTTCCCCATGATCGATGGATAAACGCGTAAGGAGGACGATCCCCACCGACCGAAGTCCGATTTCGGCTGGCATCGCTTCACGGATGCCACGTCCTGAAGCGAAAGGCGGGCGCGTCGAGTCCTGGTCAATGCGGGGGTGTCGCTTCGCAACAGGTTTCACGATGCGTCTGGTGGTGGGGTATGGACTCTTTCAACGCTTGTGTCATCTCCCATGAGCCGCACCAGTAGCGACTTTCTGAGATACGGGCGTCGGAAGTCCGGGGTGTTTCGGGTTAGGCGGTCGGCTGGCGTTCGGTCATCGAGCGTCAGAGCGCGCCGCCGCGTGCAGGCGCGGACGTTGGAGGTAGGGGGTGCGGGTGGGGGGTGAAACGAGCGAGAAATTGGGTCCTGGGTGGGCGGACGCGGGGCCGGCGAAAGGCCGACGCGATTCGAGAATGAAATGTGGTCATTCGTGCCAACTGCGAAGTCACCCGTTTGCACCGGGTTCGATGACGGTAGGGAACAGGTCCTGGCCCATTGTTCCTAGTTTGTCGCACCTCGGTGCCATAGCGCGGCTTGGCTTGATAGACGGTGTACGAACTTGTATTATCCGTGAGAGTCCCCGCGTGGGTGGACTTCGGAAGGGAACCGGAGATCGCCATGATTCGCGACCGCTTTACCGCAGAGGAAGTGCGAAGATTGACTGGGTTGTCACGGCGGCAACTCGAACGGTGGGAGCACAACGGGTTCGTCGTCCCGGCGGAGGTTCGCGGCGAGGGCCACGGATCGCGCCGCTCGTACGACTTCACGAACCTGATGGAGTTCAAGACCGCAAAACGGCTCTTGGACATCGGCCTATCGACGCAGGCAGTCCGCAAGGCGGTCGAAGCCCTGCGGAAGATGGGAAATGATCGACCATTGTCCGAGATGGCGTTGGTGTCCGACGGACGGCGAATATACGCACGCTTCGGTAACGACTGGATGGACGCTATGCGCGGCGGTCAACTCGTGTTCGGCGTGATGGTCGGCGATATCGCCGACCAGTTGCGGCGCGAGATTGCCAACCTTCCCACGGACGGCACATCGAAGGGCAAGCACGCCGCATGAGCGACGCGATCACGCACGAGCAATGTTTATCCGTTCCAACGCATCGGCGGATGTTGACGACGGTAACCGCCGCACAGTATGCTCACTTCGGAGCCCCTGGACGCGCAAGCGATCTTACGGGGCTCTTTTTGTTTCCTTGGGCTTTGGCGATAAGAAAGGAGGGACCGATGTCCATCAGATGCCGACGCCGACGCTAGGAGAGGGTTGCCGCCCGAACCTTTGCGTCGGCGTCGCCGAGCCCGTTGCGCGAGCCCATGTCCTAGGCGGACAGTGGGAGGATAGGCCAAGGACGGAAGGGCGTCAATGCTTTGGACGCTACAGCTCGACCGGGTATCGCCTTCCTATCCTGCTCCGGGGCTGCGCGCGACGGTTCACCAACGAACCGTCGGCACCAAAAGGTGCGCTAGCAACAACGGAGCAATTGACACCATGAACGAACTTCAGGTAACGTGCGTGACCAAACGCGAAAACACCCACTACGGGATCACCCATCTTGGCGGCAACAACTGGTACCGGACACGGCAAGAGGTCATCAACGCAATCCGGTCCGGCACCAGCTTCTACGTGAGCAACGGCTGGGGACGAGTCTACGTGAAGGTCGTACGCGGCTATCGCGGCGACTACGTCCAAACCTTCGCGAACAACACGCCAACAGACAACCTGCTCAACCTGCCGCCGTGCCGGTAGCATGAGAGTGAGGAGGACGCCCGTAACACGGCGTCCTCCAACCCATCACACGAACGACCCAACCGACGTCAATTGCTTGTACGGTTCTATAGTGGTGAGCATGTCGGCCTCAATCTGTTCGAGGATCGACACAATCTCTAATTCGAACCGCTGCCAGTGTGCGGCGCCGTTCACTCGGTCGAACCGGCACACCTTGCTAACGTACGCTATGAGTTCGTTTTCGGCGGCGACCGACGGCGCGCGGGTCGTCATTGATGTGACGCCGACCGGCCTGGATGGGCAACCGATCGAACCGCCGTCGATTGAGGGCTGGCATCCGGGCTACACCGGGGAGTAGGTACGCGGCGGGCGGGTCGTCCCACCAGGGCGCGGCCCGTAACGGCGGCGGTGCTCACGTGCAGCCGCGCCCCACGGGCCGCGACCTCGGCCAGGACCGGCGAGGTGCCAACGAACCTCTCGCCACCCGATTACGACACGACCTCGTAGATATCCCGACTCTCGATCCGTAGCCCGAGCGCCTGGAGCTTTTCTTGGACCTCGCCGAGCGCCGCGGGGTCGAACCGGGCGTGCTCCTCCGTATCGAAGATGCCGACCATGATAGCCTTCCCGCCCGCCCGGTCGGCGCCGCCGTGGTGGTGCTGGAGGCCGGGGAGCCGCCGGAAGGCGGCCTCGAAGTCTGGGGACAGGCGAACCAAGTCCTCGGCGACGCCCGGGTCGAACTGGCTGCGGACAACGCGCATGTAGGGCATCGCGGTCCTCCTTTCCCGCAGAGCGCGGGCGGCGCGCCCCCGCCCGTGCGGGACGCAGCACCATCCGACGCGCTGTGGTAGGCGCCCAGCATATCACGACCACGGAACCGGAAGCGTTGGCGGGTATGTTGCGGCGCGGCGATGCGGGGTGAAGCTGGTCGGCACGCATGTCGAGCCCCCTGGGGTTGGGGCGACGGGGCTCGTCGCGCAGGGTGATCGGCGTCGGCACGGTGCAACGCGCCGACGCCTCGGGGTGCGCGGAATGCGGTGCTGCGCATATGGGCAGGCATCCGCAGAGGGGCTAGCCCGTCCTGTTAGGATGCACGCGGGTCGATGTTGCCGCCGCCCGCCGGCTCGCCCTGCCGATTCGCATAGACTTGCTAAAATGTCGGCAGATTCTCCGTTGCCAACGGTGGCGAAGTGCGCCGCTCAGCGCGACGGGGGACGGAGGTGCGCCATGTACGTGGTGGTCCGCAAGTACGCGAACGCGTCGGCGCTCGCCGACGCGATGACCAAGCGAGAGCAGGAGGTGCGCGATCTCATCCGCAACGTCCCCGGCTTCGTTGCCTACTACGCGACTCGTGACGGCGGCAACGTGACGTCCATCACGGTCTGCGAAAGCCGCGAGGGGACGCAGGAATCGGTCCGCGTGGCGCGGGAATGGATCCAGCGGAACCTGGCCGGGTCGGCAATTCCG
>DATBFY010000090.1:0-6186 GCA_036558265.1 Tepidisphaeraceae bacterium | reverse complement strand
CCGTGCACCAGCGCCCACCCGTCCGCGCCGTTGTCGCCGCGCTTCGAGACCAGCGTGACGTCGCCCGCGTCGCCGGCCAGCTTCACCCGCGCCGCGACGGTGAAGTCCGACGTGAAGTCGAACGACGGGTCATTTCCCGCGCTCGGCACCCGCGAATCCTTTGTAAAGCGGATCCCGGCACGTCCGCCCTGCTTTTCCACGGAGACTCGTCCGCTCGCCGGCGTCGCCGGATGACTGTGCCCGCTCGAGTCCGTAACCGATTCCTTTGTCGCGTCCGCGGCGCGCCACCATCCCACCAGATCGGGATCACTCGGTCGCGTCGTGGCCCCGACCGCGCGTGGCTTTGCGCTGTCTCCGCCAGCGCAGACCTGGGGGGCGCAAGCGGCAAATGCGATCAGGAAAATTATCCAGTCCCATAAGCTTGGTGTCCGCGGCACTGGTGTCAGCATGGCGCACCTCAATATACACGCATCCGCACCTTGTCATCTTTCCTAAATTAACTCACCCCTTCTTAGCGACGATGAGTCGGGCAGTAGACCAGCGATGGTGCGTATGCCCAAGCCGCCCGCCCCAAAATCCGGGACCGCCGCCGATTGTGACGCAGGCGTCGCCGCCGTGCAGCCGGGACGGCCGCACCACAACAGCCGCCCCTGGCACCGCACCGCGTTCATGCGCCTGGGCATCCAGGGCAAGCTGATCATCGCCTTCATGTGCGTGCTGATCACCGCGCTGGGCGCCACCTGCTGGCTCTTCCTCTCCCAGAGCAACGCGCGCCTCGAGGACATCATGGGCGAGCAGGCGCGGCAGATCTCCGCGGCCCTGGCACTGGCGAGCAAGCCTTCCCTGGAATCCAACGAGACGGCCGAGCTGCGACAGATCGGCCAGGACCTCCTGAAGAGCCGCAACATCCTCTTCGTGGCCTTTCTCGACCACGAGGGCTCGCCGATCACCATGTCCAGCCGCGACCCGGATTTCACGTGGGACACGCTGCCGTTCATCAAGCAGCGCACGCTGGCGCTCATGCAGGTCTACCAGGAGAACTCGCCGGTCTTCGGGCGCTACGCCGTGGTCACCGCCCCGGTGCTCAACGTCGCCACGCCGATGATGAGCCATAACGCCGTCACCCCGACGATCACCCCCGGCAACCCGGACGCGGGCACGAAGCTGCTGGGGTACGTCTCGGTCGGCATCTCGCAGGCCAGCGAAGAGGCACAGATCCGCCGCATCAATTACTGGGGCGTGCTGGTCGGGGTCGGCGCGGCGCTGTTGGCGTTGCCGTTCGCCTATGCCCTGGTACACCGGATCTTCCTTCCGATCCGCCAGCTCGTGGCCGCCACTCGCCGCATCGCGGCCGGCGACCTGTCCACCTCCGTCGCGGTCGATCGCCCCGACCAGATCGGCGAACTGGCGAGGTCCTTCAACGACATGGTGCTGACCGTCCGCCGCCAGCAGGACGACCTGAACTCCGCCAATGAGTCCCTCGCCCAGGCCAACGTCAAGCTCGCGCACGCGAACGAGGGCCTGGAACAGAAGGTCACGGAGCGGACCGCGCAGCTCGAGGTCGCCAACACGCGTCTCTCGACCGAGATCGCCGAGAAGGAGGACTTCATCCGCGCGGTCTCGCACGACCTGAACGCGCCGCTGCGCAACATCGACGGCATGACCACGATGCTGCTGATGAAGCACAAGGACAAGTTCGACGAGGACATCGTCCACCGCCTGGAGCGCATCCAGAAGAACGTCCAGATGGAGACGGACCTGATCGCCGAGCTGCTCGAGCTCTCGCGCATCAAGACCCGGCGGCAGAAGATGGAGGTCGTGGACCTCCAGGGGCTCGTGCAGGACCTGGCCGGCGTGTTCGAGAACGACTTCAAGAGCAAACGGATCCACTTCGTCACCGACACCCCCTTGCCCCGCATCACCGGTGAGCGCGCCCGCCTGCGACAGGTCTTCCAGAACCTGATCGACAACGCCGTCAAGTACATGGGCGACGGCGGGATCACCCGCGAGATCCACGTCGGGTGCGACCACCGCGCCGGCGAGGTCGAGTTCTACGTCCGCGACACGGGCATCGGGATCGAGCCCGAGGAGCTGTCCAAGGTCTTCGTCGTCTTCCGCCGGGGCAAGAACACGCAGGCCCAGAACGTCGCGGGCAAGGGCGTGGGACTGGCGAGCGTCAAGAGCATCGTCGAGACGTACAGCGGCACGATCTGGGCCGAAAGCCAGGTCGGCGCCGGCAGCACGTTCCGCTTCACGATCAATGGCCGGCACGTCGCCCCCGAGGGCGCCACGGCCGCCGCCGTCGCGCCCCTGACGCCGTCCATCGACACGGAGGTCCCCGCCCTCGCCTGACTGGCACCTGACAACTGGCAACCAACAACCAACCACCATGTCACACAAACCTTCCAACATCCGGCAGCCCGCGTCCCGGTCCACGTCCCCACCGGTCCCCCAGGCGGGTGAGGACCTGATGATCACCTGCAACGACGAGCCGATCAGCATCCTGCTGGTGGACGACGACGAGGACTGCCGCTCGCTCGTGCGCGACGCGATCAGCGAGTGCAAGGTCAGCAACAAGGTTCACGAGTGCACCAACGGCCAGGAGGCCCTCGACTTCCTCTACCGCCGCGGGCCCCACGCCAACGCCCCGCGCCCGGGCCTGGTCTACCTCGACATCGAGATGCCCGGTTTGGACGGCCAGGCGGTCCTGCGCCAGATCAAGTCCGACCCCGCCCTGCGCGACATCCCAGTCGTGATGATGACCGGGGTCTCGGACGAGCGGCAGATGGCCGAGGCCGCCAAAAACGGCGCCAACAGCTACACGCTCAAGCCCGCCAACGCCCAGCAGTTCCTCCAGACCGTGCTGGCGAGCACGAGTTATTGGCTGACGATCCACCAGTACCCGACGCACCACCTTCCGGCGGTGGCGTGCCGGCGATAACAATTTGTAACGAATCGTCCGGCGTTGATTTATCCGGACGTTTGCCGTGCCGATGCTTCTATCGTAAGTCAGTTTACCGGAGGCCCGTCGTGCGCGCCCCGGGGCTAAGGAAAATGGGAAACGACGAGTCGCCAATGCCCAAGCACCGACTGCTCATCATCGAAGACGACGCCGACCAGCGCGAACTGATCCGCGAAACGCTCGAGGACTATTTCGGCAAGGACACCTGCACCGGCGTCGGCTCGCTGGCCGACGCGCTGGCGCAGGACCTGGCGTCGTTCGACCTGATCCTCTCGGACTACAACCTGCCGGACAGCTCGAGCATGCAGCTCGTGGACCAGATCCGCAAGCGCTGCCAGACCCCGGTGATCCTGGTGACGGGCGAGAACGCCTGCCACCTGGCGGCCGAGGCGATCCGCAAGGGCGCGACCGACTACATCGTGAAGATGGGCGACTACCTCTTCACGATCCCGCTGGTGGTCGAGAAGAACCTGGCCGTGGACATGATCAAGCGGGAGAACGAGAAGCTGCGCAGCGAGATCGAGAAGGCGCTGGAGCAGGTCCGCGAGAAGAACCTCCAGCTCGAGCAATCGCTTAAGAAGATGGAGGAGATGGCGGCGACCGACGCGCTGACGGGCCTGTACAACCGCCGGCACTTCGGCAAGGCGCTGGAGCAGTGCTTTGCCGAGGCGCAGCGGTACGGGAAGGACCTGTCCTGCGTCATGATCGACCTGGACAGCTACAAGAAGCTCAACGACACGTACGGGCACCAGGTGGGCGACCAGCTTTTGATGCTCGCCGGCCGGGTCATGACCGCCAACAAGCGCGCGATGGACATCGCGGCGCGTTACGGCGGCGACGAGTTCGTGCTGCTGCTGCCCCACGCCAGCGGGGACGAGGCGGCGGCGGTGGCGCAGCGCATCCGCGAGGAGTTCTTGCGATCGTCCGCCCAGCTCCTCAAGCGCGAGCAGGGGGTGACGATGTCGATCGGCGTCGGCTCGCTGAACGCCAACCACCCGACCCATGCCGACCAGTTGGTGAGCCTGGCGGACGCTGCCCTCTATCAGGCGAAGGACGCCGGGCGGAATCGGATCAGCATGTCCACGGGCAGCCGGACGGCGGCGTAAAGGGCGGAAGCCAAGGGGTGCAATGCGATTGCGCGAGTTGTAGCAAACTGTAGCATTTTGTAGCAGGATTGCTTTTGTAGCAACGATCTGGCTTCGCGTTGCGCCGAAATAGTGGCGTGTTAAGCGGGGCGGTTTGCGCGCGGATTTTTTTCGGGATGGGGAGATTTGGGGAGTTTTGGGGAGTCGAGTCGCTGCGCGACGCGGCGGGGTAATGTCGCTCGCTGAAGCGAGCCCTACGTGAGCGATTTGGCGCGTCATGAGCGCGTCCTCCACCTATAGGGGTGGAGTTGCGCGCCGGTGACGTGCGCGGCGTGAGTTCGCAATGACAACGCGGGATTTTGCTGGGGTTTTGGCGCGAACTCTTTTTATTTTTCGGGGGTTCACCGATTGCGCCGCGCGCGTCACGGGCGCGCAACAAAATTGCGGGGAGTTGCGAGCGAGCTGGAGTTCAGGTTACTGCAGGGACGGCCGCACGGCGCTCATCTTGCGGTCGGACGGGTCACCGGGTTGCGGGCCTTGTCCACCCACCTGACCGCGACGTTGCGGAAGACCAATTCACCGCCCCAGATCCTGGTTACACCGATGGTGTGTCTGGCCAGATCGACATCCGGACGGAGGATGACGTCTACATGATCGGCGTCGAAGTTGGCAAGGTGTGCCCGCGAGAAGTCCCAAAGCGTTCTTCCACAGAACCACTCGCGCTGACCGGCCCGGATGTAGACCGACGACGCCATCGAGATCGGGGCGCGGTTGCGTATGTTATCAACTACAACATTGCCGGCATCGTTTCGCTCCAGTTCAAAGGTCACCTCCGGTGGCCCGACCCCCGCGCGCACGGCCGCGTCGAGTTCCGGCGACCGCGCCAGTTCCACGGTCTGTTCGTCAGCGGGAACGAAGACCCACGGTACTTCGCGAGTCACCGTCTTTCGAAACAGCACGGCCCGCGCCGCGGCGGTATCGTCGTATTGCGGTCCGGCGTGAACCTCGACATCGAAGATCAGTTTGAGCGTTTGTGGCCCTTCCGTGATGCGGGCACGCGCCAACATGGCGGCCGTCAGCTCATGTCCGTACGGGCCAAACATGCCGCTCAGCGGGTCCCTGGGCGTCACCAGCGCGCGCAGGTCGATCGAGATGCCGCTCACTTCGGCACGTGTGAGATGGTATTCGCCCCAGAATTGCGCGTGTCGATGCGCGCGCAGGCCGAAGTCGTAATCAAAGGATAGTGGGTCCCCATTTCTTACGCGGGTGCGGCAGCGCAAGCTGCACACGATCGCCTGATCGGCATAGCGAATCCAGTCCGCTTCGGCGAGCGCCTCGTTCGAATGCGCGAGGCTTACGAATGTCCCCCATTGGGATTTCCACGGGCCGCTCGGGTTGCCCTGCAGATCGATCAACGCCCGGGCCACCGCTTCCATCTGGGCTGACGACAGTTGCTTCGCCTCGCGCCGGCGCGACAACTCGGCGAAGGCCCGATCGCGGTCTGCCGGTTTCGCGGTGGAGGTCAACTGCCGCCGCAACCACCAGACCGGGCGATTTGCGTCCACCTCCCAGGCGCGCACACCCAGCCGCACGTCTCGGATCGCCATCGCGAGTGCAGAGATGAGCAGCAACCCGCCGACCCAGATCCATGCCACCCGCCGCTCCTGGCGGCCGATTGTCACCGCGCGCGGTGACGCCAGATCCGCCCCGCACTCGAGACACCGACCCGCGCGGTCGCCCAGCCCGGTCAGGTCGTACCCGCATGGTCGACAATGCAGGTGCTCGCCCACGACGCGACCGCGGCGCCCGCGCGTCATCAGCCACGCCCCAAGCGCGGCAATGCCAAGCACGGCCGCGCCCAACCCGTAAACATCGCTGAGGAGAATTACTTTTCCCGCCATCCATGAACCCTTCAACCGGTGCGCTTCATCATACCGTCGTCAAGGGGCGAGTGACACGGGTCGGTCACATGGATCGGCCACCCGCGCGCTGTGCGTGTGGCGCCATGCTGTCAGGCGAGTCGATCGGGGTAGTTTGGCGGGGATTTGCGGGGGCTTTGGCGCGAAGCAGGTGGGCCACTCAGAGGCTCCGTAAGTTTATCGTGAAGGGATTTGCCCTTGATGATGAGCGGCTCGCAGA
>DATBFY010000089.1:0-4565 GCA_036558265.1 Tepidisphaeraceae bacterium | reverse complement strand
GCCTGTACGCCAGCAGCTTCTCGGGCTTGAGGACGATCTGATACTCCTTCACGAACCTGCCGATCGTCGCGATCTCAGCCACGTTCGGTACCGACGTGAGCTGATAGCGCAGGTACCAGTCCTGCAGACTGCGCAAGCTCGCCAGATCCTGATTCGACCAGACCAGCGGCCTGCCGCTTAGCGGGCACGCCCCAGGCTTGTCGAATGCGCGCACCTTCACCAGGGCGCCGCGCCGATCCGCCGGCGCTTGCGCCGGATCGGCGTACCACTTGTCCGCCCCCTCGTCATGCCACACCCCCTGCGGATGCTCCGGGCAGTAATAACCCGGATACAGCACGTACTGGTACACCCAACCGACCCCCGTCGCGTCCGGCCCGAGCTTGGGCTCGACACCCGCCGGCAGGCGGTTCTTTACGAAGTTCACATACTCCAGCACCCGGCTGCGCGCCCAGTAGAGGTCCGTGCCGTCCTCGAAGATCACGTAGATCATCGAGGTCTCGAACATGCTGATGCCGCGCACGGACTTGGCGTGCGGCACGCCGGTCATTGCGGTCGTCAACGGGTAGGTCACCTGGTCCTCGACGACCTGCGGCGCCTGGCCCGGATAATCGGTGACGATGATCACCTGTACGTCCGACAGGTCCGGCACGGCATCCAGCTTGACGTGCAGCGTCGCCCAAACCCCCGCCACCACCAGCATGGCCGTTAGCAACAGCACCATGAGGCGGTTTCGAACCGAGAATTCGATGATCCGGGCAATCATGGGTGCGGGAGCCTGCAGCCTACTCGCGATCAGTCCTCGGGAGGTTGCGATCGGCCCGCGTGGACCTGCGCAGCTTCCGGATCGCCTCAATCGTGCGGCTCTCCACGTCCATCAGGAACTGACCGCTGTTCACGACGATTTCCCCGGGCGCCAGCCCCTCCAGGATCTGCACCTTGTCGTCATCCCCCACCAGCCCCGTACGGACGTCCCGCGGCTCGAACGACCCCTCGTTCGCGGTCGCGACGAACGCGATCTGCCGCGTCCCCGTGTCGATCACCGCCTCGCGCGGCACGAGCACGGCGCCTTCGACCGGCCGCGTCACGATCGTCACGCTCGCGTACATCCCCGGCCTTAATTCGTGATCCGGGTTGTCGATCGGCGTGCGAACCGTCAGCGTGCGGGCCATGTGATCGACGTGCGGGTACACGAACGACACCGCGCCCGCGAACGTCTTGTCCGGCATCGATTCGACGCGCGCCTCGACCCGCTGACCGACCGACACCATCCCCTGCTGCTGAGGGTACACCTCGGCGTCCAGCCACAGCGTCGAGTGATCCTCGATCAGCATCAGCTTCATGCCCGCCTGCACCGCCGCGCCCTGCACGATCGTCTTCTCGACCACGTGCCCCGCCACTGGGCTGCGGAAGACGACCGTCCGCGGCGGCCGGTCCGCCTTCGCGGTCGCCTCGATGTCCTGCTCGGCCACGTCCCACAGGCGCAGCTTGCGCTTGGCCGACTCAACGAGTCCCGCCGCCTCCTTCCGCACCGCCTCACCGGCACCCGGATCCAGGCTCTTGAAGGCGCGCGTCGCCGTCATCAATTCCTCCGCCGCCACCTGAAACTCCGGGCTGTACAGCTCGAAGAGCGGCTGATCCTTCTTCACGTACATGCCGTCGGTGTCGGCGTAGAGCCGCTCGATCCACCCGCCCACCTTGAGGCTCACCTCGTGCAGCCCCGGCTCGGGAACTTTGAGAATGCCGGCCGCGCGCACGGTGACGTCGAGCGCCCCGCGCGTGACCGGCGCCGTCCGCACCCCCATGTTCTGCACGACCGTCGGATCGATGACCACCCGACCGCTCGTCCCCGCCACGTCCGCGCGCATCGGCACCAGCTTCATATGGCAGATCGGGCAAACCCCCGAATGATCCTGCATCACCTGCGGGTGCATGCCACAAGTCCACCATTGCTTGTGGCCGTGACCGTCTGCGGCCTCGCTCGACACATCGCCCGTGGTCGCGGCGGGCGCGCGCCGATCGCCTCGCTCCACGTCGCCTCTTCGCGATTGATATACCGTCGCCGCCGCCACGCCCGTGATCGTCGCCACAAGCGCGACCAGGATCAGCTTGGGCCAGGATGTCGATGCAGAAGTCATTGCAACTCCGGGATTTGACGGGCAGCGCTCCGCCATCCTCCTTCTGAACGGATCAGCGCGATGCCCAGGTTCAATCCGCCCCCTTCATCGCAGCAATCCGCAGTTTGAAAGTGTTCTTATGCGCGCGCGTTATCGGCAACGTGCGCCCCCTACCCTCTTTACGTGGTCCCGCGACACAACGTCTCAGAACTGCATCTTGTCCGCCAGATCCATCAACCGCTCGCTGTCCATCTGCCCGATCAGGCAGACCCACCGGCCGTTCCGCTCGGTCATCACCATGTTCAGCGCCCCCGAAGACTCCACGTGATACGTGACCCCGCTGCGCGTCACCGTCGGCGACGTCGGCAGCTTCATGTCGCCGGCGTTCGCGACCGTCACCGTCACCGGCGTCGGGTCCCCCCTGAGCAGCACGCACGCCACCTTCTTGTCCTTGATCGACTTCATGCAGCACGCCATCTCGTAACGCGCCGGCATGTTCGGGATCTGCGGTGAGCGCGGCCACTGCCCCGCCAGCATCCGATTCGCCGCCTCCACCGAATCCACCTGCATCACCGGCGTCTTCCCCGACACCAGGTCGTAGTGAAGCTGGGCCATCTGGCTCGCCGACGCCAGCGCCGGCCCCCCCGACGTCGCCATCATCAACCCCGCCACGATCCCCGCCACCAGCAGGCACGTCGCCATCGCGCGCAGCGGCCTAAGCCACCACAATTTCAACGACCGCCGCTTCTTCTCCGGTCGCGGCACCTGCGCGAGCAACCGCCGCTCCAGCGCCGCCGTATCTACCGGCATCGTCCGCAACCGTGCCAGCCGCTGCGCCGTCGCCGCATCCAATTCGTTCTCCACCGGATCAGGATTCGTCGGGGCAGTTTCCATGACAGTTCTCCCTCGACTCAATCGCCACGCACACGCCCGTTTAGCCGGCCCGCTCGCGGGCCGCGAATCCGTCACTCCCTCACAAACCGCATTTCCTTCGCCATCGGCAACAGCGCCCGTCTCAACATCGCCCGCCCCCGATGGGCCCGCGACTTGATCGTCCCCACCGGCACCTCCAACACCGACGCCGCATCGCGCTGATCCATCCCTTCCACGTCAACCAGCAGCAGCGTCAACCGGATCTCCTCCGGCAACATCTGTAACGCCTCAATCACCTGCCGGTCCGAAAACGCGTTCAGGATCTCACCGGGCCGCTCCCACTCCGATTTCGATTCCGCCGTTTCGCCGGCTGGCTCGATTTCCAGTGCCTCCAGGCTCACTGCCCGGTCGGTCGCCGTCCCCGGCGATCGAAGCCGATCGATCCGCGTCCGCCGCAGGATCGTCAAGAGCCACGCCTTGGCGTCCGTGCCGGGCGCGAAGGACTCGATGCCGCGAAACGCCCGGAGCATCGTATCCTGTGCCAGATCCTCGGCTTCGGCATCTTCGCCGGTCAGAATCCGCGCAACGCGCAGCACCGTCGCCAGATGCGGCCAGACGACGTCGTGAAACTTCCTGTTCGGTTCGTCGGCGCTCAATCCAATCCTTGCCGGCCGCTATTCTCGTAACGGAACCGCCCCCTCGAAAGGTTCAACGCGCCTGACTTCGGCATCACGTCGCGCCAGAGCAGCAGGCGACGCAAGGATCGAATAAATGGCCGGTGTCGCGATCAGCGATAACAGGACGGAAAAACACAGCGCCCCGATAATCGCGATCGCCAGCGGCTTGAGCATGTCCGCCCCTGATCCGATCCCGTAAGCCAACGGCAGCATTCCCAGCGCCGCCGCCAGCGAGGTCATCAGCACCGGCCGCAATCGCCGCCTCCCCGACCCCACCAGCGCCTCGTCCATCGAGAGCCCCTCCGCCCGCAGGTGCTCGACCAGGTCCAGCATAAGAATGCCGTTCTTCGCCACGATCCCCACCCCGATGATCGCGCCGAGGAACGAAATGATGTTCAACGACGTCCCCGTGACCCACAGCGCTCCGATCGTGCCCAGCAACGCCAGCACCGCCCCAGAGACGATCGCGATCGGCTGCAGGAACGAGCGGAACTCCAGCAGCAACACCGTGAATACCAGGAGCACCGCCATCACGAGCACAAACAGCAGATTATTAAATGACTCGCGCTGTTGCTGGTAAAGCCCGCCGAACTCGATCGTGCCTGGTGGCAGCGGCAGCTCCTTCGCCAGCTTGGCGCGGATTTCGTCCATCGCGCTCCCCAGGTCCCGGCCCTCCAACCGCGCAGTGACCGCCACGTTCTGCCGCAGGTCCTCGCGCCGAAGCTCCAGCTCACCGGGCGTCTCCACGACGTCCGCAACCTGCGACAATCTGACGGTCCCGCCGCTCGCCGAGTGCAGCGGCAGATCCGCCAACCCTGAAACCTGCCCCAGCCGCGACCGGTCCATCGTCACGCGAATGTTGACCACGCGGTCGCCTTCCAGGACCGACGATGCGGTCTGC
>DATBFY010000088.1:0-59982 GCA_036558265.1 Tepidisphaeraceae bacterium | reverse complement strand
TCCAGGTCACGCAGGGGTCGCGAAACGTCACGCTGCGGAACAACGTGCTCTGGGCGGTCGGGGCGGGGCACTACGCGGTAAACGTGGTCAACACGGCGCAGCAGGGGTTCAACTCGGATTACAACTTGATCGATACGACGGGCGGGGCGGCGCCGTACTTCTGGCAGAACCCGTTTACGAGCGTGGCGGATGTGCGATTCGAGTTGGGCTTCGAGGCACACTCGCTGTCGGGCGATCCGCGGTTCGTGGATCCGGCCGGGGCGGACAACGTGCGTGGATATCAGGATTTCAGCGGGCTGAAATTCGAGGGCTTCCGCAATCGCACGTTCACGCCGGAGTCGGACGGAAATGCGTTCGTGACGGCGTTTGATCGGGTGGTCGGGTTCGGGGCGTTCAACGGTTTCCGCGGATTGCCGGACGACAACCAGTCGTTCCGGTGGAGCGGCGAGATCTTCCTGCCGGTGGCGGGGACGTATACGTTCTGGATCAGCTCACTGGGGCCGCAGCGGCTGAAGGTTGGCGGCAGCACGATCATCGACGATTTCAATACGCCGTCGAACCAGGAGAAGAGCGCGACGTACACGGCGGCTGCGGCGGGGTGGGTGTCGATCGCGTACGAGGTGATGGATCCCTCCGGCGGCGGGAACGCGCAGGCGCAGCTCTCGTGGGCGACGCCGGATAATTCGGACAAGCGGCTGATCCGGGCGCGGGAGGGGACCGCGCCGGGCGTGGCGTCGTCGCACCAGGTGCTGCGGTATCAGGCGACGCCGACCGCGATTGGGACGGACGATGATTTACACCTGTCGTCCACAGCGGGGAGCTATCACGGCGGATCGTTCGCGTCGGATTCGGTCGATTCGCCAGGGCTGGATGCGGGTGATCCGGCGTCGGACTTCTCCGGGGAGACGAGTCCGAGCGGCGGGCGGATCAACCTCGGGTTTGAGGGCGACACGGCGCAGGCGTCGCGATCGCAGGCGAGCACGCTGCAGGTCCTTTCGCCCAACGGCGGGGAGAAATTCCGCTTCGCCGGGAGCATTCGAGTCACGTGGTCATCGATCAACATCGGCGATTTCGTGGATCTGGCGGTGAGCCTCGACGGCGGGCAGACGTGGAAGACGTTTGCGTCGGCGGTGCCGAACGACGGGAATTACGGGTGGAATCCGACGCTGGCGTCGCTTCAGGCGCTGGGGTTGTCGCCGTCGGCGACGGCGAACCAGGTGCTGGTGCGCGTGTCGGATTCGCTCAATCCGTCGGTGCGGGACGTGTCGGATGCGCCGTTCACGCTGGGCGCGAGCGGTGCCGCATATTACGTGAACGACGGTTCGACGGCGGGCGACCAGTACACAACGGCCGTGGGGAACAATGCGAATGCGGGCACGTCGCCGGATTCGCCGATGGCGTCGGTCGCGGCGGTGCTGGCGGCGTATGATTTGGAGCCGGGCGACGTGATTTACGCCGATACGGGCAGCTACACGCTTTCGGCGAACGTCGTTATCGGGGCGCAGGACGCGGGGGTGACGATCCAGGGACCGACGGCGAACGGGGCGGTTGCGCTGCTGGATCGGGGGAATCCGTCCACGGGGAGTTATGCGTTCAACGTCGTCGATGCGCCGGGGGTCACGTTCTCGAACCTGTCGATCACCGGGGCGTATTACGGCGTTTACGTCGCGGGCGCGTCGGCGAACTTCACGCTCAAGAACAGCCGTGTGTTCGAGAACGCGCACGTGGGCCTTTACGTGCCGGACGCGGCGTCGACCAATACGGTCGCGACGGACAACGTCTTCTACGGTTACACGCCCGACGCAAACCACGACCAGAATTACGGCATCTACATCCATGGCCAATCGCCCACGGTCCTCCGCAACGAGGCCTATCACAATAGCGGGGCGGACGATTACGGGATCTACCTGGACGACACGGGCAACAACACGTCGGTACGGGACAACAAGGTGCACGACGCGTCGAACACGGGTCTTTACGTGACCGCCGGGGCTTTCGAGGTGTCCGGCAACCTCGTCTGGGACAGCGGCACTGGGTTCTTCATCTACGACAACTCGGCTTCCGATCCGAGCCGCGCGTACGACAACGCGGCGTGGGGGGACTCGACCGGATTTGACATTAACTGGAGCGGGAACACGGCCGAGGTGTACAACTCGATCGCGCATGACAATGGGACGGGCTTCTCGATCCGTAACGGGTACGCGGGCGTGGTCCACGACGTGAAGGCGTACAACAACGACGTCGGCATCTCGGTCGGCAGCGGCACGCTCAAGGGCAGCGAGGCGTACAACAACAATACCGGCATCCTGCTGGTGAGCGGTTCGTCCCTGGTCACCGGCAACCGCTCGCACAACAACGCGCTGACGGGGATCTATTCCAACGTCAACAACTCCGTCACGATCTCAAACAACCTGGTCTACGCCGACGGCCTGCGCGGCATCTGGCTCGACAACGTGAACACGACCGGCGGCGGTCACACGCTGGTGAACAACACCGTTCACGAGCCCAGCGCCGACGCGATCCAGATCTCCCAGGGTTCGCGGAACGTATCCCTGAAGAACAACATCCTCTGGGCCGGCGGCGCGGGGCGCTATGACGTGAACGTCGCCAACACCGCCCAGCAGGGGTTCAGCTCCGACTACAATCTGCTCAACGCCACGGGCGGGGCCGTGCCCTACTTCTGGCAGAACCCGTTCGCCATGCTGGCGGACGTGCGATTCGAACTCGGGTTCGAGGCCCATTCGCTCGCCGACGATCCCCGGTTCGTGAGTTCCGTCGGTCCGCAGAACGTCGGACTTGGCGCGGCGACGGTGGGCCTCAAGTTCGAAGGCTTCCGCAACCGAACTTTCACTCCGGAATCGGACGGCAACGCGTTCGTTACCCAGACGGACCGCGTCGTCGCCTTCGCGCCATTCAACGGCTTCCGCGGGCTGCCCGATGACAACCAATCGTTTCGGTGGAGCGGTCAGGTCTACCTCCCCGTCGCGGGGACATACACATTCTGGATCAGCTCGCTCGGCCCGCAGCGATTGAAGGTCGCGGGCAGCGCGATTATCGACGACTTCAATTCACCGTCGAACCAGGAGAAGAGCGCGACGTACACGGCCGCCGCGCCGGGCTGGGTCGACTTCGCGTACGAGGTGATGGACCCGTCCGGCGGCGGCAACGCGCAGGCGTTCCTCTCGTGGGCGACGCCGGACAATCCGTCGCGCCGGTTGCTCCGCGCCGAGGAATCGGCGACGCCTGGCAACGCGGTTGGCTCGACGCGCCAGGTGCTGCGGCCGTCCTCGACCGCCGCGCCGACGCCGCCGGTTGCCGATTATCACCTCTCATCCCGCGCGGGTAGTTATCACAACGGGGCTTTCACCGCCGACGCAATCGATTCGTCCGCGATCGACGCAGGCGATCCGACCTCCGCGTTCGCCAACGAGACGGCCGCAAACGGCGGGCGCGTCAATCTCGGGTTCGAGGGCAACACGGCCGAGGCCTCGCGCTCGCAGGCCAACCTGCTGCAACTGCTGACGTTCAACGGTGGCGAGAAGGTCCGCAAGAACGCCGCGAGCCTCATCCGCTGGCGGTCGGTCGGAAACGTCGGCGCGGTGGATATCGACTTCAGCGCCGACGGCGGCCAAACCTGGACCACCGTCGCCACCAACGAGGCCAATGACGGCTCGTACATTTGGAATCCGGGCGTCAGCACGTCGCAGGGGCGGATCCGCATCCGCTCACACGGCGATGCAACCATCGTGGACATCTCCGACGACAACTTCGTCGTCGGCGCCGCCGGCAACGCGTACTACGTGAACGACGGCTCGACGATCGGCGACCAGTACACGACGGCGGCCGGCAGCAACGCCAACTCGGGTACCACGCCGGCCGACCCAATGGCGTCGCTGGCCGCCCTTCTGGCCGCGTACGACCTGAATCCCGGCGACGTCGTCTACGTGGACACCGGGATCTATAATGCGTCTAGCAACGTGCGCATTACCGCGCAGGATTCGGGCGTCACGATCCAGGGGCCGACCGGCGCCTCCCCGCTGACCGCCCATTACGGCGACGTGCTTATTGCCGACGGACCGTCGCATTATTACCGGTTCGATCAGACGTCAGGCACGAACGCCAACGACCTGTCCGGTGCCAACCGCACCGCCACCTACGTAGGCGGCGTCACTCTAAACCGCCCCGGCGCCCTGCCCGGCAATCCCGACACCGCCATCGCTCTCGACGGCACCACCGGCCATGTCCAGTTACCCAACGACTTCGACGATTTGTCGGGCGGCTTCACCTACGAGGGCTGGATCAACCCCAACTCGCACAATGCCTGGGAGCGGCTCTTCGACCTGGGGAACGGTCAGGCCAGCGACAACATCATCCTCTCGCGCTACAACAACACCGACGACCTTTGGTTCGAGGTCTACTCGGGCTCGATCGGTGGCGGCATCCGCATCACCGGTGCGCTCATGCCCAACGTCTGGCAGCACATCGCCGTCACGCTCACGGGTAGCGGCGCAGCGGCCGTCTACCGCAACGGCAAGCTGATCGCCACCGGCCAGCTCAACGCCCCGCGCGTCACATCGCGTACGAAGAACTACCTGGGCCGAAGCAACTGGGCCAGCGACCAGTTCTTCTCCGGAAGCATGGACGAGGTGGCGACCTTCAACCGCGTGCTGGACGCCAGCACCATTCGCAAGCACTACCTGCTGACCGCACCCGACGCCGCGGTCATCGATCGCGGCAACGTCAACGCCGGGCAATACGCCCTGGAGATCGCCGGCGCCAACAATGTCACGATTCGCAACCTCACGGCCACCGGCGCCTATGTCGGCTTCTGGATGGCCGACGCCGACAACCTCACGCTAAGCGGCAACTCCGCGCTCGAGAACGCCCTCTGGGGCATCTACGTGGATGACGCGACCGACAAGGCGCTGATCTCAGGCAATACCGCCTACGGCACCGCCTACAGCGAGGACGTCAACCAGGATACGGGCCTCTACCTCCGCGCCGACCACATGACGGTGGAGAACAACACCGCCTACCACGTCGGCGGACAGGTCACCAACGGCATCGTGATCGACTCGGCCGACCAGATCGTCGTCCGCAATAACCTCACCTACAACAACGTCAACGGTGTGACCGTGACGACCGGCCAGGCGGACGTCTACGGAAACGAGGCCCGCGGCAATGACCGCGGCATCTACGTGGCCGACAGCGACGAGACGCTGCGCTCGACGGTCCACGACAACACGGCCCACGACAACACCGGCAACGGCTTCTATTTCGAGAACAACGTCGACGCCTACGCTAATGCGGCGTTCCTCAACCCGACGGGCTTCTACGCCCACACGTCGGCCGACAACACGGTCCTGCACGACAATCGCGCCTACCGCAACACGACCGGCATCCTCTCGCGATCGGGCCAGGTCACGCACAACCGCGCCTACGGCAACACGGGTTCCGGCATCCTGATCGATTCCGAGCCGGTCTCGGTCACCGCCAACTACGCCTACGGCAACAAGGTGGGCATTGAGGTTACCGCCAAGAACACCCAGGGCACGCTGCTCGCGAACAACACCGTCTACCAGAACGCCGCCCAGGGCATCTACATCCACGACACGACCGGCGGCACGGCTGGCGTGCGCATCATCAACAATACGCTCTACCAACTCGCCGGATCCGCCCTGAAGCTGGAGAACGACGGCGACAACTTCGTCATCGCCAACAACCTGATCGTGGTCCGGTCGGGCCTGGGGATCGAACTGATCGGCGCCGACAACGGCTGGGTCAGCAATTACAACGACATCTTCCCCGTCCTCGCCGGCGCCAACGTCGGCAAGTACAAGACCGCCGCCACTTCGGCGACGCTCGCCGATTGGAAGACCGCCAGCGGCAAGGACGCCAACTCGCTTTCGACCGATCCGCTCTTCATCGACGTTGACGGGGCGGACAACCTGCTCGGCTGGGCCCAGCCCGACCAGAACAGCGCGTTCGCGGACTTCGGCGGCGACGACAACTTCGGCCTTCGCGCCAGCTCGCCGGTGATCGACTCGGCCGACGGCGACCGCGGCCAACCTCAGGACGCTGACAACCGCGACCGCGTGGACGACCTGGGCACGCTCAACACCGGCGCGGGCACGTTCAAGTTCTATGACATCGGCGCCCACGAGTTCCTGGGCTCCAGCGCCGATTCGACGCCGCCGACCCTCGTCTCGGTCTCGCCGCTCCCCGGCGTCGACGGCCAGCTCTCCTCGGCCCACATCTCCGCGATCACCCTGACCTTCAGCGAAGCGCTCGAATCGGTCAGCGCAACCAGCGCGGCCTTCTACTCGGTGGTTTCGCCCGGGACGGACGGCCTCTTTGACACGATCGACGACGTGGTGACGCCCTTCACCTCGATCGTGTACCTGCCGGATCAGTTGCAGGTTCGCCTGAACCTCGCGTCGGAGCTTCCCGAGGGCCAGTACCGCTTCCGCATCACCGGCACGCCCACCAGTGCCATCGTCGATCGCGCCGGCAACGCGCTTGACGCGGACGGCGACGGCTCGGCCGGCGGAACCTATTCGCGCACGTTCCGCCTCGACCTGACCGCGCCGACCGTGGCGTCGGTCACGCCCTCCGGTTCCACGGGCACGGGGCCCACCAGCTTTACGGTGACGTTCACCGAGAACATCGGCCTGAACGCCGGAATCGTGCAGAGCCTGGCAAACTACCGCCTGGTCTCCAGCGCAAACGGCGTCTTCGGCGATGCGGACGACGTGGACCAATCCAGCCGGATCACCTCGGTCGTCTACAACCCCGCGACCAAGACCGCGACGATCGCGCTGGGCGGCGCCCTTCCCGCGGGGAACTGGCGGCTGAGCATTCTGCCCGGCATCCTCGACCAGGCGGGCAACGCCCTGGGCAATGGGGCGGCGTTCCAATCGACGCTGACCGTGGACGCCACGCCGCCCGCCGTGCTGGCCAGCTCATACACGTATCTGACTCGCCCGCACGTGCTCACATTCCAGTTCAGCGAGAATGTGTCCGCCAGCCTTTCGGCGGCGGACCTTGTGGTGGTCAACCTGACGACCGGGCAGACGATCCCGTCCAGCGCTTTCACGCTCGTCTACAATGGCGTCAGCAACACCGCGACCTTCACCTACACCGGCACGGCGGGTCTGGCGCCGGGCGTGCTGCCCGACGGCCGCTACACCGCAACGCTGCTCGCCTCGGGCGTCACCGACGGCTCGGGGAATCTACTCGACGGCAACGGCGACGGCTCGGCCGGCGGTGACGCCAAGCTCTCGTTCTTCTTCATGGCGGGCGACGCCAACCACGATGCCGCCGTCGATTTCAACGACTTGGTGAAGCTGGCGCAGAACTACAACACCACCGGCGGCAAACAACTTGCTCTGGGCGACTTCAACTACGACGGCAACGTCGATTTCAACGACCTGGTGGCGTTGGCGCAGCGGTACAACACGTCGCTGCCGCCCGCCGGCTCGCCCGCGGCCCCGCTCGCGTCGCCGTCGCCGGTGCCGTCGATCGAATCGGTTTTGGCCGCGGTGAGCGCGCAATCGACACCCGCTCCAACGGCGGCGCCTAAGCCGACGCCGAAACCCACACCGAAGCCGGCGCCCGCCTCTTCGGCGGCCAGGGCCAAAGCGGCGGTTGCGCCCAGGCCCGTCGTCCAGCCCGCGCCGACAAGGACGCCGAAAAAGGCGTTTAGCACGCGCGCGATCGGCAACGCCCCCGCGGATACCGGCCTGGGCCAGGCGCTGCCGGGGAAGGTCAGCGTGCGCTTCGCGAGCGGACCGGGAAGCGATCCGGTGGCCCCCGCGCCGATCTTCGGCGCCCGCCCCATGCCGCCCAGATCGCTCACGCGTGATTACCTGGAGACGCCGTACTCGGTGTTGTCGCCCGTGTCGCGGTCAAAGGTATTCTCGCTCAAGGGCGCGCCTGCCGGGCCTAAGCGCCGTTGAGGCGAGTTATATCGTCACTTGTGGCGAGCCGCTGCTGCCTTTGCCGACGGGATTCGCTTGGTCGAGAAGAGAGGCGATTGGACGATCCGGCGCACGACCGGCGCGGGCTTGGGCCGCTTGGGTGACGGCGGCGCGGCGGGACGGACGGGTGTCGACGCGGGCACCGGCATGGCCGTCGTGACCGTGGCGGACAGCACGCTGCCGATGTTCAATTCGAGAGCCTGATAGTCGCGGATATCGGTTCGGGCGTCATAGTTGAAGTCGCCGGTGGCCCAGTAAGTGGTGGGTTGGGTGAGACCCGCGTAGAGACGCGAGAAGTCGGCGGTGTCCACGGCGCCGCTGAGGTCCGCGTCGCCTATCAGCGTGTAACGCACGAGGATGTCACCGGCGTCCACGGTTTGACCGGCAAAGGCCGTGAGCAGCGGCTGGCCGGTGCCATTGTCATTGAGAAGCACGCCGACGGCAGTCTTTCCGGCGCCGTCAGCGCGCGCGGCGCCGGAGACGATTCCGGTGCCGGTCCAGTGGGCTCCCGCATAGCCGCTGCGCAATGCGTCGTTGACCTGAGACAGAAGAGTGGATTGCGCACTTGATCCATTCGCGTCGATGATCACGTATCCGTCATTCACGTCGAGCGTGCCGCCGTCCTGAATGGACAGTCCGCCGGTGCGGAGGACTTTGCCACCCGCGGCGAGCGTGACGGCGGTCGCGTTGCCGCGGATTGTCAGGGAGTCGAGGGTGGTCAGGGCGGACGTGAAGACCTGCCGTGCGCCCCCTTGGAAGTAGGCGTGGCCGAAAGGCACTGAGCCGACGGTCGGCGCCTGGGCGGCCCAGTTGGTCGGATCATCGCCCCAGGTCGCGCGGGACAGGCGGGCAAGCGCCTGGCCGGCACCGGTTGCCGCACCCGTCGGCCAGGGGGCGGCCGAATCGTAAGCAACTTCTTCCACCAGGACGAAAGGCGTAAACGTCGGATCGGTGGCGGGAGGCGCATCGGGGCGCGCCAGCCGCACGGTCTCGCCGATGTCGGAGAGCGTCCCCGACCAGGGGCCGACGATGCGGACGCCCGCATCGATGCCGTAGGCCGACCGGAACGCAGCAAGCCGTGTCGCGTCGGCCGGATCGAAGTGAACCACGACGATCGGCTCATGTGCCGCGAGCACGGTCCCCGCCGGGAAGCTGAAGTCGATGCCGTTGTCGAACCGCCAACCGGACACGTCGAGCGCCGTGTCGGTGACGTTCTGCACCTCGATGTACTGCAGGTCTTCGTTCGTCGTGGCCCCGACCGGGTGATACATGATCTCGCTGATGATCGCGGGTCCGATGCGCGGCCCGCTGTTCGACGCCCCGAGCGTGGGCGTCGTCATCGGGTAGAGCTTGCCGGTCGCGTCGGGCCAGCGGCCGAGTGAGACGCCGACCGGCGCGGCGTCGAAGTGAACCGAATCGGCAAACGCGAGGAGTAGGCCGTTGCCCGGCGCCGCCTTGAGCAGCCAGACGTCGTCGCCGTGAGCGCCGTCGAGGGCGAAGTCGTTCGGGCCGGGAGCCGCAGGCGTGGGGTTGAAATCGTCTTCGTCGAATACCAGATAACCACCGGCGGGGAGCATCGTGCCGTCGGGGATACGGAACTTGCGATAGTTGTTGCTGGAGTCGGAGAGAAACCAGCCCGAGAGGTCGATGTCGGCCGTGGTGGTGTTGTGCAGCTCGATCGCGTCTTTGGCGGTCGCGTCGGTGTTGCTGAGGACCTCGTTGACGACCACGTCGTCCTGCGGCCCGACGCCGGCGGATCCCGGCGTGCCTCCGTACTCGTAGCTCGAGCGCCAGTTGGCCGGGTCGTTGACGTCGGCCGTCGGCGAGATCAGCTCGAGCGTGGAGCCCTTGCCGTCGGCGCGACCGGGCCAGGCGCCCGAGTTGTCATACGTGAAGCCATCGATGATCGCGCTGTTCGCGGCGCGAAGGCGCAACGGCTCGCCACCGTCCGACAGCGTGCCGGAATAGACGCCGGCGATCGGGATGGACGAGCCGTAGCGGGCCTGGAACGCCGACGCGTTTCTGACCAGCACCGCCCGCTGTCCCGGTGCGATCGACGTGTTGCCGAAGTTGAACGACACGCCCTGATCGAAGTGCGCGTTGAGCAGATCGACGGTCTTATTTCCCGTGTTCAGCAGCTCGACGAACTCGAAATCGTCGGCCGTGAACGCGGGATTGACCGCCAGTTCCGCCGGGGTCGGGTCAGCGGGGTTATAGTTGATCTCGCTGACGACCAGGTTCCCCGAGGCCGCGAGTGTGTGGATGGTGAAATCGACGACGTCGATGGCGGACCAGGTGGTTCCGTTCCTGATCCGCATCTTGACGGTCAGATTCTGATTGATGGCGAACGCGCCGGTGTAGAGCCTGGCGCTCGCCGAGACGCCGCCGCCCGCCACGCGCGGATCCGAGCCGTCGATCGTGTAATAGATCGTCCCGCCGCCGGTCGTGTTGGGGTCCACGAAAGTCAGCGAGTCGCCGGGATTCACGTTCCCGCCGTGCTGGGCCTGGCCGTTGACCTTCACCTGCGGCGGCGCGACCGCCAGCATCGCGAAATCGTTCTTGAGCTGGTTGAACACGATCCCGGTGCGCTGCGGGAAGTAGGTGTTCAAGAGCCAGCCGGTCTCGGTCAGCCAGTCGGTGTCGCGCATCGCGGCGGGCTCGCGCTTGGCGTCCCCCCACCGCGCCGATTCACCGACGATCGACACGTCGATCATCTGCATCAACTGGCGATAACGATCGGCCGTCGCCTGCTCCGACAGAGGGCCACCGTTGAAAAAATCCTTGTAGACGTGATCCGCCACGAGCTGGCGGAACTCCGCGTTCGTGCGGAGCTGCTGGTAAAGCCGCGCCGGGTTGAAGTTGCCGGCCGTCTCCGTGCGGTCGGCGGTCGTCGTCTCGAGGCTGATCTCGCCATCCCAGGTTTGGAACTGAAACAACCCGCCGGCGCGCTTCCGGATCGCGTAGAAGTTTCGCGGCTGGACCCCATTGCCGATGAGCGTCGGGGCGTCCTGGTCGCCGCGGTAGATGATGCTCATCATGTAGTCGATGAGGTTGTCCACATCGACGTACTTCCTGATGTTGCCGTACTCGGTGTTGTCGATCGTGTTGTCGTTCGCCATCGCCGAGTCGGCGGTGCTGAACATCGTGTTCCACGCCGTGAAGTCGCCCGAGAGCAGCGACAGGCTGCCGTCCACGTTGGGCTGGATCACGTCGTAATCGCTCTTGTCTCCACCCATGTGCGCCGCTGCCCAGGACTCGTCCGGTTCCTCGGTGACGCCGTACTGCCCCCAATACAGGCCATTGATGTAGAGTTGGACGAACGTTCCCTGGGCGGACGTGCCGGTCAGCGCCGCCTGCGTGCGACGGGCGAACTCGTCCCGCAGGTAATCGCCGCGCGCCACGGGCGTGCCGCCCGCATTGGCCCAGTTGTAATTGTGCCCACCCTTGAGGATCAGCGTGTCGAAGCTCGACACGGGGTAATCGCTGCCCAGGATCGGGAAGTTCAACTTCCCCGCGCCGTACTCGTTGCGGAAGAAGATCCGGAAAGACTTCTTCGGTCGGCTGGGGTCGCGGTCGACACCGCCTTGGATGCGGATGCCGGCGTCGAGCTGGAATTCGGACGTGGGATTATTGGGGTCGAAGTACTCGACCGAGGTCTCGCGCTCCCACGCCGGGCCCTTGGAGAGGGGGTTGGCGTAGAGGCCGCCCGGGCCGAACATATCCGCGTCCGGCAGCACCAGCGAGATCGTCGGCACGGCCGTGAGCGCTTGCGTGACCGAGTAGGTCTGCGTCGCGTTCACCACGTTGGGATCGACCTCGGTGTCCCAGTAGGCGCCGGACGGCGCGACGTTCTTCTGGGTGAGCACGCTGGAAATCAGGATGTACGAGCTGGTATCGACGTTGGTGGGCAGCAATGTGTTCTTGAACGCCGTCGCCCGCAGCACCGTCGTCGTGGCGACGTTCACGTGAGCGATGGGTGGAGTGTTGGCGTCGGCGGCGTTGACGACGGTGCCGTTGTCGAGCGTCGGCACGCTGCCGTCGGTCGTGTAGACGATCGTGGCGCCCGGCGTTGAGGTGGTCAGGTCGACCGTGAACGGGTTGTTGTAGATGCCGCGGTCCACGCTGAACTTCACGTCGCGCACGTAGTCGAGATAGCCGTTGCCGTTGGCGGTTCCGGGCGTCGGCGTGGCGAAATAGGCGTTGCCGCTGGTGCTCTTGGCGAGCACGAGTTCGGGGATCACCAGGAGGTCGGGATCGTTGACGCCCGAATTGAGCGCATGGATCGCCAGCACGTTGGTTGCGCCGCCCCCCCTGAGCAGGCTGGCGAAGGACGAGATGTCGATGTCCTCGGGCGTCAGCGCGGCCGAGTCGGCGCGGACCGCGATCGCCGCCGAGGTGAAACCGACGCCGCCAATCGGCGCGTTCCGCCGCGCGACCTCTACGCCGTTCAGGTAGGCGATGAAGCCGTCGTCATATCGCATCCGCAGGGTCAGCCGGTCGTACGCGGCAGGGTCGTCCACGGTGAACGGCACGCGGACGTACGCGCTGGTCGCCTGCCCGGACATCGCGGTCTGAAGATCCAGGCCGATCAGCGGATCGTAGGGCGCGGGCGCCAGCGCCACGCCGTACTTGGCCGCCAACTGTCCCGCAAGCTGCGCCACGCCCCCCGTGTCCAGCGCCCCTCCGTAAACCTGCACCTCGGCGATGTCGCCCTTGTAGTAGTTGATGTTGGTCTGAAGCGAGCCGAAGACCATGTCGGCGGAGGTGCGCGCGGCGGTCGCGCCCGTTCCCGAGTACGCCACGCCGCCGTCGATCGACAACTCATATGATGCGCCGCGGCGCGTGTAGACCGCCACGTGCGCTTGCCCGTTCGCCTGCCCGTTGTTGGAGTAGAGAGTCGCGTCCGGGTTGCCCAGCCCCGCGCCGACCTGGCCGCTGCCGTTGACGACCAGCCCCCAGTCGTTGGTGACGCCGCCGATCTCACCGTCCACGATTCCAGTGTTATTATACCACTGGGTTGCGGCGCCGACGCCGGGAGTGCTGGTGCGGAAGACGACGGCGAGCGAGAAATCCCCGCGCCCCGCCATCGGGCTGCTCGCCGCGGCAATCCGCAACTGATCGTTCCCATCCGACGGGTCAAAACGGATCACCGAATGCCCGTTTAGCTGGTTTTTCTCCAGCTTCGGGCTGCCCGTATGACTCGCCGACGCCGACCCGACCGAGCTGACCCACGTATTGACCACCGTGTTGTCGGCCTGGGTATTGAGGTCGTCCGCCGTCCACTTGGCGATGACCGCCGGTTGCGGTGCGACGGGAGAAGGCGCGGTCACCGTGATCGCGTACTTCGACCCGAGCTGTCCCGCCAGCGCGTAAGCGGTCGCGGTATCCACACCTCCCTGGTAGACGTCGACCTCGGCGATATCGCCATTGAAGTAGTTCGCGTTGGTTTGCAGAGATCCGAACACCATGTCGGCGGCGTTGCGCGCCGTCGCCGACCCCGCGGTGGCCGTACCGTCGCCCCCGTCCACGAAGAGACGGACCGTGTCGTCCACCCGCGTGTAAACCGCGACGTGGGCGGCGCCGTTCGCCAGCCCGCCGGACGAATAAGTCGTCACGTCGGGACCGCCCAGCCCCGCGCCGATTTGCCCGCTCGAGTTGATCGCCAGGCCCCAGTCGGCAGTCGATCCCGACTGCGTCGCGTCCACGATCCCGGTATTCTGCGTCCATTGGCCGGCGCCGCCCACGCCCGCGGTGGCGGTGCGGAACACCACGACGATCGTGTAGTCCTCCGCGCCGGACATCGGGCTGTTCGCCGCCGTCACGCGCAACTGGTCAGTCCCATCCGCCGGATTGAAGCGCACGACCGCGTGACCGTTGATCACATTGGTCTGGAAGACCGGCTTGCCCGACCCGGCGGCCGTCTTCCCGCCGACCGGATCGGTCCACGACGTGATCGTCTGCCCGCCGCCGACCGATGCGGCCAGATCGTCCGCCGACCAGCGCGACTTGAGCACGGGCGGCGGCTGCACGTCCTCGACCCCGCCCGTGTCGAAACCCACCCCCGTCGTCCCCGATCCCCACGCCGAATCGTCGAACGTCGGCGACGTCCAGCGCTGATCGTCCAGCGCGCTATTCGTCGGCACGAAAGCTTTGGCGGAATTCCCCGGCCCCAGCACCGTCTGCTGATCCAGGATCGTTCCCGGTCCGTACGACACGTCCTCAATTTGCTTCGGATAGTTCGTCCCGGCCGACCCGAACTCGGTCGCCACGGAAAGGTTCGGCCGCGTCAGCGCCAGGTATTCGCCGTCGGCATCGAGCGTGAAGTTCGTGTGCAGGTTGCCCGCGGGGTCGGGGCTGTCATTCCCCGACGCGAAGACCACCAGGAATTGTCCGGCGTTGAGTGTCCTGGCCGGGAACGTCCATTTGTCGAGCTTGGTCGGATCGTCTGTCAGATGCCAGCCGAGCAGGTTCACGGCGGCATCCCCCTTGTTCTGGATCTCGATCCAGTCCGGATGATCGCCGTTCCCGTCCGCAAGCGATACGCCGTTGCTGGCCATGAACTCGGTAATGACCGGGTCCGCGGCCAGTAAGAGGCGCGGTTCAAGCCGCTCGATGCCCGTTCCCCGCGCGCGGCTTGAGCGGCGGTCCCGATCCTTTGCCCTTGACGCCCGATTACTCTTCGCCACGGTGTAAACGCCCTCAGTGATGTAGACAACGTGCGATGGCGCGCACGCCACCGCCGACCCTCAATGCTCTACCGGCCCCAATTGTTAACTTAATATAAAGGTCTCGCTCGCCATTCCCAACTCAATTCACGGGCCTTTGCGCGAGATTGATCAGATTCTATGGGTTTAGGAGGGACTTTTTGAGTTGATCGAGCTCCTCCTGGAGCTTGCGAACATGGGTAACCAGCTCAGGCAGGCGCCGGAGGGCGGCCTGTTCTCGGAGGGTCTGGCGGTGCGGGATCGCAGGAAGCCCGGACACGATCTGCTTGGGCTCGACATCCTCCGCCGCACCAGAGCACGCGGCCAGCATCGAACCATCCCCCATGTGAATATGATCGCGCACGGCAGACTGCCCGCCCAGGACCACTCCAACGCCCAGCGTCACCGAACCGGCCAGCCCCGCCTGCCCAACCACGATGCAATGAGGCCCGATCTGAACGTTATGCCCGACCTGCACGAGGTTATCGATCTTTGTTCCCCGTCCCACGCGGGTGCTGGAGAGCTTGGCGCGGTCGATGCAGACGCATGAGCCGATCTCCACGTCGTCCTCGATGATCACGGTGCCGATCTGCGGAATCTTCGCGTGCTTGGTGCCGTCCCAGCGATAGCCGAAGCCGTCCGAGCCGATGACCGAGCCGGCGTGGATCGTGACACGGTGACCCACCGCGCAGCGTTCGCGGATGACGACGTTGGGGAAGAACTCGCAGTCGTCGCCCAGCGTGGTGTCGTCGCCGACGTACGCGTTGGCATGAAGGACCGTGCGCGCGCCGATGCGGGCGCGCTCACCGATCTGGACATTGGGGCCGACCGCCACACCCTCGCCCAGGACGGCGGTGGCGGCGACGCGCGCGGACGGATCAACTCCCGGCGAGGGACGACGCACCGGGGGTGCGAAGAGACCAGCCACCTTCGCCGTCGCCAGGTCGGCGTCGTCGACGACCAGCACGGGCGTCTTCACGTCGGGGGGCAACTCCACGCGCTTCTGGACGATGACGGCCGCCGCCCGGGTGGCCTTGAACTGCGGAAGGTAGCGCTTGTCGCCCAGGAATGAAAGCTCGGTCGGCAAAGCCTCGTCCAGCATCGCCAGGCCCGTAATGGCGATCGCCGAGGCGTCAGCCGGTGGCGCGACGTTGAGGAGGCGGGCGATTTCGGCGAGCGGTTTTGGCGTCATGGTTGCCGATTCCCGAAAAGCGATTGCCGACCGCGCGGGTGGCGCCGTCGGCAATCGGTTGCTGCGGATCGTCGGGGGAGGGGACCTCCCCCCTGGGGTTACTTCTTGGTCTTGTACTTCTCGTCCACGCGCTGCAAGACCTCGTTGGTAATGTCGAACTTCCCGTTGTTGTAGAGGACCGTCCGCTGGTTGATCAACCCGCGGAGCTGGTCGACGTTGATCTGGTCCAGGTCCGCCGGGAGATCCGTCTTCTGCTCGACGATGACGATGTCGAGCTTGCGCGCCTCGGCGACCTCCTTGGTCGCCTGCTCGATCTTCTCGAACAGCGACTTCATCTGCGACTTCTGCTGGCGCTGCAGGTCCGCCTTGATCAGTTCCTGCCAGGCCTGGGCGGCGATCACCTTCTCGAGGTATTCCTTGTTCGCCTTGTTGAAATCGTCCGTGCCCTCGTTGAAGAGGCCGCGCCGCTGCTTGGCGTCCTCGACCTCCTTGGCGCGCCGCTGTCCTTCGTCGGTGATGGTCTTGCGGTCGGCCTCCATCTTCTGCTTGAGGTCCTTGGTCTCCTGCATTTCGTTGAACACCTTTGCGGGATTGACCGTGGCGATCCGCGGGGAGTCCTGCGCAACGGCGCGCCGTGCGGGCAGCGCCGCGACGCCCAGGCAGCAGACGGCAATCCAACAGAGCGATCGGCGTGAGATCATGGTGAGACTTCCTTTCGCGATGCGATAACGTTCAGTGTTAAGCGGGCAAATCCGACGTTGATACGTGGCGGCGCGACGTTTGTCGATGGGGCGCGCACCCGTTCATTGCACGAAACCGAGTGAAAAGCTGATAAAGCGGGTGTCGTCCTGATCGTCCTTGGTGATCGGGATGCCGAAGTCGAGCGCGAGTGGAAGTTGCCCGAAGATCGGCAGCGTCAGCCGCACGCCGAAGCCCACCGCCGTGCGGATGGTCCCCAGGCGGAAGTCGGACTCGACGGTTCCGGCGTCCGCGAAGACCACCCCGCGGATCATGTCACTGGCGATCGGAAAGTTGAGCTCGATCGAGCCCGTGAGGCTGAAGTTCCCCCCGACAGGGTCTTCGTCCGAACCCGACCGGGGGCTGATGCCCCGGTAGCGGAAGCCGCGGACGCTCCCCAGACCACCGGCGTAAAACCGTTCGAAGAACGGCGCGTCGCCGGTGATGTAGCCCGCGTCCGCGCGGTAACTCAGGATCGTCTTGCGCTCCAGCAGATCTTCATTAATTGTCTTGAAGTAGTTGAACCCCAGCGTGAACTTGTGAAAGTCGTACTCGCCCCCCATCGCGCCCGCGTACTCGTACGCGCCGTCCAGGATGAACCCCCGGCTGGGCAGGATGCGGTTATCGGTCGTGTCCCAGCGCCCCGCCAGGCCCAGGCTGGTCAGCGTGTGATGTCCCTTTGCGGCCACGATTTCCGGTGCGCGGTGGAACGGGTCGTCGATCGCGTGGATGAACACGTCTTCCCCCCGCAGGCTCACGCGCGCCGAAACCTCGTTCGTGAACCGGTGCCCCAGCGTCAATTGCCCGCCGCCGCGAGTCTCGTCCCAGTCTTCGCGCTGCCGCGTCGAGTAGTACAGGTCCGAGCGAAAGCTGTACGGCTGGTCGAACATCCACGGTTCCTCGAACGTCACCCGCGCGCGGGTCTGCTCCGTGCCCGGCTCGAGCAGGATCCGGAAATACTGCCCCGCCCCCGTGAACGCGCGCCGGCTGAAAAACTCGTCGAAGCTCGCCGGCCAGTTCGTGATGTCGAAGTTGCGCTGCTCGTAGCTGATGTTGCCCAGCAAACCCGCGTTAGACGTGATGCCCGCGCCCACGAGGAAGAACGCCGTCTGCGTCTCCTGAACCTCCACCAGCAGATCGCGCGTGCTGGGGTCGTCGCCGATCGGCGTGATCTGGACGTTCGACACCAGGCGCGTCCCGCGGATCCGATCCGCCGCGTCCTGGATCTCGCCTGAGTTGTAAAGCTGCCCGGAGGAAACCCGCATTTCGCGCAGGAACACCTTGTCCTGGATCTTCTCGTTGCCGCGCACCCGGATCCGACCGATCCGGAACGGCTTGCCCTCGGTGATGTCGTACACCAGCCCCACCGCGCCCGCCTCCTTGCGCAGCACCGGCTTGGGCTCGACCTGGAGGTAGTCCTTCGCCTTCTCCTTGTCCGTCTCGTTGGGCTGGTAGATGAAGCCGTACGGGCTGTACGCGCGGACGATGGCGCGCACGTCGCGGCGCATCGCCTCGGCGTCGTAATAGCGGCCCTCGAGCAGCTTCATGTTCTTCCGCAGCGCGGTCTCCGAAACCGTGGTGTTGCCCTTGAACGTGACGTGATCCACCTTGTAGCGCGGGCCCTCCTCGATCAGGAACGTGACCATGACCTCGGACTGGTCCGGCGACCAGGTGATCTTCCGGCCCACGCGCACGTCGAAGAACCCGTGGTCCTCGTACCACTTGCGCAGCGAGGCGACGTCCTCCTCGATCTGGTCGGGGTCGTAGGTCCCGGGGCGGAAAATCCAGATCCAGTGCCGCGTCTTGATCTGATCCTTGAGCTTGTCGTCCGTGAACGAATGGTTGCCCAGCATCTGCACGCGCCGGACGCGAACGCTCGGACCTTCCGTAATCTTGAACACCACGTCGCCCTTCGTCAGCGCGTCCGGATCGACGTCCACGTGGGCGAACGGGTGATTCTTGTCCTTGTAAAGGCGCTCGAGGTTCTGGCGGGCGAGGTTGATGCGAAAGCGATCGATCGACTCCCCCGCCTTGATGTCGATCGCGTCCTTGAGCACGTCGTTATCGAGGGCGGCATTCCCCCGGAAGACGATGCTCTTGATCTGTTTCTGCTCGGTGACCTGAAAGATCGCGATCACGCCCGTCGCCGTCGGCTCGACCCGCGCCTCGACGTTCGCGAACTTCCGCAGCCCGTAGACACGCTGGTAATCCTCCTCGACCGTCGCCGGGTCGAAGGGCTCGCCCTCACGCGTTCGAATCAGGTTCCGGATCGTGGCGGTCGACACCGCGTTGTTCCCCAGCACCCGCACGTCCTCAACGGTGCGGCCCTTGAGTTGCTGTACCGCGGGCGAGGCAAGATTGGCATTGGGGGCGGTGGTCGGGGCGGCGGCGGCGGCCGGCGCTGTTCCGGTGGGCAGGCGCGCCTGGGCGAGGGAAACGGCGGCGGGCAGCGTCATCGCCGCCAGCGCCGGAAAAACCGCACGGAGGAGTTTTCTTGCCGCGAATCGATTCAGTTTCACGCGTCGGCCCGAGAGTGCCAGTGTCTGCCGGACACGACCGCCGCGGGAAACGCGGCGCAGGTGCTCCGCAATCCCTTGGGCGGACGGCCCGAAGTTAGTGGGCAAAGTGTAGCGGGGAGAGATTTTATGTCAAAAGCGACCGCCGAAGTGCACGAGCCTTTCCCCCTCTCCCGGTACTCCGGGAGAGGGCCGGGGTGAGGGCCTTCACCGATTTTGAATGGGAGGCCAGCGGTGAAGCCCGTAAAACGTAACGCGTGAAACATAAACCCGGCACCACGGCGCTCGGCCAATGCGAACGTCGCGTCTTATGTCTTTACGCTTTACGTTTTACTCATTGCCGTCACGCGATGTACGCCTTCTTCTTCTTCCCGCTCAGGTAGCTCTCCATGATGCATGATGCCAGTTGGTCGCTGCTGGTGTAGAAGGCGACACCCTTGGTCAGCTTCGTGAGCTGATCCACAAAGCCCACCCAGTCCATGCCCCAGTAATCCTCGATCAGTGCAAACGTGCTGATGCGGCAACCCTCGCGCACGGCAAGCACCGCCTCCTTCAGCGTGGCGACCGTGCTCCGCTGGTCGGGGGGGTACAGCAGGTAAATATGGTCGCCCTCCACGTGGGCGGTCGGCTGGCCGTCGGTGACGATGAAGAGCTGTTTGTTCTCGCTGGCCCGGCGCTGCAGGATTCGTCTCGCGAGCTGAAGTCCCAGGTGCAGGTTGGTGAAGTGCTGCGGGGCGCGGTCGATCAGGTTCGCCGGCACCTTGAGTCGTACCTGGTAATCGTAGATCGTCACCGGCTTGGGCATCGTCAGTGGCAGCATTGCCTCGGGGATCTTGCTCGCCCCGGAATAGAAGCCGACGAAGTCGATCGAATCCTGCGGGAAACGCGAGCGCACCAGTGCCTGCATCGCCATCGCCACGCGCTTCGCGGCCACGAATCGGCCGTAACGCATCATCGAGCCGCTCATGTCCAGCAGCACCACCGTCGAGCAACTGGTCATCCCCTCGTGCAGGTGCAATTCAAAATCCCGCTCCGCGAAATGAATCTTCACCTGGTCCGTGGTTAATTGCCCGTGCTCCGCGGTGGAGGTCTTGGCGGGCAGGCCCTGGCGGACCAGCGCGTTGCGCAGCGTCTGGTGGATGTCCAGCTCGCTGACCGGATCGCCGTACTGATAAGGCTTGGTGCCGTCGATCCGCTCGCCGCCCTGCCCCGGCGTGACCTTCTCATGTCCCTCGCGCTGGCCCTGGCGGAGGTTCGAGAACACCTCCATCAGCGCACGCCGCTGCATCCGCCCGACCGCGCGCGGTGTGAGCCGGAGCTTGCCCTTGCCATCCTTGTCCAGGAGGCCCTCCTCGATCAGCTTTTCCAGCAGATCGGAGTGCTCGGGCTTCTTCGGATCCTTCATCATCTGCTCGAGCGCTTTGAGCGCCTGCTCCCCGTGTTGCATGATGAACTGCATCATCTGGTCGAAGCCGAAGAGCTTGTCCTGCGTGGGGAATTCCGAGCCGTCGAACTCACCGTAGAAGTACTTCATACGCCGGGATTGTAGCCCGGCTTCGCGGGTAAGTCGGCGCACCGGCGGAACAAAAGGGTGGGGCGGACGCGAGTCCGCCCCACCTGGGGCTGACCGCACAGGTAATCGGTGGGGGAGAGGGACCGACCCCGCGCAGCGCCCCGACGACCGCGGCGCGCCCACGCGTGCGTACGCTCACCACGTGTTGCGGCGCGGCATCACCGAGGCGCTCAGGGTCACGCTCTGCGCGCCCACGTCGGCGTCCGAAGCGGTCGTCCGCACGGTCAGCAAAATCGTGGCGCGGCGCAGCAGATCCCACGCGCCCCCCGTCTTGATCGAGTCCGCGCTCCGCATCGGCTCCAGGTTGACGCTGAACGTCTCCACCCCCGAGCACATGACGTGCGAGGTCCCGTTCACCACCGCCAGGAGCTGCTTCTTGGTCACGTCGAACCGGTAGCTGACCTGGTTGTTGCTCATGTCGTACATGTCGATCGCCGTGTCGGTCACCGTCTTGCCCGTGGCAAACTGCGCTGCGAGCGTCGGCGTGTGCGGCGCGTGGAGCTTGGTCTGACGCAGCATGGTCGTTATGCGATAGACCGACAGGCGCGCCCGCTGCATGAGGTCGCTCTGCTCGCGATTGATGTGGTACGCCCGGAACGCCGCATCCGTCGCCACCGCCGTCGCCGTCAGCACCGCGGCGCTGATGCTCAACGCCACCAGCAGTTCCACCAGGCCCAGGCCGTGCCGCCGGCGACGGCGTTCACCCGCTGACTTCAATCTCATAACCCCTCCGCATAGGTGTTGGCGTCAGGCAGGATGTCGATCGCGATGTTGATGCCGTCCGGCAGCGCCCGATACGGGTTGTACCGGATGTTGAGCCGGCCGTAGCCGCCCTCCGGCATCGGCGTCGTCGGATCGGTCTGGTCGTCGCGCGGGCCGAACCAGCCCTGCGTCGTGTTGCCGGCGCCGTCACCCGTAATGATGATCGACCCGTCCACCACGCTGCTGCCCCGGATATCCAGGTTGCCCGCGACCACCACGCCCGTCAGCGTGCTCGGCGCGTGCGCCGGATCCGTGAACGAACCCATCTCGATGTTCGTCTGCGGCGTCACGATCGTCGCCGTCTGGTCCACCTGGTTGTTGAACATCGTCGAGCCCGTGAACTCCATCGTGTCCGTGAAGTGCGTGTAGGCGGTCGGCACGTCCGACGCCACCGGGCCGTTCATCGAACAGTTGTTAAATCGCAGGTTGTTGCCCTGCACGTACCCGTAGGACGTGGCGCTGGTCAACGCCGTGTTGGCGTCAAAGCTCCCGCTTTTCATCTTTTTCGACCAGGTCATGCCATCATTGGGATTAGTGGTGGTTTGCCCGGCCGAATTCGTGATATTCGTGGTCAGTTCGACATAAGTCACCCCATCAAACGTGCAGTTGTCAAACAGCGCGTTCATGCCCTTGGGGATGCGGACGTTCTTGAAGTGCATGTTCTTGAAGACCGGCCGCTGGTAGGTCGCCTGCCACGATGCCGAACCGTAAGGGGTCTTCTCGTTCGCCGTGTTGACGGGAAGGGCGGCGGTCGCCTTCTTGCTCGCCGGCAGCGACGCGTTGGCCGCGTCGAAGTCGGACTTGAGCACGACGTCGCCGGCCTTGAACGACGTGTTGCCCGGGGTCGTTACCTGGACGCTTTGGGGTCCCAGCGCGGCGTCGGAGGCCGCCAGGACCTTGTTCGAGATCGTTACCTGCCCGCCACTGGTCGTCGTGGACGTTGCGCCGTTCTCCGGGCCCGTCTTGTTGCGGAAGCCGGACGTGTCGAAGTTGCCCGGGGACAGGTCGAACACCTCGCTGGAGTCCACGCCAAACTTGACCGACGGGTCCGCCGAGCCGTCGCTGTTCTGGACCGGTCCCTGGATCATGTCCTGGATGGTCTCGTGGCTGGGCGCGAGGTTGCTGCTCCAGGCGTTGGCGGTGGCGGCGATGTCGATCTGCCCGCGCACCTTGGTGTACGCGTCGCGGTTGTCGATGATGCCGTCCTGGTAGCCGGCGCGGGTTGTGTCGCCCGCGAACATCGGGGCCCCCAGGCTGTCCATGGCCTTGAAGAGGTCGGTGTCGTAGAGCTTGCCCGTCGAGGGATTGGTAAACTCCCCGGTGTCGATCGCCTTGTCCCCGTTCTTGTCAAATTCTTTCAGGAACAGGTCGTACTCGTCCACGAAACTGTCGCCATTGTAATCCGTATAACCCGCCGCGGCCGCCTTCCCGTACTCGTCGGGGTTGTTGACGCTGATCCGGTTGTCGTAACCCTTGTGGTTGTTCTCCAGGAACTGGTTGAACGCGTCGATCTTGGTCTGCAGCCCGGGGGTAAGGTGGCGGAAGTCCGAAAGCTGCATGATCGGCGGGAACTTGTTGGGCGAGGTCATCGCGATGGGACCTTCGACCAGCGTGTTGCGGCCGATCTGGATGGGCACCTTGCCCACGATGGCGAACTTGACCTTCTTGTCGATCTTGAAATCGACCGAAACGCTCTTGGACGCCGCGCCGTAAGTCCCCACGCTGCTGACGCGGATGTAGGTCGAATCCATCGCGTCGCCGGCGCCGATCGGGTGCTGGCGGATCTGAAGGGCAAACGTGCCCTGACCGGAATCGGTGGCGATACTGGCGGAGCGGTACGTGGTGCCGTCCCAGGTCAGCGTGCGCTCGCCGGAGTTGAGCATAGTGGAAAAGTCGTTTGCGATCGACGAGCGGATCGACGGCCACAGGCTCGCGGCCGTCGCCGCGGTAATGTTGCCCACCGTGGTCTTGGGGCGGGTCATCTTGACGAACCGCCAGGCCATCCAGCGCAAGCCCGACTCGGCCGCCGCGCGGGCCTTATCGTTTTCCGCCATGTTGTCGGCGGCCTGCACGTTGAGGGTAGCCATCGGATACATCGCGACAGCCAGAGTAGAGATCAGGACCAGGAAGAGCATCGCGATAACCGCCGTCGCGCCGTGGCGCCGGGATCGGTCGAAGGGTCGGGTTGTTCGTCGCGTCGGCATGTCTCACCGCCTTTCGAGTCGGTCAATGCCTCGTTGACGCTTGGGCGCACGCGTACGCGCGTGCTTCCACTTTCGAGCGCGGGCCGCCTGGGCTATTCGGCCACTCGAATCCAGCTCGTGCGATACACCTCGCTCCACGCCAATCCGGCTGCGCGGCGATGCAGGATCCGCACGGTGACCCGCGCAGCGCCCGTGTAGGTGGTTTGGGGCATGTCCGGTGACGACAGATTGGAATTGGCGGTCAACTGGTTCGGGTAGACCGGCCACACCGAGACGACCTGCGCATAATCCGACAGGGAAGCGATCGGTTGGCGGGTCGAATCGATCGGAGGGTTGAAAAAGTTGCTCGGGCTGCCGGTCGAGTCGAAGTCGTCAATGTCATCGTAGCTGGCCAGTGTCTGGCCCGGTTCCGGGCCGAAGTACGTCTTCCCGTATGCCGGGTCGCTGAATGCCAGACCCGCCATCGTTTCCTGGATGTCTTCCGCGAGGAACGTGGCCGTGGTGATCCCGATGGCGGCGCGGTTCTGCTGCGTGCATGCGGTATAGAGTTGCATCACGGACAGGATGCCGATTCCCACGATCGCGGTTGCCATCATCGCCTCGATGAGGGTGAAGCCCCCGCGTCGGGGATAAAGGCGCAGCGGAGCAAGATGTGAGAAGCATCGCCCCATCTTGCAAGATATCCGATTTACCCTGTCCTATGTCAAATCCCGAAAGGACCTGATTTACCCATATTTACAGCAAAAAATGAAAAAGAATTGCCCCCCGGTGGAGGGGGGCAAATTTGACTTGGCTTGAGCGATCGTGGGTCGGATTATTTGTACGCCAAACTGCGCCGCGGCGCGGTGGAGCCGCTCAGGTGGATATCGTTGTTGCCGACCTTGACGTCCAGCGCCACCGAGATGCGTGCGATGCAGTCGGCGTTATTGGCATCCTTACCCGTGTCCCAGGAGAACGGAGCCGATTGGACTTCGGTTGCGATCGGATAGCGCGGACTCAATGTGTTGTCGGTGCGCAGAAAGTAGAGGTTCACGCGCTTATTGACGGCATCGTATTCGTAAAACCGCATCTTTTCATTGGCCGGGCGAGTTTCGTCGGGGCGGATGATCGGGATGAGCGTGGAACTGACCTTGGTGCTGGTCGGGTCGTTGCCAGGAAAGATGTCCAGGTCGCCGATCGCGTCAGCGCGTCGCACCTCCGTAAGGACCTGGTTGAGCGTCACCCGCGCTGACTGCGTGGCGCGGAAGAACCGGTCGTTGTTCTCGATGACCGTCGTCGAGGAACTGAACGCCGCCGCGATCGCCGTCAGCAGCATCGAGGTGATCGCCAGCGAGATCATCACCTCGGCGAGGCTCAGGCCGCGCCGCGTGTCCGTCGCGCGATGTTTGCGCTTCTGGAGGTTCATTGCAGCTCCTGGTAGGTATCGGGAAGCGGGGCGAAGTGGGTGCCGAACGTCACACCGGCGGGGTAGTTGGTCGTGCCCGTGGAGGAAACGACGATATCGCTGGTTCCCGTCAGGTTGACGCTGGTGTCGCTGAGGTTGATGACGGTGCCCTTGACGTTCGCGCCGGCGGTACCGGAGATGTCGAGCGAGCTGGTGACGATCGTGCCACCCACCTGATTGCTGTTACCGGTCATGGTCATGCCGAAGGTGGGGGCGAGGAGGAACGATCCGGTGAGCTTGGGCAGCCCGGCAAACGGGGCGGCGTCGGGCAGGGTTTCGACGCCCTGGTGGGTGACGTTTCCGGAGAACTTGATCGTGTTGGTGGTCGGGTCGCCGGTCGGGTTGTTCTGGACCACGATGACGCCCTGAATGGTGACGCCGCCGCTGAACGTGATCTGGTTGGGAGTCTCGATGTAGACCACGCCGCGCAAGATCGAGCCGCCGGAGAACTTGGGATTGGCGCCGGCCTTGATGCGGATGTTGGTGAAGCTGGAGCCGGGCGGATTGCTCGTGGTGATGACCTGGGGTCCCGCGGGGGCGGTGGCGCTGGGGACGTAGGTGGCGAACGACGAGCTGTCGATGACGGGGAACTCGGGGGCGGTCACGCCCCCGTGGACGTGGTCGGCGAATTCCGGGGCGGTCGGTGAAAAGCCGGCGACCGTCCCGTTACCAAACGTGGGCGCGCCGCTGGGGTTGGTGTACGAGAAGTCACCGGAGATGGACGGCTTTCCGGTCATTGACAGGGGGACGGCGGCGGTGGTGTCGGAGAGCACGCTGCCGCGGCCCAGGTCGCCGGCGGCGCCGGTGATCTTGGCGTTACCGGACATGCTGATCTTGCTCTTGCTTGCCACACCGAAGTCAAAGATGTTGCTCGCCCGGGTTGCGCGGCTGAAGTCCATCTGGATGGTCCGCCCCACGCTGCCGTCGGGCGCGGTGGCGACAATCTTGGCGGTCACCTTCTCGCCGTTGTGCAGGAGGGTGGCGGTGAACGTCCCACCGGACGGCAGGTGGACGGTGGGAATCGTCATCGACTCGCCACTGGGGTCGGGCAAGGTGGCGCCGTTCACATTTCGGGTACCGTCGAGCTGCTGCTTGACCTGCGTGCAGAGCGTGCTCCAGAGCTGGTCGGCGGGCGTGAAGTGCGGGATGTCCACGTTTCCAAGCGTATAGCGCATGAACTCCATGCCGGATTCGGCGGCGAGCATCGCCCTGCGGCCGTGGGTCTCGTTGGTCGAGACCTGAACGGCGACGTTGGTCGCGCCGTAGAAGCCCAGCGCGAGCGTGGCGAACAGCATGAGGTAGAGCATGGCCAGCATGGAGGTCATGCCCCGACGAGCTCTGGTTCGAATGGTTCGCATGTCTTGATTCCTCTCTCGGTCAGCTCCCGTCCGCAATGGCTTCCGCGCCGGCACGAAAGCGCGTCGTTCGCGCGACACCTCGACTCCTTTACGGGGCGGACGGGTCCGAATACGAGGCGATCCAGTTCTGCGTGTAAACCTGTCGATTGTTGTGCACGATGGTCACGGTGATCCGGCAGGTGGGCCGGAGCTCAGGGGGGAGGGTCAGGTGGGGTGTCGTCGTCTGAAGATCGTCGGGCTTGACGCAGTCGACCTTCACCTGCTGCGCCCATCCGCTGTAGCTGCTGCCCAGGGAGTTGCGGCGGGCGTCGATCGGATAGGGATTGGAGCTCCAGGCGTCGAAGTCGTCGATGTCGTTGTAGGTAGCGAGCGTTTCGCCGTTTTCGGCGCCCCAGTGGGTGGGGCTTGTCGGGTCGGCGTAGCGCAGGCCGGTCATCGCCTCGCGGAGGTTGCCCGCCAGGTGCATGGCGGTGGTCAGCTCGGCGCCCGAGCCGTTGGCCATGGTCCCCGCACCCAGCAGGGCGAGCATCGACACGCAGCCGACGCCGATGATGACGGTCGTCATCGCGGCCTCGATCAGGGTGAAGCCCCGCCGCACGCGGGGGGCACGGCATGAGGGGAAGCGGTATCGCATTCAACGTCTGATATCGAATTCAGATCCGCCCCGGTCAAATGCGCAAGCTGGCGAAGTGAAGGGTGGTTAGTAAGAAAACGGGCAGGGACGCGTTGAGGCGCCCTGCCCGTAAATTCGATCGTGACTCATGCGGCCGGGGTCATTTGACCAGGCTGCTGAGCTTGAAGATCGGGAGGATGATGCTCATGGCGATGAAACCGACGATGCTGCCCATGAGGACGATCATCAAGGGTTCGATCATCGCGGTTACGCCTTTGATGACGGCCTTGAGCTCGCGGGCGTAAAACTCGGACACCTCGTCGAGCACCTCGCCGAGCTTACCCGATTCTTCGCCCGCGCCGATCATCTGGATCACCGACTTGGGGAGCAGGGGGCTCTTGTTCAGCGGCGTCGAGATCTTCTTACCTTGTTTGACGGCGGTATAGACCGAGCGCCACATCCGCTTGTAGATCGAGTTGCCGCTGATCTCCGCCGTGATTCCCAGCGTGTCGAGGATCGGCACGCCGGCGTTGATCAACTGGCCCATCGTGTGGAGGCTGCGCGAGATGTAGAGGGCGCGGAAGAGCTTCTTGAACAGGGGGATGGTGAGCTTGAGCTTGTCCCACCAGACGCGTCCCCAGTCGGTCTTGATCAGGAGCATGAAGCCCCAGATGGCGGCGACCACGCCAAAGAGCAGGATGTACCAGTAATTGACCATGAAATTGCTCATGGCCATGAGCATCTTGGTCGGCGCGGGGAGGACCTTTTCCTTGCCCTTGAAGATGACCAGGAAGCGCGGCAGCACGAAGGTGAGCAGGAAGATCGTCGTGCCGACGGCCATCGTGCCGATGATGCCGGGGTAGATCATCGCGCCCTTGACCATGCCCGAGGTCTCGATCTGCTGCGCGAGATAGCCGGCGATGCGGTCGAGCATCTTGGAGAAGCCGCCGGACAGCTCCGACGCCTTCACCATGTTGATGTAAAGGGGGCTGAAGACCTTGGGGTAGCGCATCAGGGCGTCGGAGAACTGCTTGCCCGACTCGACGTCCTTCTTCATCTGGACGAGCATCTGCTTGAACTTGGGGTTAGCCACCTGTTCGGAAATGCCCTCGATGGCGGCGCGGATGCTGATGCCGGCGCGGATCATGACGGCGAGCTGGCTGGTGAACGCCTGCACGTCTTTGGCGCCGGGGCCGAAGCTGATATTGGCGCTCGCGAGGGAGAAGCCGGCCTTCTTGGTCGCGGAGCCGGCGGGCATCAGCGCCAGGATGTACTCCCCGCGGTTGCGCAGCTCCTGCGAGGCGGCGGCGAGGTTGGCGGCGCTGAGCACGCCGGACGTCACCTTTCCGGCGGAGTTCCGGGATTCGTAACGGTATGTGGGCATGGGTCAATCTAAGGATGAAGGATGACGTCAGAAGGATGAATCAAGTCGCGTTCGGATCACCGCGCCGTCTTGACTCGTCCGTTCTCCGTCATCATTCATCCTTCTCCTGGTACGAGCCTGATCGGTCGTCCACCGGCGCACGCTAAGCCGCGATGCTGCGTTCGAGCTTCTCGGGATGCGCCGCCTGGGCGATCGCGTCTTCCTTGCTGACGTAACCGTTCACGAACAGTTGCTTGATCGAGCTGTCGAGCGTCTGCATGCCCAGCGCGCGGCTGGTCTCGATGATGTTGGGGATTTCAAAGATGCGGTTCTCGCGCACGCAGTTTCGCACGGCGGGCGTGCACAGCATGACCTCGACCGCCGGGATCATGCCCGGCTGGTCCACGCGCTTGAACAGGGTCTGGCTGATGACCGCCTGGAGCGTGTTGGCGAGCATGGAGCGGATCTGGTTCTGCTGGTCGGACGGGTAGATGTCGATGATACGCTCGATCGTCTGAAAGACGTTGACGGTGTGCAGGATGGAGAAGACCAGGTGACCGGTTTCCGCCGCCGTGATCGCCGAGCCGGTCGTCTCCAGGTCGCGCATTTCGCCCACCAGGATGACGTCCGGGTCCTGACGCAGGGCGTGCCGCAGGCCGCTGGCGAAGTTGGGCACGTCGTTGCCCACCTCGCGCTGCTCGATACAGCTCTTCTGGCTGACGAACGCATACTCGATCGGGTCCTCGAGCGTGATGATGTGTCCGGGCTCGCGGCGGTTGATCGCGTCGATCATCGCCGCCAGCGTCGTGGACTTGCCCGAGCCGGTGGGCCCGGTCACCAGGATCAAGCCGCGCGGCAGGTGCGTCAGCTTGTGGACGATCTCGGGCAGGAATAGCTGCTCGATCGGCCGCACCTTGTCGTTAATGGTACGGAATGCCAGCGCGATCGAGTTGCGCTGGAAGTGCGCGTTAACGCGGAAGCGACCGACACCGGGGATCTCGTAGGAGAAGTCGGCGTCGCGCAGTTCTTCGAACGCGGGCCAGCGCTTCTCGGCCAGGATCTCCTTCAGGAGCCGCATCGACCCTTCGGGCGTGACGATGGGGAAGTCGCTGGCCTGCACGACCGTGTGGATTCGGAAGAGGGGCGGCGCGCCGACGTTGATGTGGACGTCCGACGCCTTGTTTTGGACCGCCGTACGCAAAATGTCATTCACCAGGCTCATCTCTCCATACTCCTTTTCTGCCTTCTACTGCCATGTCCTTCCACGCTCGATCAGACGCCGCCCTCGGTCACCCGGAGGATTTCGTCGACCGTCGTCATGCCCTTCATTACCTTGTCGAAACCGTCTTGCCGCAGCGTCACCAGGCCGCGCTCCCGGCAGAGCTTGCGCAACTGCGTCACGTCCGGATTGGCGGTGACCACGTCGCGCAGCGAGTCGTCCATGACCATCAGCTCGTAAACGCCAAGCCGCCCGACGTACCCGGTCTTTCGGCAGCGGTCGCAGCCCTTGCCGCGGAACGTCTTGTCGGAGGTGAACCCCTGGAGCACGAGGAACTCCTTCATCTCGGACGAGGGGGTGTACTCCTCCTTGCAGAGCGGGCAGATCTTTCGGCACAGTCGCTGCGCCAGGACCGCGTTCACCGCGGCGCTGATCAGGTAGGGCTCGACCCCGATGTTCACCAGACGCGTGACCGACGACGGCGCGTCGTTCGTGTGGAGCGTGCTGAGCACGAGGTGGCCGGTCAGCGCCGCCTGCACGGCGATCTTGGCGGTCTCAGCGTCTCGGATTTCGCCCAGAAGCACGACGTCGGGGTCCTGACGCAAGAGCGACCGCAGCGCGGCGCTGAACGTCATCCCGATCTTCTCGTGCACCTGCACCTGGTTGGCGGTCGAGAGCTGGTACTCGATCGGATCCTCGACCGTGCTGATGTTCAGCTTGTTGCCGTCCATGCAACGCAGCGACGAGTAGAGCGTGGTCGTCTTGCCCGAGCCGGTCGGCCCGGTGACCAGCAGGATTCCGTGCGGCTGATCGATCTGGTTCTTCCAGATCGTCAGGCAGTTCTCGGAAAAGCCCAGGTCGTCGAGCGCCACGTTGATCGAGCGGTTGTCGAGAATACGCATGACGCACTTCTCGCCGTTCGCGGTCGGCAGCGTGCTCATGCGCAGGTCGATCTTGCGGCCGTTCACGACGGCGCGGATGCGCCCGTCCTGCGGCAGTCGGCGCTCGGCGATGTCGAGGTTGGCCATGATCTTCAGGCGCGAGGTGATCGCCGCGTGCATCGTGTGCGGGGGGTTCATCGCCTCGAACAGGATGCCGTCGATGCGGTAGCGGATCTTGAGGCCCTTTTCCTTGGGCTCGATGTGGATGTCGGAGGCGCCCTGCTTGACCGCGTCGAAGATCAGGTAGTTGACGAAGCGGATGATCGGCGACTCGTTGCCCAGCTTGGTCAGGTCCTGGTCGTCCTCCTTCTCCTCCTTCACGACCTGGACGTCGTCCTCGGCCATGTCCTTGATGATCTCGTCCACCTTCAGGTCGACCGCGTTGGTGGTGATCTGCTCGACCAAACGGTTGATGTCGCCGGCGGGCGTGACGACGACCTTCACGTCGCGCTTGACCTTGCGCTTGACCTCGTCGAGGAGGAAGACGTTGGCGGGATCGGCCATGCCGACGACCAGTGTCTTGCCCTCCAGGCGGATCGGCAGGACGTTATGCCGCCGAATGTAGTCGGGCTCGAGCAGCTCGAACGCCTGCGCGTCCACGGCCGCCTTTTCGGGCACTTCGAACGGCAGCCCGAGGGTTTCGGCCTGGGCCGAGAGGATCTGCCCCTCGGTCGCCGCGTTCATCGTCAAGAGGATCTGTGTGATCGTCTTGCCCGGGGTCTGCGACTGGACCTGTTTCGCCTGGGTGAGCTGCTCCTCCTGGATATGCCCGCGCTCGAGCAGAAGTTGCTCGACCGTTGTGCGCACCTTCGCCTGCTCGGGCGCCCACAGCGCTTCCATCTCGGCAGGGGGGTCCACCAGGTCGTCCGCGGGTCGCGAGAGGTCCGGGCCCTCGGGGGGGCGATCCGCGGGTGAGTTTGTTCGGCGACCAAACATGGTTTCCTTCCCGTGGCGGGGGTGTGACGCGGCGCGGGGGCGCGCCGTTAGCGCTGCATCCGCAGCTCAAATCGATAGCGCCCGTTGCGCACGACCACGCAACTGGGGCTGATCTTCTCGATCGTGAACGCCTCGACCTGCTGGCCTTCCTGGTAGAGCGTGTTGTTGATCATGCAGGATCGGCGGGTATCGCTCCGCATGATGGACTGGAGCTGCAGGCCGTTGACCGCCTTGAGCACCGCGACGCGCTCCTCCTCATCCCGACGTTTCTGTTCCTCCTCGCTGATGCGGGCCGGCTTGCCGTCGTCGGTCGCGGGTGGCGCCAGGCGGAACGGGTTTGCCGCCAGCGCGCTCAGTGGCACCTGCTGCACCTTGTAGTTCAAGAGCAGCTTGTACATCTCGGTGTCCTTGAACATCTTGGTCATCTCGGCCGGGTTCTTGGTCCGGTCGCTCATGTATTGCTTGATGACGGCCTGGGCTTTGGGATCCACGGTGGCGGCGCCGGCGCTCTGGGGGCCGGTCTTGACGTACATGAAGTACGTCCCGGCTCCGGCGAGCGCGAGGATCACGAACATCGCCACGGTTCCCTTGCTCAGGGGTTGTTTCTCGCCCGGGACGACGAACGCCGAGTCCACGTCGCCACCGCCATTGCCATCGTCTCCGCCCATGCCACCGTCATAGGCGTCCTGCGCCTGTTCCGGGTCGTCCGTGGCGTCCTGGCCGTCTTGTTCGAGTCCGTCATCGCTCATGGGTCACACTCCACTCATTGCCCCGGCAGATCCGCTCAACGCGACGCGGCCATCTTCGAGCCGCCCGCGTCGGGCTCGAAGAAAATGCTCAGCGTCATCTTCGCCTGCATCGCGCCGTCGCGGTCTGCCATCTTCGTCAACGACATGTTCGTCACCCGCGTGATGCGCGGCATGTTCTCCAACTGCTGAAGAAACACGTAAAACCCGTTGAAGTCACCCGCAAGGCTCATCTCGATCGGCTGCTCGCTGTAGCTCGCCCCCCGCTCGCTGCGCAGCGTCTTGACCGTGCGGGTCTGAAGACTGTTGGCCTCCGCCATCTGCCAGACTTCCTTGAGGATCTTGTCGATCTCCCGCTCCTGCGGGAGCTTGCTCTCGAAGAAGCTGATCGCCTGCTTGAGCTCGGCGAACTTCTGGTTCCAGTCCTCGTTGCCGGACGTGGACTGCTTGAGGTCCACCAGTTGCTTTCGCTTCTGCTGGGTATCCGCCCGCAGCGCGTCGGTCTGCGTCCGGCGCTTCTGCAGCGCGAATACGCTGGCGACGACCAGGCCGATCATCAGGGCGAAGAACAGGAGCTCTCTGATTCCGAATTGCATGTTGCTCACTCCGTTTCGCGTTCGCCGTTCCTATTGCCGCGGCCCCGCGCGCGCGCGCCGTGCCGTGTCAGGCCGCGCGCCGTCGCACGGTCACTTCAACTCCACCGGCGTGCTCGCGGTCTTCGACTGCGGCACCGCCGCGGGGATCACCTCGGCGGCCGGGTTGATCATCATCTCGATCTCAAACTTGCGCATCTTCGCGTCCCCGAGCTGCTGCTCGTCGCTGATCACCAGGTTCACGTCCTGCAGGAGCTGCGACTGGTTAAGCTTCGCCAGGAACTGCGCCACCTGTACGTCGTTGTCCGCCAGGCCCATCACCTTCACGTTCACGTCGTAGCTCTTGGCCTGGGGCACCGGAGGTCCGGCGGCGTGCTTGGCGCTGCCGGTCGCCGCTTCCATTGCCGCGCGCTTCATCTCGAACTGGGTCTTTCCCGCCGCCGCCGCCGACGCACCGTTCGCGGCCCTCAGCTTCGAATCCAGTCGCACCTCCGTGAACGAGACCCCCGCCGGCTTCGCGTTGGTCAGTTCCGCCAGCAGGCGGCTCCGCGGCACGCGCTCGACCAGGGACGCGGTCAGCTCCGCCTGCGCGTTCAGGCGCTGGTGCTTCTCCTGCATCTGCTTCTGCTGCTGGATGCGCGTGGCGGCCTCGGCGTACTCCTTGCTGACCGCGGTGTTTTCGGTTTCCTCCGCCTTGTGGGTGCGCTCGCTCATCGTGAACAATACGCCGATGCCCGACATGATCATCAGGAACATGACCGCGCAGATCACGTTCGTGCGGCGCTGCCGCTTGATCTCGAGATAATCGTCCGGCAGGAAGCTCAGTTGATTGGGAGACGACATAGGTTCCTCTTCCGCGATCGTGCGCCCCCGTCGTACCCGCCCGGTGCCGCCGGGCCGGTGACGCGAGCCGTGTCTTCCTCGGTCAGTTGTCCGTCGACTCCGCCGGGCCCAGGCTCAGGCCGATCGCCGTCGCCCACCCGGGCTGCGGCTGGCGGCGGTCGATCCCACTCTCGATCCCGATCTCACTGATCCGGCCCATCCGCACCAGCGGATCGCCGACCTGCGCCGCGAGCTGCATCTCGCGCGCCACATGCTGACACAGCCTCCGCTGCTTCGCCTCGCCCCCGACGAACACCAGCTTCTCCACCGGCTTGTTCTGGAACGTCGCCTCGTGATACCGGCGGCACAGTCCCAACTCGTCGATCAGCCGCGCCAGCGGCTCGTGCAATGCCTCTTCCACCAGCACCGCCTGTTCCGCCGGGTCCGATGGCAGCTTGCCCTTCACGGCCTTTGAGGCCGGCGCGGGCCGCGGTGGACTGGCGACGGCAGTCGCGCCTTGCGTGGGCGCGCCGCCAACCGCCTGGTTGCTCTTCTCCGCCGCAGCGAGCGACGCATTCAACAGCGCGAATCCTTCGCCTGCCCCGGCGCTTGACGCCGCGGGAGCGGCGTCGGCGGCGATGCCGTCGGCGCGCCGCTCGCCGGACCGGATCTCCTGCTTGGCCCGGTGCTCGTCCAGCGACGGTTGCGCCTGGCAGAGCTTGATCCGCAGGAGCTTGGCCTCCTCCGCTCCGATTCCCAGCGCCTGGGCGACCGCCCGGTTCAGGTGTTCGCCACCGGTCGGGATCGAGCGGGCGAACAGGATTCGAGAGCCCTCCGCGATGATCGCGCGGCTCGACTTGAAGCCGATGTCTATGAAACAAGTGACCGACTTCTGGTCGGCCTTCCTGCGGAACACGTGGTTGAAGCAATCGACGATCGCCATCGGCTCGACGTTCATTCCCACCACGTCGAGCTTCGCCTTGGCCGCCGCGGCAAGCAGCATGTTCACCGTCTCGCGGGCGGCGGCCATCAGGATAACCTCGTCCTTGGGCTCCGAATCCTGGTAGATCTCTCCCGCCACCGTGTGCCGCAGCAGCGCGTGCGTCGGGTCGATCGGCAGCTTGCCCCGCGCCTCCCACGGCAACGCCTTCTTCATCGCCTCGTCGTCCATCTTCGGGATGCGAAGGTGCTGGATGTACATCTGTGCGGCGGGCAGCGCCAGCACCGCCTGGCGACCCTTGAACTTCCCCTGCGCCAGCAGGTCCTTCGACGTCTCGACGAAAAACGACGCCCGCGCCGCGGCGTCGTTCCGCACGTGGCTCGGCACGTCGGCGCTGGCGGCGGCGACGATCCGCGGCTCCCCGTCGACGACCTGAATCTGCGCCATGCGAAGGCAGTCTGAGCCGAAGTCAACCCCGATCGGGTTGGCCGTCGCGGCGAAGGTTTTGAGAAGTCCGAACATAGTCTCTCTCCGCTCCCGTGGCTCCGCGTACGCGATGGCGCTTCGCGACGCGCGTCCGGTCTTGACCTACGATACGCGTACAGGACGGTCAAACCGGGTAAGGGGGGACGTCCACGATGGGCCATGCGGGATCGCGTCGTCCGACCGACTCCTGCTGGGTTTATCGACGGCGACGCCGGACACGTTTAGGACACGCGCCGCGCGCTATCAGACGTGACGCGCTGCGCTTAGGCGCGCAGGAATTCCGCCGCGATCGCATCCGCGACCGCCAGCCCGGCATCCGATAACGCGAACCGCGCGTCGTCGATCGTCAGCAGTCCCAATTTTTCGAGATGCGCCAACTCGCCCCCATAGTCCGCACGCGCGTCACCCCCCCACCGCGCGGCATAATCGTCAAATCCGATCCCCTCGGCCAGCCGCAGCCGCAGCATGACCCACTCCCCGCGCCGCTGGTCGCGCGATAGCCGCTCCAGATCCGCCGCCGGAAGCTGACCCGCTGCGACGGCGGCCTCCCACTCCCCCAGGTGCGGGCGATTCTTCCATCGCCATCCCTCCACGTGCGATGCCGCCGACGGCCCCAGTCCGATATAATTCCCCCCCGTCCAATAAAGCAGGTTGTGCCGGCACGCCTCGCCCGGCGCGGCGTAGTTGCTGATCTCGTACGCCGCCAGTCCCCGGTCGGCCAGTCGGCCGCGGGCGTATCGCAGCATCTCCAGTTCGACCGATTCCTCCACCGCCTGAAAGTGACCTAACCGTTTGCGGACCGTCATCGCCGTGTTCGGTTCGTATGTCAGGCCATAACAGGAAACGTGCGGCGTCCCGAGGGCGATCGCGGCGTCCAAAGTCCGTGACCACCCGGCGAGGGTCTGACCGGGTATCGCGTAGATGAGATCCACGTTAATGCGCGAAAAACCAGCCCGCCTCGCGATTTCCACGCTCCGCGGTACGTCCTCCGGGTCGTGGTGACGCTCGAGGACCTTCAATTCCGCCCGGTCGAAGCTCTGCGCGCCAAAGCTCAGCCGATCCACACCAATCTCGCGCAGCATCTGGCAATAGTTGAGTTCGGCGGTCGCGGGATTAACCTCGACCGTCCATTCGTTCAAATCGGCAAAATCGAACCGTTCGCGCAGCCCTGCCAAAAGCCTCCTCATCTCCTCCAGTGGCAGGAGCGACGGCGTCCCGCCGCCGAAAAAGACCGTCCGCGGCCGCACGCGCACGCGCGAATGCCGGCCCGCCCATTGATCGGCCTCCGAAAGCATCAGGTCGACAAACCGGGCCATGCGCTCCGCCGTCTGTCGCGTGATGCTGTAAAAGTCGCAGTAGTGACACTTGTGGAAGCAGAACGGCACGTGGACGTACAAACCCGGCGCCTCCGCGTCGGGAACGGCCGTGGAATCCAACACCGCTCCGGATCGTGCCTGTAACAACTCCATGCCTCGGTGCCCCAACGACTTAAGCCCCTGTGGCGCTTACGTTTTGTTCTTGCCCAAAGTTTCTTGCAAAGCTACTTTAATGTTTGTAGTGTTCGCGGCCCAGCGCGCGTCGGGCGGCAACAGGGCACTGAGGGCTGGCCCCCACCATGACGCACACCCATCTTCGCGAGGCGATCCCATGCAAGCGGTCCTGGTAATGTTTAGAAATGACGGGGAGCGGCGAAGCTTCTCCATTTCCCGCGACATGACGGTCATCGGCCGACGACAGGACTGCGACCTCATGATCCCGCTGGGCGAGATCTCCCGCAAACACTGCCGCATCATCCGCGACGCCGACTCGCTCCGCATCGAGGACCTCGGCTCCTCCAACGGCACCTTCGTCAACGGCCGCCGCGTCCAGGAGGCCGTCCTCGAGCCAGGCGATACGGTCCAGGTCGGACCGGTCATGTTCGTCATGCAGATCGACGGCGTGCCCGGCGACGACGACATCCGCCCGAACACCCGGAACTCCCGCGCGGGCGCCGGCGCGGCCGATGAGGACGAGCTCCAGACGCTCGACGACGACGAGCTCGACGCCGCACCCACCAGCCACCTGGGCGCCGACGACCTGGAGGCCGGCGAACTCGAAGCCGATGACGGGCTCGAAACGATCGACAACCATGCCGGGCCTGTCGGGCTCGACGACGATGCTGGCGGAGGCAAGTCGCACCGCGGTAACAACGACGTCGAGGACGACGACCTGGAAGTCCTCTCCGAGGATACCGGTGGCCCCGGCCTCGACCTCGACGCCGAGATCGGCGAGAACCTCCGCAACGGCGGCGGCGGCCACGACGACGAGGAAGATCACCTGGGCGGCAGCGGCATCGACACCCTCGAAGACTCCGCCGCCGGCGAGATCACCCTCGACGACAAGCCCAAGCGCCGCGGCAAGTGACCCACCCGCCCGCTTAAACGACCATGCCCGCCGACCGCAATGTCGAATCCCTCGTCCGCCGAGCCATCGACAAACAGAAGGTCGCCAGGCTCCGCGACGTCAAGGGCGGCCAATGCGCGCATCAGCAGATGTACTCGTAACGCTTCTCGGCACGGCGCTCCTCCCCGTCGGGATGCTCGCGCTCGCAGCGTGGGGCTTGAGCTATTTCGCGCGCGCGACGCTCGAATACCACCCCGCGTACATGACGCAAGGCAGCTTCTCGCGCATGGACCTGACCGTCCATTGGGGAACCCTGACCGTCTGGCGGCATCGTTTCCAGACGTTCGAGTCCGGCTACCAACTGGTGCCCACCCGCTGGCGATTCGACCGGACCGCCACGGTTTCGAACCAGAAACGTCCCGTGCTGGGGATCTTTGGTTTCGGGTACACGCATCGCCGCGACGTGCTTCGCGGCGGAAGGGTGACCAGCACCGAATGGTCATTCACCTGCCCATTCTGGGTGATTGTAGCAGTGTGCCTCAGTCCACAACTGGCGCGCCGATCGCTGTCGCGCAGGCTCGCGCGAGCGCGCCGTGGCCGTGGGCTGTGTCCCACCTGCGGCTACGACCTGCGCGCCGGCCACGACCGCTGCCCCGAGTGCGGCACGCCCGTACCGCCTCGGCCAAGCGATCGGCCGGCCGAATTCGAACCCTGACCGCGACCAAAGCCACATGCGCGTGAACTCAGGCAAATGGCGACGCGTCTGCCGTATCCTGACCGCCGCGTCAACCGTCTGCGTTGCCGCGCTGTGGCTTTGCAGCTACTTCGCGCTCTGCGCGGCCGGGTGGCACTCCGCATTCCGCTCAGTCGGGCCACGGTCCTATTGGAACGTCTCGGCCGAATGGGTACCCTGACCGTTAGATGGGTCGGCATCACGACGCAAATCGCGATGCCGCCAGCGGACCACCCTGCATCCTGGCAGATTTCGGCCGAACCGTATCACAGGCCCTATTCGCAGCATCCGCCCTGGTTGGGCCAATTCTATTTCAGGAGAACATGGCAGACTTCGCCGATGCGCAATCCTCCAGGGGTCCTGCGCGACCGGTCACTCACCATTCCGTTCGCCGTCCTTTTGGCCGGAGTTTGGGCCCTCTTCCTCCTGCCCCGTCTCTTCGCGCGCGGATCAACTACTGCGTATGCGTGCCCCAATTGCGGCTACGATCTCCGCGCCACGCCCAACCGCTGCCCAGAGTGCGGCACGGCGGTGTCGCCGCGCGCCCCCTTCACCCCGCCGCAAGACGCGCCATCAGATCCCCCTTGCTCTTGAATCGCTTCACGGCCGATTTCAGATCGAATCGCCGCGGGTTCAAGCGCGCGTTGAGCTCGCGCCATTCCAATGGCGTCGAAATGGTGGCGCCGGGAACCGCACGCGCCACGTAGGGCGGCACGACGTGGTGGCCGCGGGCGTTCTGCACCACGTCAAGGTAGAGCCGCCCGCCTCGATCCTTGATCCGGCGTTCAAGCGTGGCGATTTCCGGGAGGCGATCGACGACCTCGCCGGCCAGCTCTAAGGCCCACGCTCGCGCGGCGTCGTAATCTCCTTTATTCGTCCAGGGCGCGAGCACGTGGATGCCGGTCTTGCCCGAGGTCTTCGCGAACGCCGCCAAGCCCCGCTCGTCCAGCAAGTCGCGCACGGCCTTGGCGACCTTCACCGCATCGGCGAACGGACGCTCGCCCGGATCCAGGTCAAACAGCACGTAATCCGGCCGATCGAGCGATCCGACCCGCGACAACCACACGTGGAACGTGACCGTGCCCTGGTTCACCAGGTACAAGAGCGCGTCCAGATCGTTCACCAGCGCGTAGTTCACCTCTTTGCCGGATTGGTCGCGAAGCTTTGCGCGGTGGATCCAGGCAGGGTAGTAGGCTGGCGAGTTCTTCTGCCAGAAATGGGGGGCCTCCGCGCCGACGCCTTCGGGCAGGCGCTCGAGCGTCAGCGGGCGGTCTTTGAGGTGCGGGATCAGCTTGTCGGCGACGGCGCGGTAATAAGCCAGCAGGTCGCCCTTGGTATAGCCTTCCTGCGGGAACATCACCTTATCGGTGTGCGTGAATGCGACCGAGTGATCGTTCCGGCTGGCGGTTCGCATCGCGGGATCACCTCAATGCAACGGCCATACCGTTCGGCGGGCGTTGCGGGTAAAGTCTCTGGCCATGTTCAATCGAATCGCCTTCGTCCTCATCGTGGTGCTGGTCGGATTCTCCCCACTCACCCGTTCGCAGGAAAGGCCCGAGCGGGCCGGTCCGCGCCGCGCGGCCGCCGCCGCCATCGCACCCGCGGCCACTCAGCAGCAAGGCCGCGACGGTGAGAAGGCCAAGCCCCAGACCCAGCCCGTCGCCGAGAAGCTTTCGGTCACCGAGCACGAGCTGAAGATTGGTGACGACCAGACCCTCAAGTACCGCGCCACCGCCGGCACCATGCCGCTCAAGGACGAGGCCGGCAAGGCGCGGGCGAACTTCTTCTACGTCGCCTACGAGAAGACCGGCGACGACATCGCCGTCGAGAAGCGGCCGATCACGTTCGTGTTCAACGGCGGGCCGGGCGCGGCGGCCATCTGGCTTCACCTGGGCACGGCCGGCCCCAAGCGGGTCGAGCTCGCCGCCGACGGGCTGCCGGGCAACCCGCCGTATCGCCTGATCGACAATCCCTCGACGTGGCTGGTGCAGACGGACCTGGTCTTCATCGACCCCGTGGGCACGGGATACAGCCGCCCGGCCGAGGGGGTCAAGGGAGAGGAGTTCTACGGCGTCCAGCAGGACATCGACTCGGTCTCCGAATTCATCCGCCTGTACCTGGTGAAGGGCCAGCGCTGGGCGTCGCCCAAGTTCGTGGCGGGCGAGTCGTACGGCACGACTCGCGCCGCGCTCTTATCCGAGCACCTGCTCGATCGCCAGGGGATCGCGCTCAACGGCGTAATCCTGATCTCGACCGTGCTGAGCTTCCAGACCCTCTCCCCCAACGACGCCAACGACCTGCCATACGCGCTTTACCTCCCGTCGTACACGGCCTGCGCGTTCTACCACAAAAAGCTGCCGCAGGACCTGCAATCGAACCTCGCCAAGACCCTGGACGAGGCGAAGAAGTGGACGACCGAGGTGTATGCGCCCGCGCTGTTGCGTGGCGATCAGCTTTCAGCCGACGAGCGGAAGTCGCTGGCCACCTCGCTTGTGCGGTACACGGGGCTTTCGGAAAAGATCGTCGAGCAATCGAGGCTTCGCATCTCGCCCAGCGTATTCGAGAAACGGCTGCTCGAGGACGACGACAAGGTGATCGGCCGCTTCGACGGCCGCGTCGCCGGGCAGGCGACCAATCCGATCGCCAGCTACCAGGACTACGACCCCAGCCTCTCGCTTTACGTGGGCGTCTACAGCGGGACCTTTAACGACTACATCCGGCGGACGCTAAAGTTCGAGTCGGACGTGCAGTACGAGTTTCTCTCCGGCCGCGTGCAACCCTGGAATTGGGGCCGGGGCGGCAACGGTGGATGGCTCTATGTCGGCGACAACCTCCGCGACGCGGTGAGCAAGCACCCGACGCTCAAGGTGCTGGTCTGCAGCGGCTACTACGACCTGGCGACCCCGTTCTTCGCCACGGATTACCAGGTCAGCCACCTGGGCGTCTCGTCGAGCCTGCGCAAGAACATCCGGCAGACGTACTACGAGGGCGGGCACATGATGTACCATCCGCACGCGTCCCAGGAGAAGCTCAACAAGGACATCAAGGACTTCATGGCCTGGGCAACGGGAACAGAATAAGTGCACGCCTCTGCCGCCCTTTCCGGCTTCATGGCGAACACATCCGCTCCATTGCTCATCCGTGGCGGTACCCTGCTCTCCTCCCGCAGTGGCCGCCAACATCGCGCCGACCTGCTTATCTCCGCCGGACGTATCCAGAAGATCGGCCGCTCCCTCACGCCGCCGCGAAGGACGCGGGTTATCGATGCCGCCGGCATGCTCGTCAGCCCGCCCTTTGTCGAATCCCACGTCCACCTCGACTCTGCCCTGATCGATGGCGGCCGCTGCCTCAACCAGAGCGGCACCCTCTTCGAAGGCATCGAGATCTGGCGCAACCTCAAGCAACGTCTGACGGTCAAGGACGTCAAGGAGCGGGCCCTGCGAACGCTGCGCCTCCAGGCCGAGCAGGGGGTGCTCTTCGTCCGAACGCACGCCGACGTCTCGGAGAAAAAGCTGGTCGCCCTCCGCGCCCTCCTCGAACTCCGGGACGAGGTCAAGGAGTGGATGACCCTCCAGGTCGTCGCCTTCCCCCAGGATGGCCTGTACGGCAGTCCCGACCAGCTCGACCGGATGGAAGAGGCCCTGCGGATGGGGGCCGATGCTGTCGGCGGCATCCCCCATTACGAGCTGACGCGCGAGGACGGCGTGAACTCCGTGCATAAGGTCTTCGAGCTCGCCAACCGCTACGACAAACTGATCGACGTCCACTGCGACGAGGTGGACGACCCGCAATCGCGCTTCCTGGAGGTCATGGCCGCTTGCGCGATCCGGCACGGCAACGGCCCGCGCGTGACCGCCAGCCACACGACCGCGTTCGGCTCCTACGAGAACGCCTATGCGAACAAGTTAATGGGCTTCCTCAAAAGGGCGAAGATCAACTTCGTCACCAACCCGCTGATCAACATCGTCCTCCAGGGCCGCGCCGACACCTACCCCAAGCGCCGCGGCCTGACCCGCGTCAAGGAACTCTGGCAGGCCGGCCTCAACGTGAGCCTGGGTTACGACTGCATCATGGACCCGTGGTACGCCCTGGGCACGGGCAACATGCTCGACGCCGCGCACATGGCCGCACACGTCTGCCAGATGATGGGCAAAGACGAGATCGACGCCTGCTATGACATGGTCACCTGGAAGGGCGCGGCCACTCTCAACCTGGGCGACGGCTACGGCATCGAGGTCGGGCGCGAGGCCAACCTGGTCGTCCTGGACGTGCCCAACCGCTTCGAGGCGATCCGCCTGAGGCCCAAGCCGCGATACATCGTGTCGCGCGGGCGGGTCCTTTGAGCGATGTTAACGAGGCGATTCGAGTTGCTTGAGCAGCGCCGCGGTCGGGGCATCATTGGGCTCAAGCTCCAGCGCTCGTCGAAGCTGCACGGCCGCCTCCGCGCTGCGCCCGCCGTCATTCAACGCGCGGCCCAGCGCGACGTATCCCTCGCGAAAGCTCGGCTCGACGCGCACGGCGTCCTGCAGCGCCGCAATCGCGCCCGAGCGGTCGCCAAGCTTCAGGAGGCACAGGCCCAACCGGTAATGGGTCTCCGGCAGATTTGGATCGAGCCGCGCGGCCTGCCGCAGCGGCGTCATCGCATCCCCGAACCGCTGCTGGTCGCACAGCAACATCCCCAGCCGCAGGTACGCTTCCGAGGCGTCGGCTCGCTCGGCCGTCGCGCGGCGAAAGGCCGACTCCGCTCTCGAGCCCTGCCCGTCGCGCTCATAGGCTTTGCCCAGCGCGACCCAGACCTGGGCGTCTTGCGGATACTGTGCCGCTACCGCCTCCAACATCAGGATGGCCTGTGGCGTGTGACCCTGGTTGAGCAGGAACCGGGCGCGCTGAAGGACCGCGGACCGCCCGATGGCCAGCGCCGAAAGCTCCTCGACGAACGGGTCGGGCCAGTGTGGATCCTCGGGAAGCGTGCGTGCCCGCTCCTGCTCGCGCCGGGCCGCGGCCGCGTCCCCCGCGCGCCCGTAGGCGCTCGCCAGCAGCATGTGCGAGGCCTTCACGTCCGGCGCGCGCCCGATCGACGCGTCGAGGTCCGCCTGTGCCTGCTTCCAACGCCCCGCCGCAACGTGCAGTCGCGCCCGGTCGAGCAGCGCGCGCGGATCAGACGGGTCGCGCGCCAGCACGGCGTCGATCTCGACCTGCGCAGGCGCGGTGTTCCCACGCTCCAGCAGCAGTTCCGCCAACGTGAGCGACGGCGCGGCGGGTGAACCGCGGCACAGCTCGGCGGCCCGTGTCAGGAAGGGCAGGGCGGCATCCCCATTCTCGCGCTTGACGGCGCGCCCGCGCAGGTAGGGCCAGCGGGCCTCATTCGGCGCGAGCTGACTCGCCCGGGCAAAGCTCTCGGCCGCCGCACCGTCCACGCCGTGCACGTAGAGGATCTGCCCGAGCTTCCCCCAAGCCGCGCCCGACTCGGGGGCCGCGCGCACGGCATCCTGGGCCTCTTCCACGGCCGAGCGGATCATCGGGTCGAGGCCGCCGAGCCGAAGCGACGAAAGCACGGGCTGTTCCTGATGGCGCCCGGGCCAGTAGACCACGGCCGCCATGATCGTGCCGAGCAGCAGCACTGCGAGCGCCAGCGGGATGAGCCGGCGTCGGCGGCGCGGAGGGTGTAGCGCGACCGCCCGCGATGGCTCGCGCTTGGCCGGTTTGCCTCGCCTGGATTTTCGCCGTGTCGCGCCCATGTCAATTCACGGTCGATCGTGTGGCGGGCGACTGCCGGCGTCCCGTACCGCGCGCCAGGACGACCAGCCGATCGGCCGCCCCGCCGTCGAAACGCTCGCGCAGCCCGTCAGGCCAGATCATGTCGATGGAATCGAACCGGGCGGCGTCGCCCAGGCCAAAATGCACGCGCGGGTCATTGCTGGAGGCGTAACTGTACCCCGGATTAACCCAGCCGTGCCGCTCAGAGCCGTCGGTTTTGAGCATGACGTGTGCCCCGTATGCGTCGCGGCCGCCCAGCGCCGGATCGATCGCCCGCACCACCAGCCAGTGCCCGCGCCGCGGGGCGACATTGCGGTAAAGCCTGGCGGGGGCATTGAGGGCGGTCACCAGCAGGTCGATGCCGCCGTCATTGTCGATGTCGCCGCACGCCAGTCCGCGCCCAACATTGGGGATCGAGCAGAACGCCGGATTCACGTCGGAGATGTCGCCAAATTGCGCGCCGCCCTGGTTGCGAAAGATCTGGTTCCGCTCGCGATAAGGCGCCCAATAATCGCCCGCAACGGTGCGCGCATCGATCCGCGACCGCCGAACACGGCCGTTCACCACTGCCAGATCCGCCTGGCCGTCGTTGTCGAAGTCGGCAAAGACTGCGCCGAAACCCGTGCCGCGCCACAGCGGGGATGCCAGCCAGCTGGCTGCGGTTCGGTCCTCGAAGAACCCCGCCGGCCCCTGCCGCCACAAGACGTTGGATTCCTCGGTCAGGTGCGTGATGTAGACGTCGAAGAGCCCGGCGCCCGTCAGGTCTGCCATCGCGACGCCCATGTTCGCCTGCGGCACGCCGTTGGCGTTGAGCGCCAGCCCGCGCGACAGCGCCTCTTCGCGGAACGTGAAATTGCGCTGGTTGATCCAGAGTTGGTTGGCCGCGCCGTCGTTGGCGATCAGCACGTCAGGCCAGCCGTCGCCGTCGAAGTCGGCGCAGGCGATACCCAGACCCGGTCCGGCGACCCGACCGATGCCGCAAGGGAAACTGACGTCCTCAAACCGCACAACATTGCCCATACGGCCGAGATTGCGATACACGCGCGCACTCGATCCGGCGAACAGAAGCGGCGGCGCGTATTCGGGTTGGCCCGAAACGTCGGTCCAGCGCGTCGATTCGGTGTACGCCACGTAACGCACGACCGCCAGATCCAGCCACCCGTCGCGGTCGAAGTCGCAGAAGGAAGCCGAGACCGACCACCCGGGAATGTCCAACCCGGCGTCGTGCGTGACGTCCTCGAAGCGGCCGTTGCCCCGGTTGATGAGCAGCCGCGCGCCGCCGTATCCGGTCAGAACCACGTCAGGCAGCCCGTCATTGTTCACGTCCCCGATCGCCACGCCCATGCCGCGCCCGCTGCGGTCAAGCCCGCAGCCCGCGCTGACATCGCGAAAGCTCCCGTCGGGTTCCTGATGGAAGAGCTTGTTCCGGGCGGAGGAGTCGGGCCCGCCGTTCTGGATCAACAGCACATCCAAACGACCGTCATTGTCATAGTCGAACAGGGCCGCGCCCGACCCGATGACTTCGGGAAGCGAATAACGCCCGCCTGCCCCGCACTCCTGGACGAAATGAAGACCGCGCGTCGCGCCAATCTCCTCGAACCATTCGCCCCGCGGGTGGTCCGCCGGCGATGCAGCAGTCGCCGTCGTCGCGCCCGGCTTTGTCGGACGGTCGCACCCCACCGCGGTCACCAACAGCGCCGCCGTGGAAAGGACCAGGCCAAAGGCTGCCCCTGGTTTCCATTGCACAAAAAGCCCTCGAGAAGTGCTCCAGATCACATGGTCTGGCATCACTTCATGATCGGGCCGGCATCGATATTTTGCAACGAATCGAGGGAATCCGAACAGGCTCTGCGTTTTGACACGTCGCGTGTCGGTTTTTACACTTGCCCCCTTTTCCTCGTTTGCGAAAGAGCAGTCCTGCGATGATCGATGCGGCAATCCCCAAGGCGGCGGCGCTCGTTGAGGCGCTGTCGTACATCCAGCGGTTCCACGACAAGGTCGTCGTCGTCAAGGTGGGCGGTTCGATCATGGACGACGAGGAGGCCCTCTCCACCATCCTCGCCGACATCGTCTTCATGAACTACGTCGGCATGCAGCCGGTCATCGTCCACGGCGGCGGCAAGGCGATCAACGACGCGATGGAGAAGGCGGGCCTGGTCCCCCAATGGGTGCAGGGCCGCCGCTACACCGACGAGCGGACGATCGCGATCGCCGAGCACGTACTCTGCAACCAGATCAACCGCTTCATCGTCAACTTCATCCAGAGCCAGGGGTGCGAGGCGATGGGCCTCCACTCACTGTCGAGCAACGTGCTCTTCGCCGAGAAGACCTACCTGCAGGGCGAGGACGGCCGCCGGATCGACCTGGGACTGGTGGGAGAGGTCAAAAGCGTGAACGCGCGGCTCCTGCAACTGCTGGTGCAGGCCGACGCGATCCCGGTGATCGCGACGATCTCGCGCGACAATGCGGGCGGGCGGTTGAACGTCAACGCCGACACCGCCGCCGGCGCCGTCGCCGCCGCCATGAAGGCCGAGAAGCTGGTCATCATCTCCGACACCCACGGCATCCGCTCGGACCCCAAGGACCCCGAGAGCCGCGTACCCCACCTGGACGTGAGCGCGGTGCAGGAGATGGTCAAGAAGGGCACGATCTCCAGCGGCATGCTGCCCAAGGTCGAAGCGTGCATCACCGCGCTGCAGGCGGGCGTCGGCAAGGCCCACATCATCGACGGCCGCATCCCGCATTCCCTGCTCCTGGAGATCTATACCGAGGCGGGGATTGGGACCGAAATCGTTCTTTAGCGTTCAAGGTCCGGGTTCAGGGTTCAGGTCGGAAGGGCCTGTTCTCTGAACCCTGAACCCTGAACCCTTTGACCATGAAACATTTCATCAACATCGCCGACCACACTGCCGACGAGCTTCGGCACCTCTTGGACGTCGCCAGGCGTCTGAAAAAGCAGCACGAGGAAACCGGGCGCAACGACCCGCTGCTTGCGGGCAAAACGCTGGCGATGATCTTCGAGAAGCCAAGCCTGCGCACCCGCGTGAGCTTCGCCGTGGCGATGACGCACCTGGGGGGCAGCGGCCTTCTGCTGCGCGACGAGGAGGTCGGCCTCGACAAGCGCGAGCCGGTGCAGGACGTCGCCCGCGTGCTCTCGGGCATGTGCGACGGGATCATGGCCCGCACGTTCGAGCACTCAAAGGTCGAGCGCCTCGCGCATTTCGGAAACGTCCCGGTGATCAACGGCCTGACGGATTTCAGTCACCCCTGCCAGGCCATGACCGATCTGATGACCGTCGAGGAGCACTTCGGCAACCTCAAGGGCCGGACGATGACGTTCGTCGGAGACGGTAATAACGTCGCACGCTCGCTTGCCGAAGCCTGCGGGCGGTTCGCGATGCGGTTCGTGCTGGCGTCGCCGGCGGGGTACGAGTTCACCGGCGAGGACGTGGACCAGATCATGGCCCGGGTCCCGGAACTGGACTTCGTGCCCAGCCGCGACCCCGAGGACGCCGTCCGCGATGCCGACGTGATCGTCACCGACACGTGGGTCAGCATGGGCCAGGAGGCGCAGAAACAGCAGCGGCAGCGCGATTTCCACGGTTTTATGGTGGACGAGCGGCTCCTGGCCGTCGCGCCCAAACACGCCGTCGTGCTGCACTGCCTGCCCGCATACCGGGGATATGAGATCAGCGAAGGCGTGCTGGAGGGACCGCAATCGCTGGTCTTCCCCGAGGCGGCAAACCGGTTGCATTTTCAAAAGGGGTTGCTGGCGGTGCTCATGGGGGGGCAGTGATCGGTCGAGGTACTACCGTCCGACAAGCTTGGCAAGTTGGTTCACCGCCGCCCGGAAATCCTTGGGCAGGGGCGCCACGATCTCGACCTCGGCGTTAGCGAGATCCTTGAATCGTAATTTTTCGGCGTGAAGCGTCAGCCGCGCAATCAGGGGACGCTCCGCCTCGGCGCGGGTCGGGCGGTAGTCGCGCTTGAATGAGCTGAGCAACAGCGGCGGCGCGCCGGGGTTGTAGAGCGGATCGACCGCCAGCGGCATCCCGGCGTGCTTGAGATGGACGCGGATCTGGTGGGTCTTACCGGTCCGCGGGAAAACGCGCAACAGCGTGTGCGCGCGGAACCGCTGCTCGATCCGCCACAGTGTGAATGCCGGGCGCCCGTGTTTCGAGACGGCCATCTGCTTGGGGTTCTTCGGGTTCGGGGCCAGCCGCGCGTCGATCTGCCCTTCATCTTCACTCGGTCGACCGGCGACCAGGGCGAGGTACTCCTTCTGCACCGTGTTGTTCTGGAACTGGTGTGACAGGTGCCGCTGGGCAGCCGTGTGTTTGGCGAACAGGAGCACGCCCGACGTGTCCTTGTCCAGGCGGTGGACGACGCGGACGCGAGGATCGCTCGTTCCCGATGACGGCAGGCCGATCTGGGCGCCAAGCTGTTCGAGGGCACTGGTCGTCTCACCCCGGCCGGGGATCGTCGCCAGGCCCGCCGGTTTCTGGATCGCGACCAGGTCGGGTGTGTCGAGGAGGATTTGAAGTCTGGGGAGCGGCAAGCCACGCACGAGCGTATCAGAACGCGGGCGCCTTGGAGTACTTCTGAACCAGCGCCATGATGCGCGGCTGGGCACGATTGATCGAGAGGCTCTGCTGCCAGACGTCTAACGCCGATTTGCGTTTGGCGTCATCAAGGCCCAGGCCCTTCTCGTAATCGGCGATGTAGGTGGCGCCGATCTCGTTCAGGGCCGGGTAGTAAACCGGATCCAGCTTGAGCGCCGCCTGGTACTGGTTCAGCGCTTCGGCGAAGTTGCCCTCGCCGAAATACGCGTCGCCGAACCGCTTGCGGTGCAGGGGCGAGTCCTGAATCCTGACCAGTTCACCGAAGACGCTGCGAGCCTGATCGTATTTCTTCTGCGACAGCAGGTTCTCGCCCAGGTACAGCGTCGTCACCGGGTTCTTCGAATCCAGATCCAGGGATTTGCGATAGGCCTGCTCCGCCTGCGGGAACTGGTTGTTCGCGTCAAGGATCAGCGCGAGGTTGACCCACGCGGCGGCCGACTTGGGATCGAGGTCCACCGCCCGCTGCGCGTACTTCAACGCCTCCTGCGGCTGGTTCAGCGCGAAGTACACGGTGCCCAGCGACATGTTCGACTTGGCGTCGTCAGGTTTAAGGTCCAGTGCCTTGAGGTAACTGGCCGCCGCTTCCTGGAGCCGGTTGAGGAACTGGTAGACCAGGCCCAGGTGATAGTGGTGGAGGTAGTCGTAGGGGTCGAGTCGGGAAACCGCCTCGTACTGCTGACGGGCGGCCTCGTAGTCCGACCTGGCGCGATAAAGGTCGCCAAGCATCGATCGCGCCATCACCAGGTCGTCCTTCTTGCTGACCGCATCCTGAAGGTCAACCATGGCCTTGGCGGTGTCGCCCTGCTGGTAAGCCAGAACACCCTGAACGTAAGCCTTGAGGGCGGCATCGTTGCGTTGCGCCTGGCCGTGCCCGGCGCATCCGCCGGCGACGTACAAGAGGCCCGACAGGACTCCCGCGAACGTGGCGGCGGTCAGGGTGAGACGTACGATCGAATTCGGGCGGTGGGTACTGCTGCACATGGTTGTCTTGGTCCCGGGGGGTCGCGCGTCCCGGGCGAATCTGCCTGCCGGGACGGTCGTGGCGAATATACGGCCCGGCGTTTGCAGCGGTCAACTCAGGCGCCGCGCGGCGCGGTTGAATCCGCGGTTGACCCTGTCCGATGGCAGGTCTAGGATCAACATCGGTAACTCGACAGGAAATCATGAGATAACCGATGGCCTCGGACATCAGAGGTAACCGACGACCAGCAAGGAGTGTTGCGTGCGGCTGCTCATCGCGATCCCGGTCTATAACGAGCGGAAGTACGTTTCGACGGTCCTGGATAAGGTCCGCCGATTCCACGATGACATTCTCGTGATCGACGACGGCAGCACCGACGGGACCGCCGACGTCCTCTCTGAGCGGGCGGCAAGGTCCGATATCCGCCTGATTCGACACTGCGTCAATCGGGGTTACGGGCAAAGCCTGATCGACGCGTTCCGCTACGCCAATCGCCACGGCTACGACTGGGTCATCACGATGGACTGCGACGAGCAGCACGAGCCGGAGATGATCCCCGAGTTCATCCGCGAAATTCAAACCGACCGATGGGACCTGATCAGCGGGTCGCGCTACCTTCGCGCCAGCCAGGAAGACGACCTGCCCCCCGGCGACCGCCGCGCGATCAACGCCACGGTTACGGCGCTGCTCAATGACCTCTTCGAATGGCGCCTGACCGACTCGTTCTGCGGCTTCAAGGCCCACCGCGTCCCATCGATGCGGCGGCTGAACCTCTCCGAGACCGGTTACGCCTTCCCGATGCAGTTCTGGCCGCGGGCGTACGAGGCGGGCCTCCGCATCACCGAGATTCCCGTGCGCCTGATCTACAACGATCCGACGCGGCATTTCGGCGGGTTGCTCGACGACGCCGGCATCCGCCTGGCCCATTACAAGGACGTCCTCAACGCCGAACTGGTGCGGATGAGGGACGACGCCGTCAAATCGTCGGCGTCGGCCGCGGCGGTGATCGATCAACCCGCGATCTGTAGCTGTTTCTGCGGCGAATGAGCTCCTCCCCGCCCTCTGGCTACGCCGACTGGAAAGCCCCCGACGATGACGGGCAGATCCTGATCTGGCCTGACGCATCGACCCTCCTGCGCGAGACGCGCGAGAACCAGCGCCGGCTCGCCTCGGCCGACGCGCTGATCCAGAACACTCCCCTTCGTGAATTGCGCAAGCGCCAGCGACAGTGGATCGGTCACACCGCCGACGATCAGGCGCTGATCGCCACCGGACATCAAACCGAGTTGTACCACCCGGGGGTCTGGGTGAAGGACGTCCTGACCAACGCAATCGCGGGACGACTCGGCGCCGAGCCGTGGCGATTTGCCGTGGACAGTGACGCCCCGAAACACCTGCACCTGCGCTGGCCCGGCGGTTCGATGCCGATCACCGACGACGACCGCTTGACCTCGGCCGCGTGGACGGGAATGTTGGACGGCCCATCGCCGGCGCACCTGGATCAGATCGAATCGGCGATCCGGGATGCCGGCCGCGAGTGGGATTTCGTTCCCGCGCTTTACGATCTGCTCGCGCAATTCAGGCGGCTGGCGATCGAACAGCCCCCGCTGGCGGCAAGCCTCACCAACGCGATCCACCAGTTGGACTGGGGCCTGGGCCTCCGCCAACACGCGCTGCTGATGTCGCCCGTGTGGACGTGCGAGCCTTACCTGGTCTTCGTACATCACCTGCTTGCCAACGCCGATCGCTTCGCCCGGCAGTACAACGCGGCCCTTGCGGACTATCGGCGCCAACAGGGGATCCACTCGCCCGGGCGGCCGATGCCGGACCTGCACGTGAGCGCCGACCAGGCCGAGGCGCCGTTCTGGCTGGACGACGTGTCGAACGAGTCGCGCGTCCGCCTGCTGCTGCAACGCCACGGCGAAACCTGGACGATCCAAGCGCCGCAGGACGGGAATGCGTTCGTCCTGGACGATCGCGCCCAGGGCTTTTCTGCTGCAGGGGCGTTGCTGGCGTTCCTCCGTGCCCACGACCTGCGGCTCGCCCCGCGGGCGCTCACGTTGACCCTGTTCTTCCGGCTCCTGCTCGCGGATCAGTTCGTCCACGGCATCGGCGGCGGACGCTACGACCAGGTGACCGATCGCCTGATCGCCAGCCATTTCGGGATTGAGCCGCCGCGCTTCTCGGTGACGACGGCTACCCTCTACTTCCCCGCGGCGCGGGGCCAGAGGCGGATCAGTCTTCGCCCGCTCCTCCAGGAGGGGCGCCGCCTTCGCCACGGATCGTTCTCGCGCGAGAAGCGCGACCTCGTCCAGCGCATCGCGACGCTGCCCCGCCGTTCGGAGCAGCGGCGGGAACTCTTCTTCCAGATGCACGCGCGGCTCGCGCAACAGCGCGCCGAGCCCGGAATTCAGGCATGGTCGGCCCGCCTCGAGGAAGCGACCCGCGAACAGCTCCGCCAGAAGGCCGTCTTCGACCGCGAACTGTTCTTCGCGATCCAGCCCGAAGACCGTTTGCGCGAGATGATTTCCCGCTATGATGCCGCGGTTGCATCCGCGTGACCTTTGACATTTGCCTTTCGACATTTGACATTGCCCCCATGCGGCTCGCCTTTTCCACCAACGCCTACTCCCGACATTCACTGATCGACGCCCTGCGCGGCATCCGCGGCGCCGGCTTCGAAGGCGTCGAAATCCTCGCCGACACCCCTCACGCCTACCCCGACTCGATCGACGCAACCCTGACCGACCAGGTCAAACGCGAGCTTGACCAACTGGGCCTCTCCGTCTCCAACATCAACGTCAACTGCTCGTTCGGCTATTGGAAGGACGCCCCACCCGAGCCGTATTTCGAACCCTCGCTGATCTCCCCCAACCCGCAACACCGCGCCGACCGCACCCGCCTGATCTTGAAATCGCTCGACTTTGCCAGGGACGTCGGCGCCGCCAATATCTCGATTACTTCCGGCCGCCTCCTGGGCGGCATGCCCCCCGAGCCGGCGGCGAAGCAGTTCGCCGAATCCATCCGCCCCATCCTCGACCGCGCCGAGCAGCTCGATGTCAACGTCGGCATCGAGTGCGAGCCCGGCCTCTACCTCGAATACGTCGCCGAGCTCCGCGAGTGGATCGACCGCCTCGGTCACCCGCGCCTGGGCGCCAACCTCGACGTCGGCCACTCGCAGGTGATCGGCGAGTCGATCCCCGATGCCGTCAAGCTCCTCAACGACCGAATCTGGAACCTCCACGTCGAAGACATCCCGGGCCGCAAGCACTACCACATGATCCCCGGCCAGGGCACGCTCGACTGGCAGGCCCTCAAGCGCGCCCTGATTGACATCGGATATAAACGCTTCCTCACCGTCGAGCTCTACACGCACTGGCAGAATCCGCAGGAAGCCGCCGACCAGAGTTACCAGTTCCTCTCGCGCATCTTCGCATAACGCGATGCCCCTCTCCTCGATTGCCGTCATCCTGATGGCCAAGCACCCGACGCCGGGCCGGGTGAAGACGCGCCTGACCTCCGGTCTCTCCCCGGAAGTGGCGGCCCAGGTCCACCGGCTGTTCCTTCAGCACCTGGTGGAGCGCCTGTCCCGACTCAACCCGGCGGAGCTGGTCATCTGTTTCGATCCGCCCGAGCAGGCGATCCCCATGCGTGCCCTCTTCGACCACGGGGGGGATCGATTGACGTTCGTGCCTCAGTGCGCCGGTGACCTGGGCGCGCGTATCGCGGCCGCCGCCCGCGATCTTGCAGTGCGACACCGCCGGCTTCTGGTCCTGGGCGTTGACAGCCCCGACGTGCCCCTGGGTCACCTCTTCAAGGCCGTCGAACTGACCGAGCGATCCCCCGTGTCGCTCAGTCCCGCCAATGACGGGGGCTACTGGTCGCTGGGCCTGCAAAAGCATGTCGATTTTGACCGTCTTCTTTCCGCCATCCCCTGGTCTTCGGGCGACGAGGCGACGGCGACGCTCAAGTCCGCCGACGCCCTGGGCCACACCGCCGCCACCGGGTTGGCGTGGGACGACGTCGATCACCCGGCCGACCTCCGCCGCCTCATCGCCCGCCTGACCCATTCCGACGCCGCCGCCGACCGCCAGCTTCTGGTCAATCTCCTCCATATCTTGCCCGAGCAATGGCTTTCCTGATAGGCTGTCGGGCTTATGTCCGAGCCGAACCCGCCTTCGCTGCCCAATAACGAATCGTTCCTCCCCCAGTCCACCGTCCTGATCGTGGACGATAACGCGCAGAACGTCGAGCTGCTCCAGGCCTTCCTCGAAGCCCTCCCGGTCAAGGTCGTCACCGCCTACGACGGCGTCGAAGCCCTTGAAAAAGTCCAGCAGCACAACCCCGACCTGATCCTCCTCGACATCATGATGCCCCGCATGAGCGGCTTCCAGGTCTGCCGGAAGCTCAAGGGCGACCCGGCCACCAAGGACGTGCAGATCCTGATGGTCACCGCCCTGAACGAGCTGGGCGACATCGAGCAGGCCAGCGAGTGCGGCACCGACGACTTCGTCTCCAAGCCCGTGAACAAGTTCGAGCTGCTCACCCGCGTCAAGAGCCTGCTTCGCGTCCGCCACCTCAAGAGCGAGCTCGAACGCGCCCTGACCTACCTCCACGAAGTGGAACAGGAAGAAGAATCGTTCTAACGCCAATCTGGCTTCGTTTTGCGCCGACGGCTGAAGGAGCGAGAAGCGACGTTAAGCTGGGCGATTTTGCGCGAGTTTTTTTCTGGGATGGGGAGTTTTGGGGCGTTTTGGGGAGTCGCTGCGCGACGTGGTGAGGGGGATTCTCGCTCGCTGAAGCCCTACGTTGAAGCGTTTGGCGGTTCATGCGCGTCCTCCACCTATGGGGGTGGCAGTGCGCGCCGGTGACGCGCCAGGCGACATCAGAGTGTGAACGACGTGGTTTTGCTGGGGTTTTCGGGCAAAAGTTTTTCGTTTTTTTCGCGACGGGGGTTGCGCCGCGCGCGTCACAGGCGCGCATCGACATTTCGGGGTGCGCTGGCACGGGAATTGTTTGTATCGAGCGAGTCTGCGGGACTGCCCTTTACCGGAGGTTCAAATGTCCCAAGCCGTTCACCCTTCCGCGGGGTTTCCGGGCGACTCCGCGCGCCATGTTGCTGGCGTGCATGACCCTGTTTACCAGGCTTATCAGTTCCTGCACGTCGGATTCACGATTGCGCCAATCCTTGCAGGATTGGACAAGTTTTTTCACGTGCTGGTCAACTGGGACAACTATCTCGCCCCGGTGGTCAATAACGCCCTCGGTGGCCACGGCCACACGTTCATGCTGATCGTCGGGGTGATCGAGATCGTGGCCGGCATCGGGGTGGCGCTGTGGCCTAAGGTCTTTTCCTACGTCGTGGCGGCGTGGTTGCTGGGCATCATCGTCAACCTGCTGCTGATCCCGGCATCCAGCACGATGCCGCACTACGACGTGGCCTTGCGCGATCTGGGATTGTGCCTGGGCGCCCTTGCGCTGGGCAGGCTGAGCCGCGTGGTGTGAGGTGCCAACCGAACGTGGCGCGCGGTGTTACGCCGCCTGTGCGGCCTTGCCGGCGGTCGGTTCGGGGATCATCTCCGCAACCGCCTGGCCGGCGATTTTCTCGATCGCCAGGCCGCTCATGACGCTCAGGTCGAGCGTATCGGCGGCGAGTTTGAAACTCGCAGGATCGACGATCCGTCGCACCTGCGGCTGGTAGGGTCGATCGGGGCGCACCCCGACCACGACCGCGTCCGTGCCATCGCTGAGCGTGACCACCATCCCCGGCGGGAAGGGGGGGATGACCGACGGCACGACGCGCATGATCATCGGGTCGAGCCAGGTCGAGTAGGTCGTGCGCATCAGGTGCAGGATCTCGATGTTCGAGCGCCGCTGGCCTTGCGGGCCGACGGTCAACCGATCGTAAAGGTCCGCGACGCCAAGGATGCGCGCGAAGACGTGGATGCGCTCGCCGGCGTTCCGCGGCTCATCGCCTTCCTTGACCGGCAGGATGGGGAACCCGCTGCCGTCGTAGTGCTGGTGATGGTGGAGGACGGCGGCGGCGGCGGTCGCCTCGACGCCGCCCTTGAGCATCTCGTACCCGCGCTGGGGATGCGTCCGCCACTCGTCGAGGATCCTGGGATCTTCGGGCGGGTTCACGCGGTTGTGCTTGCGCACCGCCTCGGGCAGCGCGGCGACGCCGATGTCATGCAGCATGCCCGCCACACCCAGGTTGATCACCTCGCGGGCGTGCTGCGCTTCGAGCCGCGCCCGCTGCTGGATCAGGTAGGTCTCCAGGCGCAGGCCGAGCATGAGCGAGAGGTGCGAGACGGCGGTGGCGTGAGCGACGGCGTTGCCGCCCATCTTGCCCGACATCTGGTCGATGTAGATCGCGTGCTGTCCCTGCTGCATGAGGGTCAGGATCAGCTCGCGCGTCGAGGCGTAGTAATCCGGGAAGGCGACGGTGGGCTTGGCCTGCTTCTGCACCGCGGCGATCGTCGCCCGCATCTGCGAGTAGACCTGCTGGCGCGCCGGGCTGAGATAGGCGGCCATGTGCTTGTCGAGGTCCGCCAGGTCCGGGTAATCGACGTAAATCGTCTCGATGCCCAGGCCGCGCAGGCGGGCGATGATATCCGCCTGCAGCTCGAACCCGGCCTTCAAGAGGTCGTGTTCGGGTTGCTCCGGGTGGTTGACGTTCATCGCCAACCGCATGCCCGGGCGAGCTTGTTCTAAAGGTACGATCAGCACGGCTTCCCACTCCGCTATTGAGGTATCCGATACAACGGAGTGCCGTGCAACCCCATCCAGGCGGGAAAAGTGGCGTACCCCGTTGTTGTCGAAAACCTGTCGCCGGTCAGGCGCTATGCCGCGGCGCTCTTGGCGGGTTGCGGTTTCTTAGCGCCACCCCCGGGTGGGGCGGGGATGAGCGGTCCGGCGGGGACGCCGCCGACCTCCTCGATCTCCAGCCCGCGCTCGAGCGTGAGATCGACGACTTCTTCGGCGAGCTTGAACTCCGCCGGGTCGACGATGCGCTTGATCATCGGGCGATAGGGGTTGTCGGGTCGTATGCCGACCGTTACCGCGCGTCCACCGTCGCTGAGGGTCACGGTCATGCCGGGCGGGAAGGGGGGGATGACGGAGGGGACGACCCGCATGATTTCAGGATCGATCCAGGCCGAGTACTTGGTGCGCATCAGGTGGAGGATCTCGATATTCTGCCGTCGCCGCCCGCCTTCGCCGACGGTCAGGCGGTCGTACAGGTCCGCCACGGTGAGGATGCGCGGGAAGACGTGGATGCGCTGGCCGGCGTTCTTCTGCGGGTCGCCCTTCTTCTCGGGGACCTCGGCAAAGCCCGTGCCGTCGAAGTGGCGGTGGTGGTGGAGCACGGCGGCGGCGGCGGTCGGTTCCACGCCGCCCTTGATCAGGTCGTAACCGCGCTGGGCGTGGGTTTGCCACTCGGCGAACGTCGCCGGGTCCTCCGGCGGGCTGACGCGCGAGAACCTTCGCACTTCTTCCGGCAAGCAGGCCAGGCCGATGTCGTGCAGCATCCCCGCGACGCCCAGGTTGATCACCTCGCGCGCGTGGCGCGGTTCGAGGCGGCTCCGCTGCTGGATCAGGTAGGGTTCGAGCCGCAGGCCGAGCATGAGGGAGAGATGCGAGACGGCGGTCGCGTGCTCGACGGCGTTGGCGCCCAGCTTGCCGGACATGTGGTCGAGGTAGACCGCGTTCTGACCCTGCCGCATGAGGGTGGCGACCAGCTCGCGCGTGGCGGCGTAATAGTCGGCGAAGGAGACGGTCGGCTTGGCGGATTTCTGGATCGAGGTGATCGTGTCGCGGACGTGGCAGTAGATCTCCTGGCGCGCCGGGCTGAGATAGCCGGCCATGTGCTTGTCGAGGTCGGCCAGGTCCGGGTACTCGACGTAGACCGCCTCGACGCCGAGCTTGCGCATGCGGTCGATGACGTCCTCGCGCAGGTCGTAACCAACCTTGAGCAGTTCCTGTTCGGGGTGGTCGGGGTGGGTCACCGTGACGGCGAGCTTCATCCCGGGCCTGGCGTTTTCCAGCGGTACGATCAGCAAGCGGGCCTCTCCGATGTTAAGCTATCGGATATAAAGGGGTTGGACGACAAGTATGCGCGCCCCGGGGCCGCTGAAGCGGCCCCGTTGGGTCCGGATAACGCGTTCCCTCCGAGACGTCGAGACATGGCAAGGCTCTTCCTGATCAAGCACGCGCGTCCGCAGATCGACCCGCAGGTCCCGTCCGAGCGGTGGAGCCTGGGCCCCGAAGGGCGCGACGCCGCCACCCGATTGGCCGATCGCCTCCGCGGTCGGGGCATCGGACGGCTATACACCAGCACCGAGCCCAAGGCGCTCGAAACCGCGCAAATCGTCGGGCAATCCCTCGAACTATCGGCCGTCGAACTGCCGGACCTTCACGAGCACGATCGCAGCAATGTCCCGCACATGGACACGCGCGAGTTCATCTCGCTGATGGCGCTGTTCTTCAAGCAGCCTGACCGCCTGGTGCTGGGGGAGGAGACGGCGGACGAGGCGTACGAGCGGTTCGCGGCGGCGATCGACGGGATCCTCGAGCGGGAGTCGGGCGATGCGCCGGTGGCGGTCGTCAGTCACGGGACGGTGATCGCGCTGCTTGCCCAGCACAGGGCGAAGCAGGACCCGTTCGCCGTGTGGCGGCGGATGGGGCTGCCGTCGTTCATGGTGCTGGAAACCCGGGACGGGTTGTTAGTTGAATCTTGCGATCGTCTCTGAGGGTTACTTGCCGGCGGGGCGGGTGGTGGTGGGTCGCGCGCCGGCGGTGCTGGGGTGCGCGGCCGGACGCGTGCTCAACTGGGTCGTCGGACCGGTGCTGGGGGGCGCGGGGATCTCGAACTTCTCGGCCACCTGTCCGACGAGCACGGGTTGGCGGATCTCATCCAGGCGCTTGAGCTTGAACTCTGCCCAGTTCTTGTACTGGGAGGCACCGGCGGCGTTCTTGATGGCGTCGTAATGCTTGCGGGCGTCATCCCACTGGCGCTCGTTCTCGGCGACGGCCGCCAACCCGAAATGCGCTCCGGCGACCGGGATCGGCTGGTCGGGGTACTGCTCGAGCACGCGCTGATAGGCGGCCTTGGCGTCCTTGAGCAGGTCCCCGCGGTCTTTTTCCAGTTTCGGGGCGGGCTGAGTGGCGGCCGCGAGATCGGGGTAGTTCGCCAGGGCCCACTCCAGGTCGCCCTGGGCGAGGAGGGCGTCGGCCAGGGTATGCTTGTCGGAGGCCTTCTCGCGGATCTCCTGGAGGATGCGCCGGGCGGGGTCGGCGTCGCCGGGCTGGACGCTGACCTGCCCGCTGAACCCGACCTGGACGTGGTTGAGGCGGTCGATGACGGATCGGGCGAAGGCGAGGTTGTCCTGGTAGCGTTGGGCGTCGGAGCGGGCGCGGGAGATCCGCTGGGTGATCAGGACGATGGCGAGGATGACGATCGCCAGACCCAGCGCCACGCGGCCGCCGTACTCCTTGGCGTAATCCTGGAAGGTGATCAGGGACTTGGCGAGGTCGTTGGTCTTGAGTTCGTGGCGGTGTTCCGATTTCATGGGAAGGGGCGAGTGTAATGAGGTCGGGGGAGGTGGGCAAGCCGGCGGGTCGCGAGGTCGCGGTTCATGTGTGAGGCGGCTCATGAGGCGACCTGTGTGGAGTTGGTCGGTTTCTTGACAGTGCGGCTCAGCGGTTTTTATCATCTGCTGCGACAACGAATTGCCGCCTTGGGAGGTCGTGTCCCCGCGGGGCGGCAAACGCTTGAGCATTGCTCCACACGCAGCGCGATCGACATCTTTGTCCCCTCACCTTTGGAGGCCAGCACCATGCGACTGCCTCGCGTCCTGACCGCCGTCGCCCTTGCCGCCGCGATGGCCACGCCGTTGATTCCCGCTTCCCGAGCACTGGCGGACGCGCCTGAGATCGGAGCCAAGCCCACCGCGCCGCAACCGGCGGGGAACGCCGGCACCGCTGCGCCCGCGGGCAACACGGCGGCGCCAACGCCGACCGCCACGCCGACCGCGGCACAACCCAACCCCGATGCGCCGCCTCCCCTCACGCCGATCCCGCAGGCCAACCCGGTTCGCGCGGCGGCGGAGGATTACTGGCATTTCGCCAAGACCGCCAAGTACGACCTGGCGGTGCAGGCGGGGCAGAAGGTGCTGGACTCGGGCGCAAGCCCGGCCGAGACGCTCCAGGCGTTTCAGGCGGTTGCGGCGGACCGGCGCGACGACCTCTTTGAGACGATGTTCCGCTGGCTCAACGTCGACCCGATGAAGGACGTCACCCAGAAGCTGATCGGCAAGCTCAAGGAGGGGCAGACGGGGATGGTCACCGATCCGAAGTGGATCATGCAGCAGGTGCAGCGGTTGTCGGTGAACGAGCGGG
>DATBFY010000087.1:0-8364 GCA_036558265.1 Tepidisphaeraceae bacterium | reverse complement strand
CCGCGCGGCTGGCCGGTGACGGATCTCCTGAACGCGACAACGCCCGCGCTGACAACCGCGGCGGCGACGGTGGTGCCCGCCTCCACGTGTATGGGGCGCCCGTTTATCCGAAGTAGAATCCCGTCACGCACCAGCCTTCACCTCCCCGGCCCATCATGCCGGCCGATGCGCCGGTCTCCGTTCGCAAGCTCATCTTCAATCGGCTCTGGTCCAGCGTCAACGTTCCCGGCCCCCAGCCGCGGAGCGGCGCCAGAGAATAGCCCCGGGCGTAAGCCCGGGGTACAAAAGCCCGCAGGGCACGAGCCCCGGCACGGCAGGGGCGGCAGAATTCTATCGCCCCCCAAATCGCCCTGCAGGTGCTCCCGCCTACGCGCAGCGGCCGCTGAGGGCGACGTCCGACTACGCCTTAGGCTGCATCCGTCCCACGACGTTGTCCGCTACACGGCGCCCCGTCCCCAGCGACGTCGTGATCCCCAGCCCCTCATGCCCGCTCGCCAGGATCAATCGCCCATCCGCCTCGCTCGGTCCGATCAGCGGCAGCTTGTCCGGCGTGCTCGGTCGAAAACCCGTCCACGCCCTTATCGCGCTCAATCCCGCCAACCCCGGCATGTACTCGACCGCCCGCTCGATCATCCGCCCAAGGATCGCGTGATCGATGGCCGGGTCTTCGCTCCCGTACTGCCGCGACGAGCCGATCAGAAGCTGCCCGGTCTTCCGCGGCTGCACGTTGAACGCCACCGAATCCGCCGCCGTGCCGTGGGCGCTCTTGAGATATCCCAGCTCAACCAGTTGATGCCGCACGAATCCCGGATACCGATCCGTGATCACCAGGTGCCCCTTGCGCGGCCTCACCTCGATCCCCGGCGTCAATCGCGGCGACCCGATCCCCGCAGCATTCACCGTGTACGCCGCCGACAAGACCGTGCCATCCCGTAGCCGCGCGTGGCCGCCGGATAGCTCGATCACCTCGCCTGCCACCAGTTGCGCCCCGCGCGCTATCGCTCGGTCCATCAGCCAGCGCGCGGCGGTGGGGGGGTAGACGACGCAGTCGCCCGGAACGCGCAGGGCGCCTGCCAGGCCCGGCCGAAGGTTCGGCTCGGCCTCGGCTAGTTGTTTGTGGTCCAGGATTTCCGTCGCTACGCCGTGTTCCACGTAGAACTTGTGTTTCCGGCGGACGGCCTGCATCTCGTCCTCGTCGGCCGCGACCCAGAGCGTGCCGCAGCGATCCAGCTCGACGTCGGCGGGCAGTTCGTCGGCGAGCTGCTTCCAAAGCTCGAGCGAATAACGGGTTAGGGCGAACTGGGCTTCCGAGTCGTCCATGACGACCAGGTGCCCCATTCCTGCCGCTGTCACCCCCGTTCCCACCCCTATCGCCTCCACGACGGTGACGCTCAAACCTTCCGCCGCCAGCGAGGCGGCGCAGGCGGCGCCGACGATGCCCGCCCCGACGATCACGACGTCGGCGGTGCGCTGGCTCATGACCGGATGCCGTCCCGGAAGGGGTCGCGCGGGTCGAAGATCAACGTCGTCTCGCCCGTGATGTACGCGGATCCTTTTATCGTCGGGATCAGGTCGTCGCCGACGCGACGAATTGACCCGTCGAACACGCTGCCGACGATGCTTTCCTGGCGCCAGGTTTCTCCTTCCTTGAGCTTGCCGTCCGCGAAGAGGCACGCCAGTTTGGCGCTGGTGCCGGTGCCGCACGGCGAGCGGTCGTAGGCTTTTCCGGGGCAGAGGACAAAGTTACGGGAATTGACCCCCTGCTTTTTTGCCGGGGCAAACAGCTCGATGTGGTCGATTTCCGCGCCGTCGCGACCGGTGATTCCTTGCCGCACCAGTGCCTGCCGCACCCGCCAGGTGAAATCGGTCAGACGCTCGACGTTGGGCAGCTCCAGCACCTGCCCGTGATCCTCGACAAGGAAAAACCAGTTGCCTCCCCAGGCGACATCGCCGGTGATCAGGCCATGTCCAGGCACTTCCACCCGCAACCCCTTGGCCAGCCGGTAGCTGGGCACGTTCTGAACAGAAACCTGGTCGTCATCATGCAGCCGCGCCGTGACGAGGCCGACCGGCGTCTCGATGCGGTGCTCGCCGGGCTCGATCCGCTCCATGTATGCCAGCGTCGCCACCAGCCCGATCGTCCCATGGCCGCACATGCCCAGATAGCCCACATTATTGAAGAAGATGACCCCCGCCGAGCACGATGGATCGCTGGGCGGCACCAGCAGCGCCCCGACCATCACGTCCGACCCGCGCGGCTCGTTCACAACCGCGGATCGGAAGGCGTCGTATTGTTCGCGCAGTACCCGGAGGCGCTCCGCCACGCTCCCACCCCCCAGATCCGGACCGCCCGAGATGACCAACCGGGTCGGCTCGCCGCCCGTGTGGGAATCGATCACCCCGACCCTCATCGCGGCACCTTCGGGCGCGTTTGGATGCCTTCATGGATGATCTTGAGCACCGCCTCGCGCTCGGCTCCCTCGAGCGGCAACCGCGGCGGACGCACCCGCTCCGACCCCAGACCGCACTCCTGCACGGCCAGCTTGATGTACTGGACGAACTTCACATGCGTATCCAGGTGCAGCAACGGCATAAACCACCGATAAATCTCGCGCGCTTGGTCCCACTTGCCGGCGGTGGCGAGGTTCCAGAGGTGCTGGTTCTCGGCGGGGAAGGCGTTGACGAGGCCCGCGATCCAGCCCCTGGCGCCCAGCATGATGCTTTCGAGCGCCAGGTCGTCCACGCCGGTGAAGATCGTGTAGCGGTCGCCGACCTGGTTGATCAGGTCGGTGATGCGGCGGACGTCGGCGGAGGATTCCTTGATGGCGACCAGGTTCTTCTCATCGGCGAGCTGGGCGAACATGCGGGGGGTGATGTCCACGCCGTAGGAGACGGGGTTGTTGTAAACGAGGATCGGCAGGCCGGTGGCTCGGGCGACGGTGCGGAAGTGGGCGATCGTCTCGCGCGGGTCGGATTTGTAGACCATGGCGGGCAGGACCATGACGCCGCTGGCGCCCAGCTTTTCCATTTCGCGGACGTAGCGGACGCAGGCGGCGGTGGTGGTCTCGGCGACGCCGCTGAGCACCGGCACGCGTCCATTGGCGACGCGGATGGTCGTGTCGATGACGTTGCGCTTCTCCTGGGGTTCGAGCGTGACGTTTTCGCCCAGGGAGCCGAGCATGACCAACCCGCTGACGCCGCTCTGGATGAGCGCCTCGATGTGCTGGGCCGTGGCCTTGAGGTCGACCGAGTGATCGGCGTGAAACTGGGTGGTGACCGCGGGGAAGACACCGGACCAAGTGTGGGGCATGAGATGATCCTTCCCTTGCGGGAACATTAACGTGAACGGCGCACATTCGGTTCGCCGACGGCGTTCAGCCGTCATCCTGAGCGAAGCGAAGGATCTGGCCGCGAGGGGAAGCGATCGTCCATTTGGGGCAAGATCCTTCGGTCGTTGAAACTCCCTCAGGATGACGATGGCGCGTCCTGCCGAACGGCGCACCATGCTCGCGGACATCTTACCCGCGGGCGAGCTTGTTCAGCCAGTCGTCGGCCTCCTGGTAGCGTTCGAAGCGATGCTCGTCGGCGTAGAACTCGCGGGTGTGGGCGTGGCCACGGCCGTTGACCCAGCGGACGCCGTGCTTCTTGTGCAGGAGCTCGTGGAACATGAGGTAGTCCACGACGAACGCGGGGACCTGGGCACGGTCGAGCGTGCTGCTGACCATGACCCAGTTTTTCACGTGGTCATAATGACCGAACTTTCTGCCGGTGAACGAGCGGCTCCAGGTGAGCCTGGGCCGGGCCATGCCGCCCTCGAAATAGGCTTGATTGACGCGGTCGAAGGATTGGGCCAGATCGTGGAACGCGCCGCGCGTTCCCTCGACGACGCCGGAGAGACCTTCCAGGTCTTCAGCAAGGTCCTGGTAGGCATCGGCGCGCATGCGTTCTTCGAGGCGGCGCCTGGCGTCGTGGTCGCGGCGGGAGATCAGGGCGGCCAGGTCGGCGAAGCCTTGTTCGTCGAAGGAGATCATCGCGGTGGGGAGCGTAACTTTGGCTCGCTCGCCCAGGGTGCGTAGCCTGTAAATGAGACGACTGGGTCGGAATTCGATCGTAATCTGCGCGGATTTGACGACGGGCGCGAATGCCGTCCGAGCACGACCGACCGCGCCCAGGTATTCCCGCAGGTTCTCGGCCTCGGCCATCCACGCGAACCAACCGCGCAAGTCGCGGGTGGCGGGCGTGAGGTGCTCCGGACCCACGCCGCTGCGGGCGATCGATTGCTCGATCCGGCGACTGGTCTTCTGGATGACGCCGTGGATCTCCGCGAGCTCCGTCTGACTCACATCTCCTGAGAGACGCGCGGCGATGCGATCGACCATCGGTCCTAATCCCGTCCAGCGGAGCGTCGCCTGGGCCGGCAAAGCCGCGGCGGTCTGGGCTTCGGGAACGTCCTCCCACCGGATGCCCTTGAGGAACGCGTACGCCCGCCGCGACGGGGCTGCCAGCGCGCCGGGCTTGGCGCGATGCTCGCTCAGGATCTGATCGATCTGCGCGATCGAGCGATCGACCTGTTTTTGAAGTTCGCGCCTGCGATCGGGCCCGACTCCCCCGCCGATCTCGCGGCGGATGGCCTCGGCAAGCCGCACCAGCCCCTGAATCCGGACGACCTTGCTCATTGCGCGCTCAATCCCTGATCGTGTTGCGGGCGTCCTCGAGCCGCATCAGGACGCTGCCCATGCCGTTGACCCGCTCGTAGGGACGAAGCCGCAGGCAGTGCATGACCAGGTCGGAGAGGCTGGGCGAGACCTTGTCGTTCAATTGCAGGGGCGAGGGGTAGTCCTGCTCCTTGACGATCCGCCGGTCGCTTTTCTCGACGGTCAGCAGGGTCGGTACGCGCGTGTGGGTGAGGGCCCAGTAGAGGGTAGCGCCGAAGTTGTAGACGTCGGTCTGCTCGGTGAGCGGCTTGCAGCGGGCCTGCTCGGGGGCGATGAAGCTGGGGGTTCCCTGGACGCGCTCCTTGGTGGTGCCGACCTTGCAGGCCTGGCCCAGGTCGATCAGGCGCACCGCGCCGTCGGACTGGACGAGAATGTTCCCCGGCTTGGTGTCGCAGTGGACGTAGCCGGCCTTGTTGACCTCCCAGAGGGCGTCGGCGAGCTTGATGAACATCTCCAGAATCGTGCGGACGTCGGTGAGTCCCTTCTCGTCGTAGCAGATGCCGTCGATCAGCTCCATGATCAGGGCGACCTCGGTGATCGGGCCGAAGAATTTTTTCACCTGCTTGAGGTCGTAGCACTTGCGCAGCACGGGGTGGGTGACGGCCTTGGAAACCTCGTACTCATTTTGAACCTGCTGGATGTATCGCTGGTCCTTCTCCACCTTCCGGATGACGTGCTTGAGGGCGTAAAGCTGGTGGGTTTTGGGGTCGGTGACGGCGTAAATGTGACTGGCCGCGCCCTGGCCGATCTCCGAGAGGATGTCATAGCCGAAGAGCGATCTCGGCGTCATCGCGGCTCCCATGGGGCCTTTATACGGCAACGTGGACATAGAATCTCCGGCCCAGGAAACGTGTCCGGGGCCAGATGATACGCGAGGTCCAGTGGCGGGGCGAGGCGGGGAGTTATCCACAACACGGCGGTTGAGGAAGAGGTGAGGAGATGAGGGGATGATGAGATGAGGGGGATGTGAGCGCGAAGCCGCAAGCGGCGGCGTCGCGCGCTCACGGATATGGCGCCGTCTTGGGTTGATCGCCGGGGAGTTCCAGCGCGCCGACGATGTCGCTCAACCGCGAGAGCTTCATCTTCGTCAGGTATTCGTCGAGGCCCTGGCAGATCTTGTTGGGTGTGGCGGGATCGACGAAGAGCGCCGTGCCGATCGCGACGGCGGCAGCGCCGGCGAGCATGAACTCGACGGCGTCCTGCCAGTATTGCACGCCGCCCATGCCGATGATCGGGACGTTGGCGGCCTTGGCGACGGTGCGGTAGACGCGCGAGACCAGGTGGAGGGCGATGGGCTTGATGGCGGGGCCGGAGAGCCCGCCGGTGACGTTGGCGAGGCGCGGGCGGCGCTTGTAGATGTCGATGGCCATCGCGGTGAAGGTGTTAACGAGCGACAGGACGTCGGCGCCGCCCTCGACGGTGGCGCGGGCGGTGGCGGTGATGTCCTCGACGTTGGGCGAGAGCTTGACGATCAGCGGTTTGTGCGGGAGGACCTTCTTCACCTGGGCGGTGAGCTCGCGGAGTCGGCCGGGGTGGGTGCCGAAGGTCAGGCCGTCCTTGACGTTGGGGCAGGAGACGTTGAGCTCGACGGCAGCGACGCAGTCCAGGCCGTCCATCGCGGCGCAGGTCTGGGTGTAGTCGTCGAACGAATGCCCGGCGACGTTCACGATGACCGGGCAGGGCATCTTCTTGAGCAGCGGGACCTTTTCCGAGAGGAAGCGCTTCAGGCCGACGTTGGCCAGGCCGATCGCGTTGAGCATGCCGGCGCGGGTCTCGACGATGCGGGCGGGCTCGTTGCCCGGGCGCTCCTCGGCGGTGATGGACTTGGTGACGAACGCCCCCAGTTGGGACAAGTCCATGAAATCGGCGTACTCGAAGGCGTAGCCGCAGGTGCCCGAGCAGGTCATGGTGGGGTTCTTAAGGTGGAGTCCGGCAAGATTGAGCGAGAGGTCGGGCACGGTGGCAGGTTTTACGAATGGCGGGGGCAAACGCAAGGTGGCAGAACGATCGGCACGGCGACCGATCGATGGGTGCAGAATCCGGGCGCGACGGGGGCATGATCGTCGCTTTATATGGGGACGGCCTGGGCGTTCCTTGCCGTGTCTGAGGTTTAACGAGAAACCGTTACTGCCCGGCCTGACGCGAAATAAGGTTTCCCCTCTCCGTATACGGCTCTATTTGTTAAGATAATTGCATGTTCCTTCTGCGCGACCTGCCCAAGTACGAGTCGATTCGAAAGCAATCCGAGCGTTACCCGCAGATCGATCCGCGCGCGGTGGAAGCGTTCCTGGTGCTGTGGCGCACGGCGACGGACACGCTGAGCGCCTTTGAGTGCTATTTGCAGAAGCATGGGATGTCGCAGGGGAAATTCACGGTGCTGATGATCCTGAACCGCCACCCGGAGGTGGGGGTCAACCCGTCGGAGCTGGCGGACCGGGCCGGCGTGACGCGGGCGACCATGACCGGGCTGTTGGAGGGGTTGGAGCGGGAAAAACTGATCAACCGCCAGGGGGATCGGACGGACCGCCGCCGGGCGGTCGTGCGGCTGACGGCGACCGCACGGGCGCTGTTGGATGGGATGCTGCCGGATTATTTTACCCGGCTTCACGAGCTGATGGCCGAGCTTTCGGAGAAGGACAAGGAGCAACTGACCGAGCTGCTTGTGAAGATCGGCGAGCGGATCCCCGACGTGCGCAGCGTCGTCGTCCCGGCGGAGCCCAAACCGGCGCACTGAGCGCTATGGCGCGTTCAGGTAGACCTTGTGCCGGGGGCGCGACCTGAGCATCTCGGCCTTGCCCCAGGCCACGACCTGCTTGAACTCCGGGCTGTGGATGAACTGCTCGAACGCCTCCCTGGTCTCCCACTGGCTGAGGATCACGTACGAGCCGACGCTGGCGACGTCCTCGTACATGTGAGATTCGAGGTGGCCGGGGAGGGTCTTGAGGTGCTCGAGGACCTTGAGGAAGCCCTGTTCGAACTCGGCTTCCTTGCCGGGGATCACGTCGTAATGCATGCCGATGGTGGTCATGAGGGGAGAAGTCAGAAGTTAGAAGCGGGAAGCGAGAAGGATCGGGGTTACCAGAGGAGGTCCTTGCCGAGGAAGACGGGGCCATCGGTGCAGGCGAGCTTGTAAATCCAATCCTTGCCGGCAAACGCCTGGCCGTCGCGCGCCGGGTCGCGGCGGAGCCGGATGCAGCAGGACTGGCAGGTGCCCATGCCGCAGGCCATGGCGCGCTCGACGGCGACCTGGCATTCGACGGCGTGGTCGGCTGCGATCGCGGCGACGCGTTTCATCATCGGCTCGGGGCCGCAGGTGTAGATGACCGTCCTGAGTCGTGAGTGCTGAGTGCTGAGCCGCTGGAGGTATTGCTCCAGGGCCTGGGTGACGAATCCGCGGAAGCCGTAGGAGCCGTCGTCGGTGGTGATGACCGCGCCGACGCCGTAGCGGGCGAATTCGGCGACGTTGTCGCGCGGGTCGGTGGATTCCGGGGTCGGGGGCGAACTGTCCTGGGCGATCGTCAGCGGGAGCAGGTCGCGGGCGAGCGTGCCGCAGAAGGCGACCGCCCTTCGGCCGGGCAGCTTTTGGGCCAGGTAGAGCATCGGCGGAATGCCGACCCCGCCGCCGACGAGCAAGGCGAGCTCGTCGGGA
>DATBFY010000086.1:0-4225 GCA_036558265.1 Tepidisphaeraceae bacterium | reverse complement strand
CCGAAGACCAGGGCGCCGCTGGGGGCGCGGTAGAGGGTGATCGTGTGAGTGCTGGAACCGGGGCCGACATCGGTGCCCCAGGGGACGACGACGTGCTCGTCGGTGTTGAAGGTCGTCGCGGACATGTCGATGAGGCCGGCGGGACGGAAGCCGTTGTCAAGGTCCTCGTCGGTCTCATAGCCGACGATGTAGTTGCTGAGGGTGGCGGTTTGTCCGGCCGAGAGGTTGGCGACGGCGGTATTGCGCCAGAAGCGGAAGCTGGAGAAGGTCGAGGGTACCTTCAGGGGGATGCCGAGATCGACGTTCGTGCGGTCGTTCATGTAGAGGACACCGCTCATCGAGTTCTCGGGGCGGCCGCCGTCGTACGGGGGGCTGAGGCGCGTGTCGCGCCAGGTGCCGGTCCAAACGCCGGAGGGGTCTTGCTTGACGCCGATCTTGCTTTCCTTGTAGCAGACCAGCGTGCGGTAGGGGGTGCCGGAACCGTCGAGGCTGGTCTCCCAACGGGTCTTCCAGAAGCTCTCGTTTCCACTGAAGAAGGCGAGGTTGACACCGGCGTCCCGGGCGGCCTCGACGTTGTTTCGCTGGCCGCCGGACCAGTACTCGTCGTGGCCGACGGACATGTAGGTCTTGTGGTTCTTGATCAGGGTGCCGTTGCGGTCGGAGTCGACGTCGGTGAAGTAGGTGACGTCATACCCGTTGCGTTCCAGGAAGCGCACCATGGGGTACTCGCCGTGGAACGGGGAATTGTAGCTCCCGTATCCGCCATCGACCCCGTCGATGGTGAGGGGGCGGTTGTAGCTCACCTTGGCGGCGCGGTTGGGGTCGGATTGGCCGGGGAAACGAACCGTATTGCCCAGGTAAAGGCTGTTGCCACCATACTGGTTGTATGCCTGCCAGGTGCTGTCGGACGTTTGAAAGAGCATGTCGGAGTGGCTGGAATCGTTGCGGACGACGAAGACGATGCGGCTGGCGCCACCGGTGTCCTCGCGCACGACGCGGGCGAAATAGATGCCGCTGACGGCCGACGCCGGAACGGCCCAGGACGCCGTCACCGACCAGTTCCCGCAATCCACCAGTCCCGTCACGCTGTCCGTCAGCGGATTGGGTTGGACCTTGCGAGTGGTCTGGCTCGACGGGACCGTCGCCACCAGTCGAGCGCCGTTTCCCTGGTAATAGCCCATGCGGTAGATGTCGAGGCGGTAGGGCGCGCTGGAGGTGTCGTTGATCTTGAAATTGACGGTCTGGCCGACGTTGGCGCTGATGTCGGTCGAGAAGCCCAGGATGCTCTGGTCGCCAGAGCCGTTGACGTCCCAGGTGCTCTGGGGCGTTCCTGGCAGTTGGTTCTCGGCGACGATGGCGTTGACGGCCAACATCATGCGGGGCTCGAGCGCTTCGGCGTACCAGTGCCGGGCGACGTCTCGCAGCGCGCGGGTGCGGTTCACGCGCCGGGCTGTGATGTGGCTGGTGCTGCTGTCGTGACGGGACGCGGACTTGACGGTGCGGCTCATGGTCTGGACTCCTGAACCTCAAGCGCGGCACTGCCGCTTGCGGCTTTCACCACCGCCGCCTTCGCCGGGAGCGGACGCGTCCGTGTGCCTGCCCGGAGGACGGTGGTGAGAAAGGGGATTAGATGAACGGACGAAGGCCAACTCCGTTGGGCCATACGGTGATCCCGGGCGGTGCCGTGCTCGGGACGGTTATGACATGAGTTCGTTGTGGACGCGGGACTGGTGGTTCACGTCTGGGGTGCGGAGGAACGATTCGGCGTGGATGTCCTGTGCAGCCGCGCCGGGACGGGTTGCGCCGCAGGATGGGGTCGGCTCATAGGTGACCTTTCGCCAGGAGGTTCCTGCCCCGCCGCGGACCCATACCCAAAAGCCCATCCAGGCCGCGGCGTTGAGGACCAGGAACGAAGCCGCCGCCGAGACGAGACGCGAGCGGGATGCGACGCGCGAGCTGAATCCCGCCAGTGCGACGAGATAGCCCAGTGCCTGGACGGCCAGCGCCGCCCGGTAGAACGTCTTGGGCACAAGGGCCGACGAGACGAGCAAGACGATGAGGAGCCACGGCACCGCCAGCCGCAGGAGCTTGTGGGAGAGGAACTGAATCCACACCGGGTTGCGGATCGGCAGGAGGAGCGCCGGGACGCTTGTGGCGAGTTGAAAATTACCGCTGAGCGTGCGCACCTTGCGGCGGAACTCGTCGCGGGACTTGATGGGGAGGCGGTCGAACGCCTGGGCACGCGCGTCGTGAATGACGCGATATCCCTGCATGACGACCTGCATCGGCCCGTACACGTCGTCAAGGATCGTGCGTGGGGGGATGGGGCGGAACAGGTGTCGTCGGCAGGCGCAAATGGCGCCGGTGGCGCCGACGGTCGAGTGGATGCGACTTTCGAGCTTGCGAATGGTCTTCTCGTACCGCCAATAGAGGCCGACGCCCGCGGTGATGCCCGGGGCGGATTCCAAGCACAGGTCCCCGCTCGTGCCGCCGACGGTCGTGTCGGCGAAGCTCTCCAGCAGGAGGGGGAGCGCGTCGGGCGCCCAGCGTTGGCGGGCGTCGGCGAAGACCAGGACGTCGCCCGTGGCGGCGGCGCAGCCGTGGTTCAAGGCTCGTGCCTTTCCGACGTTCTCGGTCAACTCGATGATGCGGACGTGCGCGGGGGCGCCGTCGCGGGCCGCGGCGGCGGTGCCGTCGTCCGAGCCATCGGAGACGATCAAGACTTCGCCGTCGATTCCCGCCGAGGTCAGCAGCGACGCCAGCTCGTCCCGACGGGCGGCGATCCGGCCGGCCTCATTGTGGGCCGCGAGGACGATCGAAACGTTGCCCGTGAAGCGTTCACGCTTTACCTGACGCCCGCAAAAGCGCGCGGCGCAGGCGAGCGCGAGCGGGTAGAGCACGTAGGTGTAGACCACGGGGGCGGCGCTCGCCCAGAAGCAGATTTCGAGGATCGTCGCGGTCATGAATTTCGTTACGACTCGTGAGTCACTCGTTGGCCGCGCTGCTCACCGAGCAGGCGGCGGCGGAGGCGCTCGTAACGGCGGAGTCCCAGCAGCCGCTTGGGCGCCTGGAGGACCGCTCGCCGAACCCGTTCGCGGGTGATTCGCTGGGTGACGTAGCGCCGGAACGTGGACAGGGGCGTCGTGTTCATCAGGGCCACGCGGGCGATCGCCATCGGGCTGTCACCCCGACGGTTGACGCGGACCTCGGAATCGAAGAGGAAGCGATACCCGCACTCGGCGGCGATCCGTCGGACGCGTCGGTCCACGGCCCCGCTGGGGATCGAGATGGCGTCGACCTCGCGGCCCGTCGCGTCCTCGAGGCACTTCCTGGAGTCGGACAATTCCGCGCGGATCTCCGTGTCGTCCAGGAGGCTGAGCATGCGGTGCGTCTTCGCGTGCGAGCCGACGCGGAAAACGTCGGCATCCAACCGGGCGAGTTCCTGGCGCGAGAGGAAGTGAGGTCGGTCGAGGAAACCGGTGGTGACGAACACGATCGCGCTGCAGCCGTGCTCTTGAAGGGTCGAGCCACCGATTTCCACCGAGTCCCGCCAACCGTCGTCGAAGGTGATGAACACCGGCGAGTCTGCGGGCCTGGGCGCGGCGGGCGGTGCGGGGTCGTAGAATTGCTTCAGGTCATCCCAAGTCATAACGGACCCGCCACAAACCCTGATCTGGGCGAGTTGCTCGGCGAACGTACGTCGGGTGACGAAGTAGGACGTCGCAGAGGGGCTCAGGTCCGGGTACGCGTGGTCGTCGGGCGTGACGTTGTGATACATCAGGGACACGAACGAGCGCGGGCGACCGGGCGCGTCAGTCGCAGGGTGTGGAACCGAGATGTTGCTCGACGCGTTCATCGTTATTTGCCGCCAACGGTCCGCCTCATCACCCGCGCACCAACACGTCCAGAATCCGCCCGGCGGTTTTTCCGTCCCACAACTCCGGCACGCGGCCCGCGCCGGCATTCCGGGGCGACGCGAGCGCCTGTCGCGCGGCGGCGAGGATGCGGCCGGGGTCCTGGCCGATCAGCACGTTGGTGCCCTCATCCACCGTCGCGGGGCGCTCGGTGTTGTTCCGCAGCGTGAGGCACGGCACGCCCAGGACCGTGGTCTCCTCCTGGATGCCCCCGGAATCGGTCAGGACGAGCCGGGCGTGGGCGACGAGCTTCATGAAGTCGAGATAGCCCAACGGCTCGACCAGCCGCAGGTTCGCCAGGTCCATGATCG
>DATBFY010000085.1:0-2600 GCA_036558265.1 Tepidisphaeraceae bacterium | reverse complement strand
CGAGTCATTTGCATCCATCACCAGGCGCAGCGTGTGCGCGCCGGCCGCGAGGCTGATGTTCTTCGCCGAGCTGAGCGTCACGTACTTCTGCCAGTTGCCGGTGTTGGGCGCCGTGAAGCTGGCGACGGTCCTGCCGTCGATCTCGAAGTGGAACCGCCCGCCGCCTTTCAAACTGGCCACGCGCACCTGCATCCCGAACGTCCCCGGCGTCTGCACGTTCAGCGAGTAAATCAGCCACTCGCTCGCCTTCGCGTACCCGACGTTGAGCCCACCGCCCGTGTCCCCCGCCGGCTGCACGTCCACCCCCTCGTTGGTCCGGTAGCTGAATCCCACGTTCTGCACGTCGGTGTCGTGGTACGCCACCCCCTCCCCGCCCCTGTCGTAGTCCTCGGCCTCGATCTGCACGTTGGGGATAAACGGCGCGCCGTTGAACGGCGACCGCGTACCCGCCTGCGCGAACCGCGCCCGGTTGAAGTTGGCGACGTAGCCGGTCGAGTCGTTGCCGTCCATCGCCAGCCGCAGCACGTGCTGGCCCGCAGTCAGGTTGATGCCGCTCAGCGGCAAGGTCTGGTACGACTGCCAGTCGCCGGTGGACTTGACCGTGATCACCGGTGTGACGGCCTTGCCATCGACCTCCAGGTGGAACTTGCCGCCGCCCTTGAGGGAGGCGTAAGTGATGTCGACGTTGTACGTGCCCGTCTGGGCGGCGTTGATCGTGTACTCGGTCCACTCGCCCGCCTTGGCAAAGGCGAGCGTGAAATCGTTGCTGTTGTTCGGGACGCGCTGGATGTCCACACCGGTAGTGCGCCAGGCCTCGCCCTGGTTGACCGCGTCGGTGTCGTGGTAGGCGACCCCCTCGCCCCCGTTGTCGAAGTCCTCGAACTCCAGTACGCCCGGGAGGGCCCACGGCGTGCCGCCGAACGGGGTCTGCGCGGGGGGCGGCGTCGTCTCGTCCAGCGTGTAACGCGCCATCGCGAGCTCCGACGATCCCATTCCGCCCCCCAAAAAGGACTCGACTGACGAGCCCGCCAGGATCGCCCGATCACCGGACTGGATCAGGAGGCGGTTCGGAAGGTCGATGCCCTCGAAATCCGTCCGCGCCACGCCGGCGCTGCCAAACGACCCGTCGAGCGAGCCGTCGGCCTTCAACCTTGCCAACCCGAAATCCTCGCCGTCCGCGCCGGGCACCTCGGTGCCTAGCAGGAGCTTACCGTTGGACAGCGCGGCGATCTCGTGCTGCGGGAAGCTCTGCGCGGTCAATGCCAGCGTCACCCGCCCGTCACCGTCAGCCCCACCGGGGCCGAACGTCGCATCCAGGTTGCCGTCCGGCTTGACCCGCGCCACGGCCGTGTAAAACGGATCGTTGTCGGTCGGGTCATGCGAGTAGCCGACCACTAGCAGGTTGCCGGCCGGATCGAGCGTCGCCGATTGCGCGAAATCGAACGCGTCGTCGGTCTCCGAGTTCGGATCGCTGCGCGGGTAATCGCCGAAGTCGATCAGCAGCTTGCCGTCGCCGGAAAACGATGAGTCGAGCAGGCCGTGCTCGTCGTAGCGGGCGACGGCGAAGTCCTGCTGGACGTTCGGATGATGGCTGTCGCTGACGGTCATCGTTCCGACGGCGACGATGTGCCCGTCGGACGTGAGCACCGCGTCGGTGAGATGATTCGTGTAGCCGAACTCCGTTGTCGTGCCGTTGACGTACTGGTCGCCGAATTGCGCGTACGGATCCCCTGAGTCGTCGAACGCCGAGAGCGCGAACTGCGTCAGTCCCGAGCTGAACCGATCCACGTCCCCCAGCACGTAGACGCGGTTGTTGTCCGGGCGAACCAGGATCTTGTTGACCGTCTTGGAGCCCGTCTGATCCCCGCCGAAGTACGGCTGACTGACCTGCCCGTCCCCTCCCCCAAAGCTCGTGTCAACCTGCCCGTTGGCGTTGAACCGCGCCAGCAGCAGGTTCTTCAGGTTGGCCGGGTCGTACCCGGCCACGACGATCTTGTTGTCCGTCCGCACCGCGAACGCCGCGGGTTGGAAGCCCAGTAGCGCCGCGCCGCCGGAGGCGAACGTGTTGTCCGCCTGGCCGTTGGCCGAGAAGCGGACCAGCCGCGCGCTGGCGGGGTCGTTATCCTCGGTCAGCACGACAATTTTTCCGTCGGATTGCAGGGCCGCATCCCGCGCGCCGGCGAAGGCGGTTCCCGCAAACCCGGTCAGCACTTTTCCGCCACTGCCGAACGTCGGGTCCAATGCGCCCGCCGCCAGCAACATTCGCGATTCGAGTGATTCGAAGACCTGCATCGTAAACCTCCTTCGTAGCGTTCTACCTCAATCAGACGTCACGCCCATCAGGGAATTACCAGATTCGCAATCATTCTGATCCGAACAAGACCTGCGCGGTGGCGTTGGGCGGTGCTTGGCGGTAAACCACCGCCACGATGCGAAAAACCGTCGTGATCAACGTGGTCGGCCTCTCGCCCGCCCTGCTCGACGCGCGCAACACCCCTCGCCTGCACGCATTCCGCATGGGCAATGGGTTGGCGACCATCGAACCGGTTGTTCCGGCCGTCACCACGACCGTGCAATCGACCTATCTCACCGGCAAGTGG
>DATBFY010000084.1:0-1670 GCA_036558265.1 Tepidisphaeraceae bacterium | reverse complement strand
CGGCCAGCATACCCCGCGGCCCCGCAGAATTAGCGCGGGGGCGATCCGTCGCGCCAAGGCCCCGGTTATCAATCCGGATAGCCGTCGGGATGCTTGCTGAACCAGTTCCAGGCCGAACGGATGATCGTCTCCGGGTCCTTGTACTTCGCCTCCCAGCCCAGCAGCTTCCTCGCGCGGCTGGGGTCCGCGTAGAGGGCGATCGCGTCCCCGGGGCGTCGGGGGTGCACCTCGACTGGCACCTTTTTCCCCGTGACCTTTTCCACCGCGGCGATGATCTGACGGTTGGAGAATCCCTTTCCCGTCCCCAGGTTGCATACGATCGGCTCGGCGGCTTTGAGGCGCGTCATCGCGGCGATGTGGGCGTCCGCCAGGTCATCCACGTGGATGTAATCGCGGACGTTCGTGCCGTCGGGCGTCGGGTAGTCCGTGCCGTAGAGATGAAGCGCCGGGCGCTTGCCCAGGATCGTTTGGAGGATCACCGGGATCAGGTGGGTCTCGGGGCGGTGGTCTTCGCCCAGGCTGCCGTCCATCGCACAGCCGCTGGCGTTGAAGTAGCGCAGGGACGAGAACCGGAAGCTCTTGTTGGCGACCGCGTAGTCCTGAAGGATCTGTTCCACCATCCACTTGCTGCGCCCGTAAGGCGATACGGGCGCCTTCTTTTCCTCCTCGGTGAGCGGGATCTTCTCCGGGTCGCCGTAGACGGCGCAGGTGCTGGAGAAGACCAAGCCGTTGACGTTCGCCTCGCCCATCGCCTCGAGCACGCTGATCGTCGTCGCGACGTTGTTGTGGTAGTAGTCGAGCGGCCGCTCCACGCTCTCGCCGACGTACGCGTAGGCGGCGAAGTGCATCACGACGTCGATCTTGTACTCGCGAAGCGTCTGCCCGAGCCTGGGCTTATCGTTGAGGTCGGCCCAGACCGTGGGAACCTTGAGGATATCGGCGACGGCACGGTGCCCGCGGACGCCGTTGTCGTAGATGACCGGGTTGTGACCCGCCTCCTTGAGGCGCTTGACCGTGTGCGACCCGATATAACCGGCGCCGCCGGCGACGAGAACATTCATGGTTCGTGACTCCGTGCTGCGGTGCGCTCGAAAACCAACGCAGCGGAGCAGTATAGGGAGCGCGCGGCGGTTGGGAACAGGGGGATAATCCGCCTCAGGCGTCCATGGAACGACCGGCCATCACTCGTGCCACAGCCCTCGCAACTGGGCGATTCGTTGCGCCTCGACTCGCACGACGCCGATCGGGTCGCCCGCAAGCGATCGGATGCGGGAGGCGATCGTGGGATACGCGCGGATCGCGCCGATCCGGTCGATCGTCCGCAGGGCGCAGAGCCGTACCAAGGGGTCGGGATCGTCCAGCAGATCGCCCAGGGCCGGTAGCGCAGTCTCGCCGGCGCCGCTCATTGCGGCCAGGCGCTCGCAGATTCGAAAGCGCAGAGTGGAGTCATCGGTCCGAAGCGCCTCCCCCATGGCCGTCGCGCCCGCCGAACCCAGGGACTCGAGCGTGTTGAGCGCGAGGTTGCTGCGGGCCGGGTCGCGCAAGGCGCGGGCCAGGTAAGGGGCCGCGGCTTCCCCGAGACCGTCGTACCGTCGCGTTTCCACAGGTTGCCGATCGAACTTCGGCCTGGCATCGATTCGCAGTTCGATTTGCGAATCGGCGGCCGCTCG
>DATBFY010000083.1:0-9103 GCA_036558265.1 Tepidisphaeraceae bacterium | reverse complement strand
TCTGGGTCGTCGCCGCGCCTGCACGCGCGGCCATCGTGCTGGCGGACCCTGCGGATGCCGGCCTGCGCCACGACGGCACCATCAGCAACGGCTTGCTGACCGGTCGCGTTGGTGCGTCCACGACATCGCCCGGCGAGGGGGGCCGCGCGGTGGTCTACGTCTTCCAACTCCCCACTCCCCCACTGGGCCTCTCGCCGGTCACCGATGCCTCGTTGTCCTTTGTCGTCTCACTCGACCGTCAGCATCCGGCGTACAACATCGATCTTTACGCCCTGCCAGCCCGCAGTGATCCTGCGGTGCAGTCCACCGACGCCTTCTTCGGGCCGCTGGATCCCGCCGCAACCCTTATCGAGGACAACATCCTCCCCGCAGACACCGTTCAGCCCCCGGTCTCCCTGATTACGACCGATCCCGCGGCCAATACCAGTCTCGTCACCTGGCTTAATTCGCAGTACGGCGTGGACGGATCGGGTGCCGGAAAATATGTCTTTTTGCGACTGAACCCGGACATCGATCCACCAGTAGAGAACAGCGGAGTGGACGTGGTTATGGCTGAGAATGCGGCAAACGTCGCCGCCATGACCATTAACTTCGTGCCCGAACCGGCCACAGCCATAGCCGGCGCCTGCCTTTTGGGATTGTCCACGAGTTTTCGCCGATCACGCGGCAGGTTTCGCTGGCGGTGATTCGGCAGGCCGGGTATAAGGCGCGATTGTGCGTTCCTGCGGTGGGGGAGACGCCGCTAATGCACAAAGTGCGTGTTTCAGACGGTAACGACGCACGCACGGTTTACGGGCGTAAGCCTCAAATCGAACGTATCCAGCACAAGGTGAATCGATGAACCGGTCGGCGGATGCCTCCTCCGCGACAACCTTGCGCGACAGAACCCGTACAGCATTCACACTGGTCGAACTGCTGGTCGTGATCGGCATCATCGCGGTTCTGATCGCGATCCTGCTGCCCTCCCTCGCCGGAGCGCGGCGGCAATCGCGTACCGTCCAGTGCGCGTCGAACATGCGGCAGATGTGCATCGCCATCTTCGGATACGCCGCCGAGAACAAGGGAAAATTCCCGACCAATCTCAGCAGTCCTTCGCCAGGACTGAACTGGTATGACGTCGAACGGGCCGGGGGATATGTGTCAAAGGAGGGGCCCACGATCGGCAGCGTGTTCACCTGTCCGGATGATCGCCCCGGGGCCAAGCGCTCCTATTCGATGAACGTGTGGATGAGCAGCAAGGTCGATAGCTTTATCGATGCGACGACCCCGCCGCGCGGCAAGCTCTGGGGTGGGGCGCCGCGAGACGGCTCACGGGTGATCCTGATGGTTGAGTCGTGGTCTCTGTACGATCCGGACCTCAAAGGCCGCGAAGCGGCTCCGGTCGTCGGGTACCTCGGAACCACGGCGGGCCAGCGTTTCGGCGGCGCGGGCGGAATCTCGCCGCCGGTCGAAATCGGGGTGTTTGGTAAATCGACCTCGGAATTGAGCTTCGACCGGCATCGTCCGTCCCGCTCGGCCGGGAGTGGAACCGATGCGATCGGCGCGCTCAACATCGGATATGCCGACGGGCACGTGGCCCTCAAGACCGAGAAGGAACTGGTTGATCCGACGACCGGCAAGAGCACGCTGGATAGCATTTGGTCGCCATTGGATGCAGAAAATCCCTGAGGTTTTCCGGTTTAGGCCACAACGTGCAGAGATTAGGTTTGTGGAGATGAACCCTGCCGGGTAATCTAGTATGTGTTCACCTGTCTCCCGGGCCATTGCGTCAATTCGTCGTATGGAAGTCGTAGCCAATCCATCCCTGTCAGGGGAAGCCGCGTGCGCCACCACTGAGCCCGCCGAGCTCTTGTTGTTCGCCGAGCGAGCCCGCGTGCTGGCGTACGTTAAGCGCCACCTCCCGCCAGAGTTACAAGCCTGGGTGGACCCCAACGACATCCTTCAGGACAGTTATTTTGAGGCGTTTCGGCGGTTGGCGCAGTTCCGGGCGACTGACGACAGCTCGGCGTACCGCTGGCTGGTCACGATCGCTCGGCACCGGATCGCGCAACTTTTGCGCATGCGTCGGGCGGCACGGCGAGGCGGTGGGGCCGAGCATGCCGCACAGGGCGCATCGATCGTCGCCATGCTGGCGGAACTGGCGAGTCACCGGCGGACCCCGAGCCGGTCGGCGGCGCGGCACGAGTTCATGGCGGCGCTGGAGCAATCGCTCAACCGTCTGCCACCGGACCTTGGAAAGGCGCTGAGCCTTCGCTACCTCCAGGGGCTCTCGCCCGGGGAGATCGCGGGACAGATGGGACGGTCCGAGCGGGCCATCCACATGCTGTGCAACCGGGCGCTCAAAGTCGTGCGGCGCGACTTGCGCTCGGTATCGATGTACCTTTTGGACGCGCGGGATTAGGAAGCGCGGCGATCGCGCCGCGGTTGCCGCGGTGTAGGCGCGGACCGATGAAACCGACCGACTCGAACATGACGCTGCGCACCGCCGCCGCCGACGCCGGAGAGGCGGACGGCGCCGGCCTGTCCGCGTCCGCCGTTGCGGTGGTCGGAGACAGCAGTTCGTCCGACGCCCTCGAACGGGCGCGTCGTGATTCCGAACTGCGCCGCGTGATGGCCGACGTCATGTCCCGACGCGCCCGTGGCGAGGTGCTCAGCGACGACCGCATCCTCGCCGAGCACCCCGACCTCCAGCCGCAGCTCACCGAAGAGCTCGAAGGCCTGCGCATGCTGCGGCGGGCGTTCCTGGCGGCGCAGAAGGCCGGGCCGATCGACCGACCGCTCGACCCGATCGATCCGGAAAAGATCGAATCCCCCATTGCCGCCCCCGATGACGCCGCCGGCGCCGGTGGCGACGCCGACGCGCTCGAGATCCCGCCCCTTGTCATCCAGGGATACCAGATCCTCTCGGAGATCAGCCGGGGCGGGCAGGCGACGGTTTACAAGGCCGTGCAGGAGGTGACCGGACGCCGCGTGGCGATCAAGATCCTGCCCGGTGGCCCGCTCGCCGGCGCGCGACACCGGGCGCGCTTCGAGCGCGAGGCGCAGGCACTGGCCGCCCTCGACCACCCCAACGTCGTCGGCATCCTCGACCGCGGGCGCAGCGCCGACGGCTCGTTCTTCCTGGTCATGCAGTTCGTGGACGGCTGCGCCCTGGACGAGTACGCGGCGGAGGCGCAACTGGCGGAGGCGGATTTTCCGGTGGGGTTGTTGCGGAAGTTCGTCAAGATCGCGGATGCGGTGCAGGAGGCGCATCGCCTGGGCATCGTTCATCGCGACTTGAAGCCGTCCAACATCCGGGTGGACTCGCGCGGCGAGCCGCACCTGCTGGATTTCGGGCTGGCGCGCATCCTGGACCACGACCGGCCGGGGCCGGAATCGGCGACGGTGCTGACCATGGCGGGGCAGGTGGTGGGTTCGCTGCCGTGGACGAGTCCCGAGCAGGCGGGCGGGGGCTCGGCCCAGGTGGACGCGCGGAGCGACGTTTACGCGCTGGGGGTGTGCCTGTACCAGTGCCTGACCGGGCGCTTCCCGTACCCGGTGGCGGGCTCGATCACGGAGATCGTGCGGCACATCACGATGACGCCGCCCGCGCCGCTGCGGTGGACGTCGGTGCGGTTCACGCGGGTGGGGGCGCTTGAGGCGATCCTGGCCAAGGCGCTGGCGAAGGCGCCGGCGCGGCGCTACGCTACGGCGGCGGAGCTGGCGCGGGACCTGGAGTCGCTGCTGGAAGGTCGGGCGGTCACGGCGGGAGAGGGCTTTTTCCTTCCGCTGCAGCGGTGGATCCGGCCGGCGGTCTGGGTGGCGGTGGCGTGCCTGGTGGTTGCAGGGGTATGGCTGGCGCGGAGCCAGCCGTGGCGGAGTAATATTCCGACCCGGCACCGGGCAGGGCTTCCGACGATGCAGAACAGCATCGGGATGAAGATGATGCTCGTGCCACCCGGGTGGTTCATGATGGGGTCGGCATCCCGCTACCCGTCGCCACTGTGGGCGGATGACGAGCACATCCACGAGGTGCGGCTGACCCAGCCGTTCTGGGTCAGCGACTGCGAAGTGACGGTCGAGCAGTATGAGCAGGTGATGGGAACACTGGCTGAGGGGATGGCAGGGGCCGATCGCCATTTGCCGGTGACCCACGTCACATGGGACGAGGCGAATGCGTTTTGCGAGGAACTGAGCAAGCGCGAGGGCCGCAAATACCGGCTACCGACCGAGGCGCAGTGGGAATATGCGTGTCGTGCGGGGTCAATGGAGCCGTTTGCCGGCAATGGCGATGCCAACTCGATGGGATGGACAAAGGTCACACCCGGCGGAGGGGGCAGGCTGCACACGGGGGGCTTGCGCGGCGATAACGACTGGGGGCTGCACGACTTCCACGGTAATGCCGCGGAGTGGTGTCTGGACGTGTATGTGAAAGACTATTTGGAATTCTCTCAGAATCCGGTTTTGACCGGATCTGCGGGTCCGCATGTGATTCGCGGGGGGTCGTATCTTAAAAACCCGTTGGATTGTCGATCTTCGGCCAGGGACCAGGCCCTCCCTAATGCCCGGCGTGAGGATCTGGGTTTCCGCGTAGTTCAGGTGAAGGACGAGACGAAGTAGGGCTGCCGATTTCCTCCTCAATTTCCCGCCCACTGCTGTTCCCGTCAAAAAATCGTATGAATTATTTACGTGAGCGCGGCGCGCCGAGCGCATTAAGCAAGGTGAATGGCCGCGCTGCAGCAGCGATAGGGGCGAAAATGCATCGGGCAGGGATGAGGAGGGCCGAAATGGCGCCCGGAAAGACAGGTTCGAATGGTAGCCACGGATTTTTCGGGTTATTGCGTCTATGCTGAGCTGAAAATAGGAGCAAATGGCACGAATGAGGGCATTCCGGAACTCGCCGCCGGTGACGCCCAAGGTGATACAGCATTCGGTCATACGCGGTGGGATGACCAGGTTTCCGACGGTGTAGACAGCGACTGGGTGCAGGTGCACATGGTCGCCGAGCCGGGCGACGTCACGTGGACCGTCGGCAATGCGCCGCCGGTTCACCTGACGATCCCCAGCGAGGGATTCGGTGACTTCCTGTCGCTGAAAGTTCGCGCCGCGGTGAGCGGTTCGGGCCGGCAGATGTCCTGGCAGGATCTGGTAGTAAGCTTCTACCAGAGCAAGGATTCGACGCGGGCGGCCGAGACGTTGGGGATCAGTAGCAGCTCGACTCCCATCGCGAGCACGATGGGGTTGTCGGATCCGCAGGCGTCGGCGGACCGGTCGGTGACGATCGAGCCCGAAGGCTCGGGTTACCAGAAGGTGGACGTGACGGCGATGGTGCGGTTGCAGTCGCTGGATCAGGTTTTGCCCAGTCCGCAGTCGTTGTTCGCCCAGGTCTACATGTACACCTCCCCGCCGCCGGTGCAGGCCGTGCAGTCGGTGCCGGTGTACGCCCCGGTGGCGCCCGCGCAGCCGATGCTGTCGCCGACGAACACGTTGCAGAGTTCGGGATTTTTCGAGTGAGGCCCGGCGGAAGGACCGAGGAAGGATCGCGAGGATTGATGGAGAACGATATTTAACTCGACACGGACGTTCGCGGTCGCGCAGCGCGACGATCCGCGAGGCGCGCGGGAGGCGGGCAACCAACAGGCCCCGGTCCGCTCGGCGCGCATCGACCGCACAATCTCCTCTCCCTGGTCCGGGCGGTGCCATTCCCGTTCGGACAGCCATTCGAGTGACGCCCCCGCAACGGGGGCGTCGCTTTTTATATGCGCCTAGGTCGGCTCGGGCGATGACATTCAACTCCCGCGGGTGGGCGGGATAGTACGTTGCGGATGACCTGTCGCGCGATGATCCTGGTGGCCGTGTTGCTTTGCGGCGCGGTTGCGGCGCGGGCCGTTGAACCTGCGGGCCTGGCGTTTGGGAAAGACGTCCGCCCGCTGCTTCAGACGTATTGCTACAACTGTCACGGGGGTGACAAACACAAGGGGGATGTGAAGCTGGGCGGATTTGCCGACGATTCGGCGGTGCAGGCGGACCCGAAGCTCTGGCGAACCGTCCTCGAGCAGTTGGGGGACTACACCATGCCCCCGGAAAGCAAGCCGCAACCCAGGCCGGCGGAGCGGGAGCTGCTCATCACCTACGTCACGTACCGCCTGGATCATCTCGACTGGTCGAAGCTGCCCAAGGACCCCGGCCGGGTCACGATTCACCGGCTGAACCGGCAGGAGTACAACAACACGGTGCGCGATCTGCTGGGTGTCTATTCGCACCCGGCGGATGCGTTCCCGGCGGACGGGGGCGGCGGGGCCGGGTTCGACAACAACGCCGACACCCTCTTCGTCCCGCCCGTGCTGATGGAGATGTATCTCAAGGCCGCCGGCGAGGTGATGGCCGGCGCGGAGAAGGGAAAGCTGCTGGTGGCGCGGCCCGAGGGCAATAAGGCCAAGCGCCAGGCCGCGCGCGAGTGCATCGAGCACCTGGCCTTCCGCGCGTTTCGCCGGCCGGTCGAAGCGAAAGAGGTCGATCGGTATCTGGCGCTCTTCGACCGGGCGGAGCAGCGCGGGATGGGATTCGAGGAGGCTGTGAAACTGGCCGGCAAGGCGATCCTGGTGTCGCCGCACTTCCTCTTCCGGGTGGAGAAGGATCGCGAGTCGAACGAGCCGTACCCGGTGAGCGATTACGAGTTGGCGTCGCGGCTGTCGTACTTCATCTGGTCGTCGATGCCGGATGATGAGCTCTTTGACCTGGCGAAGAAGGGAACGCTGCACGAGGACGCGGTGATCGACGCCCAGGTGCGGCGGATGCTCAACGATCCCAGGTCCAAGGCGCTGGCGGAGTATTTCGGGGGGCAGTGGCTGACGTTCAACGCGCTGCGGACGACGGCGAACCCGGATCGCAAGAAGTTCCCGGAGTTCACGACGGTGATTCGGGACGCGATGTACGACCAGGCGGTGGCGTTCGTGGATTCGGTGTTCCGGGAGGATCGGCCGATCACGACGCTGATCGACTCGGATTACACCTATCTGAACAAGCGGTTATCGCGGTTTTACGGCTTGCCGGACGTGAAGGGGGAGGATCTTCAGCGGGTGACGCTGGGGGCGGATCACACGCGCGGGGGAATCCTGGGGCTGGGGGCGATCCACGCGGTGACGTCGTTTCCGTTGCGGACCAGTCCCGTGCTGCGGGGCAAGTGGGTGCTGGAGACGATTTTGGGCGCCTCGGCGCCGCCCCCGCCGCCCGATTTGCCCAAATTGCCGGCGGACGACGCGGTGACGGACGGACTGACTTTCCGGAAGCGGCTGGAGAAGCATCGGGCGGATCCGGCGTGCGCCTCGTGTCATGCGCGGATGGATCCGCTGGGGTTCGGATTGGAGAATTTCGACCCGATCGGTCGCTGGCGGACGGAGGTTGGCGGGATCAGGGTCGATGCGGAGGGGAGACTCGCGAGCGGCGAGACCTTCACCGGCCCGGCACAGCTCAAGGCGATCCTGCTGCGAAAGAAGGGCGACTTCGCCCGGACCGTGACCAAGAAGATGCTGGCGTACGCGCTGGGCCGAGGGTTGGAGGATTACGACGAGGGGCCGGTCAAGAAGATTACGGACGAATTGGGCCGATCGGAGTATAAGAGTTCGGTGCTGGTGGCGGCGATCGCGAAGAGTTATCCGTTCCGGTATCGGCGGAATGGGTCGTGAAGGCGCGCGGCCCGATCGCGTGTGCTCGGGGGACAGGAATGTCCCCACTCGCACACGCGAGACAGACAAGAATGTCTGCCCCACTCGGCAAGGCGAGAGGTATTTCGATGCGAGCGATTTCACGGCGGACGATGTTGCGTGGAGCGGCGGGGGCGGTGGTGGGTTTGCCGCTGCTGGAGGCGATGGGGGCGTTCGCGCCGCAGACCGCGGCGGCGGCGGCTGGCGCCGGCGCGGCGGCGAAGCTGCCGGTGCGGATGGCCGTGCTGTACATGGCCAACGGCGTGAACACCGAGCAGTGGGCGCCTAAGGCGGCGGGTCGGGAGTTCGAACTGTCGCCGATCCTGACGCCGCTTGCGAAGCACAAGGACGACCTGCTGGTGCTGACGGAGCTGTGGAACGCGGGCTCGGTCGGCGGGGATGGGCATTACGTGAAGACGGCGGGGTTCCTGACCGGCACAACCATCACCAAGACGACGGGGAAGGATCTGCGCAGCGGCGGGGTATCGATGGACCAGTTGGCGGCGCAGCGGGTGGGGAGCCAGACGCCGCTGCCGTCGCTGGAGCTGGGGATCGAGCCGGTGACGAATTTCGTGGATAACAACGTGGGGTACACGGCGCTTTACGGGTCGCACATCGCCTGGGCGACGCCGACGTCGCCCTTGGCGAAGGAGATCAACCCGCGATTGGCCTTCGATCGGTTGTTCCGGAGCGGAGGCGACGCGATCGGGACGCCGGCGGATGACCGGAGCATCCTGGACCTGGTGGCGGAGGATGCGCATTCGCTGCGGCAGCGGGTGGGCAGGGCCGATCAGCGGAAGCTGGACGAGTATTTCGACTCGGTGCGCGCGGTCGAGAAACGCATCGAGTTCAACACGAAGCAGCGGGCCGAGGACAACAAGCTGCCTTCCGCGGCACTGGCGGAAATCGAGGCGCTGGACAAGCGGATCGCCACCTGGGCGAGCCCCGAGCGGCAGAAGCTGGCGGCCAACGTCCGGCGCAGCGGCGACCACACCGATCATGTGCGGCTGATGCTGGATTTGATGGTGTTGGCGTTCTGGACGGATTCGACGCGGGTCTCGACGTTCATGTTCGGCAATGGCGTGTCGCCCAAGAATTTCTCGTGGCTGGAGGGGGTCAAGGGCGGTCATCACGAGATCAGCCACCACAAGAACGAGAAGGCGACGCTGGAGATGTACGCGCGGATCAACCGGTGGCATGTCGAACAGTTCCGGTACATGCTGGACAAGATGGCGGCGATCAAGGAAGGGGAGAACACACTTTTAGACAACTCCATGCTCCTCTTCGGCAGTTGCATGCGCGATGGCAACAGCCACAACCCGCGCAACCTTCCGCTGGTCTTGGCGGGAAAGGGCGGCGGGACGATCAAGGGTGGTCGGCACCTGGTCCATAAGAAGAACACGTCGCTGTGCAATTTGTTT
>DATBFY010000082.1:0-3000 GCA_036558265.1 Tepidisphaeraceae bacterium | reverse complement strand
GGGATGATTCTGAGTTCCACGCCGGCGGTCAGGATCACCAGCTCCATCAGGCCGCGCGCGTTCATGAGGATCCCGATGACCGACGCCTCGCGCCAGTCGACGCCCGCCGCGCGGGCCGCCAGGGCGCTCCCGCCGAACTTCCCCACCGTCGCCACGAGGACGATCAAGGCCGTATATCCCCACATCGGCGTGGCGTTCAGCAGGCCGAGCTGCGTTCGCAGTCCGGCGAAGGCGAAGAAGATCGGTAGGAGAAACACGACCGTGTAGTCCTCCAGCTTCTCCGACAGATGCCGGACGAACTGGGTCCCCTTGGGCATGACGCACCCCATCAAAAACCCGCCGAAGAGCGCGTGAAGGCCGATCTGATCGGCGGTATACGCCGACACCAGCACGAGCATGATGACGATCGAGACGATCGGCTGTGACAGGCGGTTCTGGCGGTCGTAGACGACCTCGATCCGGCGCAGGAACGGCCGGACGACGCCGAACATTGCGACGAGGTAGAGGGCGGCGAAGCAGGCGGTCCAGAGCGCCTTGCGGACGTTCTCGTAACGGGTGACCGCGACGACGACCGCAAGCATGCACCACGCCGCCGTGTCCGCGAATGCCGCGCACGTGATCGCCAGCGCCCCGACGTTTGTGCGGTGCAGGTTTCGCTCGGCGAGGATCCGCGCCAGCACGGGGAACGCGGTCACGCTCATCGCCGCCCCCATGAACAGCGCCGCCGCGACGAAGCGCGTGCTCGGCGGGAACAGCGGCGGGAAAAGGACGAACGTCAGGGCCACCCCCAGGACGAACGGCGCGACGATCGACGCGCCGGCGACCGACACCGCAGCCCGCCCCTGTGACCGCACCAGGCGCGGGTCGAGCTCCAGGCCGATCAGGAAGAGGAAGAAGACGACGCCGACCTGCGAGAGCACGTTGAGCAACGGCCAGGACGCCGATGGGAACAGTTCCCCATATACCCCGGGCGCCACCCACCCGAGCAGCGACGGCCCGAACATGATCCCGGCGATCATCTCGCCGATCACCTGGGGCTGGCGGAGCCGGACCATGACCAGCCCGATAAGCCGCCCCAGCGCGACGATCAGCGTGACCTGGAGGAACAGGAGGGCGACGTTCATGGGACACGGCGGCGGCGGCGCGGACGATGGTCGCGTGCGGCAGCGGCAATGCGGCGCGAACCGGTCGTAAGGTATGTCCCGATGCCCGCGGATTCAATTCAGGAATCGCCGCAAACGGATCGGCGCTTCGCCATTCCACTCTGCCCGCCCCGCGACGAGTTGACGGCAAACTTCGCCATATCCCGCATCTGGGCCCGAGCTATAATTGCGGGCATGTCCTATCGCCTCATCGAGAAACAGGTCATTTACGACGGCAGCAAGGTCCGCCTGGAACTGCACCACCTCGAAAATGACGAGGGCACGCGAGTCCGGCGCGAGGTTTGCGTGCATCCCGGGGCGGTCGTGATCCTCCCAATCCTGCCGGACGGGCGGATCCTGCTGATCCGCAACCGTCGTTATACGGTCGGTCAGGTGCTCATCGAGTTGCCTGCCGGAACGCTGGAGAAGAACGAAGATCCGATGAATTGCGCCGGCCGCGAGCTTCTGGAGGAAACCGGGTACCTCGCCGGTCGCATGAAACCCCTCGGGAACTTCTTCACCTCCCCGGGCATCCTGACCGAGAAGATGTACGCGTTCGCGGCCTATGATCTGGAGAAGCAGCAGGCGGCGCTGGAGGAAGGCGAGGAGATCGAGGTCGTCGAAACATCGCTGGACGACGCCGTCCGCATGGTCAAGGGCGGGCGGATCCACGACGGCAAGACGATCTGCACGCTATTGATGTTCGACCGGTTCCACAAGGGCGAATGAGAGAGGTTCTTCGGCCATGGGATGGCAGGATCGATCGTACTACCGGGATTCGAGCCGCGGGGCGAGCAATCCCCTGATGTGGCTGCTGACCGGGTCGGTCCCGCTGTTCACGGCGTTCGGCATCCGCGTGCGGATGCACGCCAGCCTGCTCATCCTCCTGTTATTGACAATCCTCACGGCCCAGATGCAGGGGGGCATGGGGATGCGCAACGCGCTGACGTTCGACTTCCTCCTCTTCGGCATCATCCTCCTGCACGAGTTCGGCCACTGTTTCGCGGCGCGCTCGGTGGGCGGCGATGCCAAGGAGATCCTGATGTGGCCCCTCGGGGGACTCGCGTTCGCCGACGCTCCCAATCGCGCCTGGCCGCAGTTGGTCACGACGGCGGGCGGACCGTTGGTCAACGTGCTGATCTGTCTGGTCACCGCGGTCGGCCTGGTCATTGCCAACCGCGGGGACACCGCCGTCTCCTGGAACCCGCTCAGCTCTAGCTTCCACCTGCCCGACGGGCAGGTCGCCTATTTCCTCTGGTTCATCTTCATCATCAGTTGGGGCAACCTGCTGTTCAACCTGCTGCCGATCTTCCCGATGGACGGCGGGCGGCTGCTGCAGGAGGTCCTCTGGTTCCGGCTGGGCTACTACCGGTCAATGATCATCGCGCTGACCGTCGGGATCGTCGGGGCGGCGCTGATGACGGTCTGGGGCTTGGTGAACTTCGGGAGCTGGTACGGGGGCGTCCTGCTGTTCCTAGGCGTGAGCTGCCTGTGGACCTGCTACGCCACCCGCGCCGCCATGCGCGCCGAGGGCCCCTGGGCGTTCCAGGACGAGGACGGCATCGACTACAGCGCCAGCCTCTTCAAGCCCGACCCCGAGACCCACAAGCACAAGAAACTCAGCAGGCGCGTCATCCGCCGCGTCAAGAAGCGCGAGGAGCAGGAGCGTGCCGAACAGGAGCAGGTCGACCGCATCCTGGCGAAAGTTTCAGCCCACGGCATGCACAGCCTGACCTGGTGGGAGAAGCGCACGCTCCACAAGGCCACCGATCACCAGCGCAAGCGCGACACCGAGGTTCGGGCAGAGATGAAGAGCAAAGGGTTCTGACGGCCGTGCGCCTACCGCTTAATCCGCGCA
>DATBFY010000081.1:0-14092 GCA_036558265.1 Tepidisphaeraceae bacterium | reverse complement strand
CCAGGGCGCCGGCCACACACGCCCCGAACACGATCCGCCTGTTCCGATGACCCGCTGCAAATCCGACCGCTTTCATCGAAGCCTCCCGTCATGGCCTCGCGAATTGGCCTCGCCCCTCGACAAGGCTCGACCGAGCCTAGTAACCGCAGCCCGCTCCGTCAACAACGATTTGATAAACACCTTCGTAACACGCCGCGTCCCCCCATTGGATCCGAAGAATCCCAACATCCCGCAATTTTGTTGCGCGCCGATGACGCGCGCAGCGCCACCCCCTGCCGAAAAAAATAAAAAACTTCTCTCGCTAAAACCCCGGCAAAACCCCGTCTTCCCCGCGCCCGATGGCGTCCCGCGCGTCACCGGCGCGCAACCCCGCGCGCATAAGTGGAGGATGCGCGCATGAACGTCCGCAGCGCCACTGCGCCTAAGCCCAGCATGTACATGCGGGGCTCTCGCGCGAGAGAAACGGTCCACTCGATTCCCCAAATCTCCCCAGGACTCCCCATCCCGGAAAAAAATCGCACCCAAATCCCCCCATTTTCCCAACCGCCTTCGGCTTTCTGGCTCCCTGGCCGCTTGGCGTATCCTCTCCCCCCCTCCCCACTGCGACAGATTTCCAATCGAACCCAAACCCCTCAATGAAGGAGACTCGTTCATGCCCCCGTCGTTCATCATCGGCGTCTTCTCCCAGCCCATCGCCAGCTTCGCAAAATGGAAATCCCGCGGCATCAACACGCTGGTCTCCCACGAGCCCGAGGGCGGCCGCGTGAAGAAGTCCGACTGGGAAGCCGCCGCCATCGCCGCCGGCCTCTACTTCATGGACTACCCCGCCGACGACGATGCCCAGTTGAAAATCGAAGCCGCCCAACCCCAGCGCCTCGCGTTCATGCAGGACGATGAGCCCGACCTCACCCGCACGCCCAACACCGACCGCACCAACGCCGACGGCTGGACCAAGCCGCAGCTCCTGGCCGCCCGCTACGCCCGCTGCAAGGCCGCCGCCCCGAACCTGCCCGTGTTCGTCAACTTCGCCGGCACCGCCGTCACGCCCGATGCCTACCCGGGCAACAAGCACCTGCCCTACATCGCCGCCGCCGACTGGCTCGCTCACGATTGGTACGTCAAGAACAAGAATTTCGCCCGCTACCCGATCGACCTCATCGGTAAAGCCATGGACCGCCTCGCCCTGTGGTCTGACAACAAGCCTCAGCTCGCCTTCATTGAGTGCAGTGACCAGAAGATCTCCCCCCTGGGCCGCTGCCCCAGCCCCGACGAGGTCGAGCAGGAGGTCAACCTTGCCGTCGCGAAAGGCGCCCGCGGCATCATCTACTTCCCCCAGCGTCCGCCCCCCGGCTTTCAGTACGATGCCGTGCCGCCCGAAATCGTCGCCCGCGTCACCCAGGTCAACGTCCGCCTGGCCACCCTTCCCGCCCCCCTGCCGCCGCCGCCACCGGCCCCAAACGAACCCAGTTTGCAGGATCTTGCAACCCGGATCGACGGCCTCGCCGGCCGCCTTGAATCCCTCTCCGCGGGCTTGGACGTAATCTCCAGGGAACTGGCGGCCGCCCGCACCCGCCCCCTGCGCGCATCGTTTGAAATCCAACCGGTGGATCCCGGCGCGTGAGGAGCCGGTGGCGAATTTGTCGGAACGCGTTAACCTATCCGTCCGCGTCGTCCGCAATCCTGTCGTATGGTCGTGCTCAGCTTCAACCTCCCCGTCGCTCACCCGCTCCTCTGGCAATCCATCGCCATCGGCGTGGTGGTCATGGCGACCGCCGTGCTGGTCTTCAGCTCCCTCTGTCGCCGCCGCCTCCGCCGCACCTTCGAATCCAATCTCCGCGATCAGGCCAGGCTGCGGACCATGCTCGAGCAGACCCCGGCCATCCTCTGGACCACCGATCGCGAGTTGCGCTTCACCTCCTGTGACGGGGCGGGACTGGCGGCGCTGGGGTCGCAGCCGGGCGCGATGGTCGGCACGACACTCTTCGACTTCTTCAAGACCGCCGACCGCGACTTCCTCCCCATCGCCCGCCATCTCGAAGCGCTCGACGGCCAAAGCCGCACCTACGAGTTCACCTGGGAAGGCCAGACCTGGCTCGTCCACTGCGAGCCGCTGCGCGGCGCCGACGGACAGGTCGCCGGCACGGTCGGCGTCGCCCTCGACATCACCTTCCGCAAGTCCGCCGAGCACCAGCTCGCCCGCGGCCAGGCCAAGACCCGCGCCCTGCTCACCGCGATCCCCGACGTGATGTTCTGCCTCCGCCGCGACGGCACCGTCGTCGAGTTCATCGACAAGCTGCTCTCCCCCACCCAGCAGGAGAAGATCGGTCGGCACGTCCGCGACGTGTTCCCGGTCCCCGGCGTGGCCGAGCGCTTCCTCGACGCCGCCGCCCGCGCCCTCGACACCCAGCAGACCCAGATCCTCGAGTACACCACGGGCGGCGCCGGCGACGCCCGCCGGTTCTTCGACGCCCGCGTCGTCGGCTGCGGCAACGACGAGGTCCTGGTCATCGTCCGCAACGTCACCGAGCGCCGCGCCGCCGAGGAGGACTTGCGCCTCCGCGAGTCCCAGCTCCGCTCGCTGGTGCGCGCCATCCCGGACATGATCTTCCAGGTCACCCAGGACGGCCGCATCGCCGGCTGCCTGGCGCCCTCGTCCGACGATCTCCTGATGTCCCCCGACCAGTTCCTGGGCCGCACGATCACGGAGGTCCTGCCCGCGCCGGTCGCGCTGCTCCTGAACAAACACCTGCGCGCCGCGGTCGAGACCAAGGAGACCCAGGTCGTGCAGTACGCCCTCGACATACAGAACCAGACCCGCTGGTTCGAGGCGCGCCTCGTCTTCGCCGGCGACCAGAGCGGCCTGGTCATGGTCGTCGTCCGCAACATCACCGACGTCCGCACCCGCTCCTACATCCCCGCCGTCGCCGCCACCGGCGATTACATCTGATCCCGCACATTCCACGGGGGGGCCTCGGGTGCCATGCCCACACGAGCCGCCAACCGCGCGCCGCTCGCCTGTCCGCGATCCCCGGCTCGGGTGGGCATGCAAGTGGTGCGCGGATTTCAATTCGCTTTAGATCCCCAGCATGTCCGCGACCGCGTACCGCCCCGGCTTCTGCCCCGCGAGCCACTTGGCCGCCCGCAGCGCCCCGCGCACGAACGTGTCCCGGTTGGTCGCCACGTGGGTCAGCTCCAGCCGCTCGCCCAGCGTCGCGAAGTAGGCCGTGTGCCGCCCCACCTCGTCCCCGATCCGCAGCGCGTGCATCCCCACGTCCCCGCGCCGCCGCACGCACTCCTCCCCGTGCCGGTCGTACACCAGCGCATCCCGCGTCTTGCCCATCGCGTTCAGGATCGCGTCCGCCAGCCCCATCGCCGTCCCGCTGGGCGCGTCCTTCTTGAAGCGGTGATGCCCCTCGACGACCTCCTTGTCGTAGTCGTCGCCGAGCATCCGCGCGACCTCGCCGGCGATCCGGAAGAGCACGTTCACCCCCAGCGACATGTTGGGCGCCTGCAGCACCGCGATGTCGCGCGCCGCCTGGTCGATCGTCGCGTGGTCGGCATCGTTGAGCCCCGTCGTGCCGATCACCATCGCGATGCCACGGTCGCGGCAGGTCTTGAGCCAGTGCCGCATCGACGCCGGCGACGAGAAGTCGATCAGCGCCGCCGGGGTCGGCCGCAGGTCGTGCGTCACGGGCACGCCGATCGCCCCGACCTGCGCCACCTCGCCCGCGTCCTGCTGGATCTGCGGGTGATCCGCCCGGTCGATCGCCGCAACGACCTTCAGCTCGGGATCCTCCTTCGCGAGCGCGACCAGCCGCTGGCCCATGCGCCCCGCGGCGCCCACGATGGCGATTTCGGTTGTGTTGGCAGGCATCGGGCGAAAGATACCGCCGGTAATGGGGCAGGGGAAGGACGCTCTGGTATCATCACGCCAATCGCGATGGCGTGCAAAAGGGACCGATGAAGCACATCGCTCTGACTCCCGCGAGGCGCGCGAATGAAGAACCTGGAAACGCTTGACGTGCCGACCCGCCGACACTGGCGGGATTGGCTGCGAGCCAACCACGACTCCGTGGACCGGATATGGCTGGTGTTCCACAAGCGTCACACCGGACGCGGTTGCATGAGCTATGACGAATCGGTCGAGGAGGCGCTGTGTTTTGGCTGGATCGACAGTCTCATCCGCCGGCTCGACGAGGAGCGCTACGCGCGCCTGTTCACTCCCCGCAAGGCCGACAGCCGATGGTCCACGATCAACCGACGCCGTTACGCGAGACTGAAGGCGCGCGGACTGCTCGAGGCTCCGGGGTTGAAGCGCCCGCCGACGGCCCGGAGCGGCGATGCCCCGCAGGTTTCCGTCTCCGCCCTGCCGCCTGACATCGAAATGCGGCTCAAGGACGATCCGCGGGCCTGGTCCTGTTTCCAGCAGCTCGCGCCCTCCCATCGTCGGCAGTACCTGATGTGGATCGAATCGGCCAAGCGACAGGAGACCAAAGAGAAACGTCTTCGCCAGGCAATCGAACGAATCCGTTCCGGCGAGAAGCCGGGCTTGAAATGAGTTCCCGGACAGTGGGTCCGCTTCGCTGTGAGCGCGCGGTGAGCGGGCGGGCATGGCAGCCTCGTGTTACAATGGGATCATGTACAAGGTCGAAACGGAACAGAAAGAGTACGGTCGGCATGAATGACCTTCTCCAACGCTTACAGGAATTCGTCGCCGCGCATCCGCGGCGGGCATTCTTCGACGCGGCCGCGTCCGCCGACGCTGTGGCCGGGCTGGAAGCGGCGATCGGCGTGCGGCTGCCCGCGGCTTATCGGCAGTTCCTGCTCGCGTTCGACGGCGGCTTCATCAACACCAGCGGAGGAACTCCCGAGGATCAGCGTTGGGACCTCGGGACGGCGCGGTGGAACAGTAATCACCTGCTGGGGATCCGGGGGATTCAGAAGGAATTTGCGCAGTGGGCGAAGATCGGCAGGGACGTCTTCGGGGTAGAGCCATGGCCGTACATTCCGTTCTGCCAGACGAGCGGGCAGGAGTTGCTGGTGCTCGGGCCGGAAGGCGCGGACGGCGAGGCGCCGGTGCTGGACGCGTTTCACGAGGCGCCGCCGGAAGAATGGGAGGTGCTCTACCCGAGTTTCCGCGCGTTCTTGAGCGCCTATCTCGATGGGGAGGGCCGCGTGAAGACGATCGCGGGGAACTGAGCGCGGCAACGGGGGCCACTTGCTGCCAGCCGACATTGGGCCCGCTTCGCTGTGAGCGCGGGGGGGTTGGGCGGGCACCGATCGAGCATACGCCGCCAATGAGTATTCCCTCGCGCTTGATATGATAATGTCATGACGGTCGATCAGGATCTTCTTCGCCGTATCACCGCCGATGCCACAATCTTCGGCGGCAAGCCGATTATCCGTGGAAGGCGCTTGGCGGTCGAACACGTCCTGGCGATGCTTGCCGCAGGCGACGCCCCGCAGGATGTCCTGGCCGCCTACCCCTTCCTCGACCTGACGACATCCGCGCCTGCACCAAGTCGAGTTGTCGGCGGGATCCATTCTGACTGCCGAGCCGTGGCGCGTGCGGATCCGTCCGCGCTAAGTTGTCGCCCGAGACCCGTACGCTGACTTGGTAAAGAATAGCTTGGCTTCAATACTCCCCGGTCGGCAATCCATCCCCCGCGACCGGCCTCACCCGCCCCACCACACTCGCGTCCCCCCCAATCGCCTTGATGATCGCCGCCAGGTCATCCTCCACCCCCACCGGCTGATTCACGTACCGCCCCGTCGTCGGCCCGCGCGGCGCAAGGTCCTGCGCGGCCTTCATGTCGATCCCGGTGTGATACTTCACCGTCGCGTTGGCGTCCTTGAGCTCGTGCCCCGTCAGGATGCACACGACCTGCTCGTCCTTCCCGATCACCTGCTCGTCGAGCAACTTTCGCAGCCCCGCCACGCTCGCGGCGCTGGCCGGTTCGCACCCGAAGCCCCACCGCGCCACCATCGCCCGGTGCTCGAGGATCTCGTCGTCGCTCACCTCGCGCACCACCCCTTTCATCTCCGCCAGCGCCCGCAGCGCCTTGGGCAAATTCACCGGCCGCCCGATCTCGATCGCGCTGGCGATCGTGTGCGCCTGCACGTTGCTCTCGTCCATCCAGGCGTAGTGCTTCTGGATCGTCTCGGCGTCGTATCGGCCGCCGTTCCAGGTCACGTTGCGCTTCGTGTACAGCTCGTAGAGCGTGTTGGCGCCGCTCGCGTTGATGATCGCCAGCCGCGGCACCTTCTTGATCAGGCCCAGCTCCTTGAGCTCCGCGAACGCCTTGCCGAACGCGGATGAGTTCCCCAGGTTCCCCCCCGGCACGATGATCCAGTCCGGGCTCTGCCACTCCAGCGCCTCCAGCACCCGCAGCATGATGCTCTTCTGCCCCTCGAGCCGGAACGGGTTTACGCTGTTCATCAGGTAGATGCCCAGCTCGCGGTGATCCACCGCGATCTGGCGGATCCGACGCAGGCACGCGTCGAAATCCCCCTTGATCTGCAGCGTGAGCGCCCCGTAATCCAGCGCCTGCGAGAGCTTGCCGAAGGCGATCTTGCCGCTGCCGATGAAGACGATCCCCTGCATCTCGGCAAGGCTGGCGAAGAGTGCCAAACTCGCCGACGTGTTGCCCGTGGACGCGCACGCCACCCGCCGCGCCCCCACCATCTTCGCGTGCGTGAACGCGGCGGTCATCCCGTTGTCCTTGAAGCTGCCGCTCGGATTGAGCCCCTCATATTGCAGGAGCAATCTCCCCGGACGCATGCCCATGCGGTTGGCGAGCAAATCCGCCTGCTGCAACACGGTCCGCCCCTCGCCCACTGTGACGACGTCATCCTCGGTGCGATAGAATGGCATCAGCTCGCGGAACCGCCACACCCCCGAGAAGTCGAGCCGCCCCTCCGTCCCCGTCCCCTTCGTGCTCCAGCGATGCTCGAAGAAGTTGAGGTTCTTGGGCACCGGCAGCTTCGACCAGTCATACCGGATATCCAGCAAGCTCCCGCACTTACCGCACGCGACGCGCACGTCCTCGACAGCGTATGTGGCGGCACAATCGGGGTTAATGCACTGCTGGAAGGCGGCGTCTTTCATCGCGCGTTTCAGGTTACGGGCGCGCGCCGAAAAGTCAAAATTGCAGCGGTTACCACCGCGCGGCGCGGCAAGTGTTCATTCCCCGCTTGCCAAGCTCCGCACCGCCAGGGCGTACAACACGTTGAGCGAGCGCAGCTCGTCGTCGTCCGCCGTGATCGGCACGGTCACCTTCAGCGCCGTACGGTTCCACCCGACCATGTGCCGAAAGTAGTCCGGCGCCGAGCCCAGGTTTGCCGCGTTCAGCAACTGGATCTTGACGGTCCGGTCCCCGCCGCAGCCGCGGATCCGGTAGAGCCCGGCGCCGTCCTCGGCGGTGCCGACCGGCCCCTGCAGCGCCCCGGCGCGCAGCGCGGCGTCCAGCGCGTCCACCGAGTAGACGACCAGCACGCCGTCGCGCAGATCCTCCAGGGCAAACACCTGCCGCCGGTACTTTCCGTCGGGGACGAAGAACTGCAGCGCCCGTTGCCCGGCCGCGTGCACCTCGTACTGCCGCGCGGACTTGGTCGTCGGCAATGGATCGGCCGCACCCGCCGCCGACGCCGCTGCCGCCGCCGCCCCCGGTCCGCCCGCGATCGACGCCAGCAGGCACGCCAGGCGCTTCCACAGGTTCGCGTGATCGGGACTCGGTTCCTCCTCGCAGGAGGCGACGTGCCGCTCGACCGTCTGGCGATCGCGCTGGCCCATCCGCTCCAGGAGCGAGGGGTAATCCGTGTCGAGCTTGATCTCCACGGCGGTCGGTACGAAGCTGTCGAAGCGGTGCATGTTAAATCCTCTCGGAAAGTCTGTCCGCGCCCGCAACCCGCGGCGTGCCCGGACCACCGGCCAGTTCACCGCCCGCCATTCGGGGCGCGCGGGCGCGAGCCTCGGCCGCCGCCACCGCCGCCGCCGCCCCCACCCCCGCGCGCGGCGGCGCGAAACTCCAGTTCGACCGCCAACTGGCGGCCCGCGGGCAGCATCCGCGCATTGCCCTCCCGAAGCAGGATCACCAGCTTGCGCTGGTCGAGCGACTCGACCGCGCGGCGCGAGTCCCCGTCCGCAAACCCCAGCGCCGTGCCGACGGTTTCCCAGCGGAAGTAGTCGCCCGCCCCGGTTGCCCGGTGCGCCGCGCACAGGAATCGTTGAGTCGCACTCTGTCCCATAAGCGTTCAACCCTTCGTCCGCCGTGGCGCGCGGCACACCGCCGGGCTACTCGCGCGCGTCCGGTCCGGCCGATTCGATCATCAGTTCCCCCGCGTGCGACGTCGCACGCAGGAAACGGCTCTTGCGCACCCGGTGCATCGCCAGTCGCGCCCATTCGGCCAGCGGCTGCCGCGACGCGTCCTGCGGCGACAGCGGCGACCACCAGTTACACCGGTAGTAGTCGTCGAACACGCGCACGCAGCGCACGCGATCCAGCGGCTGACGCTCCACCGCCGACTCGATCTCGCGCGACAGGTCTCCCGCCGGTGACCGCCGGGCCCCGGCGGCGACCGCATCGCTCATGAGTTCGTCCACGCGATTCACCTTCGCTTTCCGACGTCGAACGCCAGGCCCGCGATCACCCGCGCGCCCTACGAGATGACACGGCGCGGCACGCCGCGCGCGCGCCAATCGACCACCGCCGGAAAACACCCGGCGAACGTGCGCGCCGGCCACGCACCGATCCGTCCGTGAGGACTCAAACTCGCTAAAGTGCCGCCCCCGGCGACTCAGAAGGGAGAGCGAATCAAGGCGCCGGCCCCATCGTGTGGCCGCGGCCTTACTATGATCATAGCCGAAATCCCCGGGCGACGGGGCGAAAGAATCCGGAATTCCGTCCGACCCGCGCCGATCCCGCGTCAGCTCCCCAAAACGTAACTTTCGAGAAGTCGCTCGTTCAGGTAATCACAACAATAGGACGTGAACGCGCCGCGGAAGTCGAGCCAATCGCCGTAAGCTTCAATGTACGGGTCCGTTGCGGGAAAGGGGCTGGACATCTCGGCTCCTCGGGCGTTGCCTGGAATTATACCATCCCGGAGGACGCCCGACGCCATCCCGGCGCCGCCCGGCGCCGTTTGGGTCATTGATTGGTTGGTCATTCGAATTCGTTTGAGATTTGATGCTTGGTCCTTGGTGCTTACCATCCCGCGCCCCCTCCGCCTGCCCCCACCGCATATAATCCCCCATCGTGATCGAGAAGAACGCCCCATCCGACTCCGAAGCCGAGATCGAATCCGACGCCGCCGACTCCGACGATGCCGCGCCCGACGTCGAGCACCTCACCTTTCAACTCCACAAGAACCTCACCCGCCGCATCGACCAGTACCTCACCGACCGCATCCCCTACCTCTCGCGCAACGGGGTCCAGAAGCTGATCGATGAGGGCCTGGTCAAGGTCAACGGCCGCATCGTCAAGGCCAGCTACCGCCCGCGCGACGGCGACACGATCGAGATGGTCGCCCCGCCCGAACCCGTGACCGAACTGGTTCCCGAACCGATCCCGCTCGACGTCATCTACGAGGACGACCACTTCCTCGCCCTCAACAAGCAGGCTGACCTCATGGTCCACCCCGCCCGCGGCGTCTGGACCGGAACCCTCGTCAATGGCCTGGTGCACTACGGCCAGCGCTGGTCCAGCATCAACGGCAACTGGCGGCCCGGCATCCTCCACCGCCTGGATCGCAACACGACGGGCGTCATGCTCGTCGCCAAGAGCGACGAGGCCCATTGGCGCATGGCCCGTCAGTTCGAAGACCGCACCATCCAGAAAACCTACCTCGCCATCATCCACGGCGCGCCACAACTGCTCAGCGACGTGATCGACATGCCCATCGGCAAGGACCGCTACGTGCGCGAGCGACAGGCCGTCCGAAAGGTCGAAAACGGCGGCAAACCCGCCGTCACCAAGTACGAGGTGCAGGAGATATTTGGAGGAGAAGCCAGAAGCGAGAAGCGGGAAGCGGGAACCGCCGCCGGCATTCGGCTGATCGAAAGTGATCACCCCAATGACCGCAAATTGCCGTCCCCGCCCGCCGGCAAATTCTCCTTCATTAAGCTCTCCCCCAAAACCGGTCGCACCCACCAGTTGCGCGTCCACATGTCGGCCTTGGGCGTCCCCATGGTCGGCGACACGATGTACGGCGGCCGGATCTTCGAGGCCGGCGGTGTAGGCGGCGGCGGCTTTCGCTTCGCCCGCCAGGCCCTCCACGCCTACGAGATCACCTTCACCCACCCCGGCACCCGCGAAAAAATGACCCTCGCCGCGCCCCTGCCGCCCGACATGTCCCGCCTGTTGGAGATTTTAAGGGCCGATCGCGTTTAACCTTTCGCCCCCCGCGACGTATAATGAGAGGTAGGACAGTCGTTTAGCCGCCCCGGCCACGGGGCGCGCCGTTCATCGGTCGCCCATAACCGTTTGCAAAAGAGGTTCTTATGCTCACTCCCATCGCGCTAGGCATGCCCACGGGCGCCGAGTGGATCATCATCGCCGCCATCGGTCTCCTGCTCTTCGGAAAGCGTCTGCCCGAGGTCGGACGAAGCCTGGGCAAGGGCATCGTCGAGTTCAAGAAGGGCCTCAAGGGCGTCGAGGACGAGGTCGAAGCCAACTCCAACGCCAAGCCCGCCCCCGCGGCCCAGCCTCAACTGACCACCGAGAGCCAGCCCGTCCAGGCCCTTCCCCCGCAAACGGCGGCGACCGGGCAATCCCAGTTCAAGTTCGACCCCTACACCGGCAAGCCGGTCGAGAACACCACCGCCGCCACGACTTCGACGCACGGCTAACCTTTTCAGGTCTGGCGTGTCATCCCGGTAACAAACATCTACGCCCGTCGGCCCCTGGCCCGGCGGGCTTCTTTTTTGTTCTCCGGTTTCCGTCCGGATTACCCACGCTTTGTTCAACAGACAAACTCTCAATCGGCGGGTCGTGCCCGGCGAGTGCGCCGGCCTGCGGGAAGAAAGTGTGGACCCGGACGAGCGACTGGTGCGGGTGCGCGGCAAGGGAGGCCACGAACGCTCCGTCCCACGCAACGTGCGGATGGGCGCAATCGCTGGCGGCGTTTCGCCGGCAGCGCGGGCACATCCAGCCGAGCCGTCCCTCCAGAGCGTGCGCGGACGGGGCATGGCCCGCGGTGCGGTGTACGAGCGCGGTGAAGAAGTTCGCCCGAATGGCCCGCACCCCAAGCGTGTCCCGCCGCACAAGCTGCGTCATAGGTTCGCACGCACCTGGTGAAGACCGGCGTGGACGTGGTGATGATCCGCGACGTGCTGGGCCACCGGCTGGTCACCACCACGCAGGTTGGCATCCGCGTGCACCGTTGTTGCATCAAGCTGGTCAATTCGTGATCATCGGGCGCACATGCGTGACTTGCCGGTGATCCCGCCGTTTCTTAAGTGGCCGGGCGGAAAACGATGGTTTGTTAGCGGCGCCTTCGCCGACCTGCTGCCGACCGTTGCGGCCGGTCGGTACATCGAGCCGTTCCTTGGGGCGGGCTCTGTCTTCTTTCATCTTAGACCGTGCCGCGCGCTGCTCGGCGACGCCAACGTGGATCTGATCGCCACGTACAGGGCAATCAAAGAGGATTGGCGGAGTGTCGTTCGACTGCTCGAAACGCACCAATCCGCACACGGTGACCGTTATTATTACAAGATGCGTGATCGCGCGCCCACCAGCCTCGCGGAGCGCGCGGCGCGGTTCATTTACCTCAACCGCACTTGCTTTAACGGGATCTATCGCGTCAACCGACGTGGCGTCTTCAACGTGCCGAAGGGGACTAGGTCGTCCGTGGTCCTCCCTACCGACGACTTCGAGTCGATTGGACGGCTACTGGAGACCGCGGAGTTGCGGGCCTGGGACTTCGAACCACTAGTCGACGCCGCCCAGGCGGGCGATCTTGTGTTCGCGGACCCACCTTACACAGTTCGACACAACGTGAACGGATTCGTGAAGTACAACGAACGGCTCTTCTCGTGGGACGATCAGGTCCGCCTGGTCAGAGCACTTTCCCGCGCGCGTGACCGGGGGGTACGAATCGTCGCCACCAATGCCAATCACGCCTCCGTTCGTGGACTTTATGCGCGCTTCAAGTTTGGATTCCATACAGTGGATCGGTACAGTGGCATCTCCGCGGACGTTGTGAGCCGCAAGCACTTCGGGGAACTGGTCGTGACCGCGCTGGGACGGGGCAGGCCAACTCGGAATTGATCGTCGGAGGTGGCAATGTCTGAGCGCGAACGGAACTTGGGCCAACTCTTTAACCAGGCCACGACGCAAGACAATCCCATTGACGCGCTGCGGCATTTCTTGGAGGAGCAACGCCGCATCGAGTTGTCGCGAGATCCTGATGCTCTTGCCCGACGTTGGCGCTTCGTTGGGTACGTGCTGGAACTGGGTTATGACCAGGCCCGGATCATCACGTCCGACCCCTACAAGCTGGCGGTCGGGGGGATCCCGCGCGGCTCGTTCCTCATCATGACGCCGGCCGACCTGCTCACGTCGGCTGACACATCGAATCTGCCGCCGCACTTCACCCTGCTCCGCGTGACGGACGTCTCCACCACGCCGTTGAGCAACCAAGTGCAACAGACCTATTTTGAGCTTCACAAACGGGCCATGCCCGAGTTGGACGTCTGGACGCAGGGGGAGCTGCAGTGGGGGGCGCTCGACTGCGACGTGCTGGGCATGTTCTACGCCGACCCGCAGGAAGCCCGACGGCTCGCCTACAGCGGCGACGTCAACAACGTGGTAAGCGCCCACCGCTACCAGGTATTCGCGCCCGATCGCCGGCTGCTCGAGATGGTCGTCAACGGCACGGTGGGCGCGGATCTACCTGCGACCATTGGTACGCTCCGCGCGACGGAGTGCCAGTTCGGCGCGACCAATGGAGACCCGCAGATCCCGGTGCGCGTCTCGATGAGGGATTTTGCCGGCCGGCGCACTGCCATGTTCGGCAAGACGAGGTTGGGAAAGTCGAACGTGGTGAAGCTCCTCGCCCAAGGGATGATCGACGCAACACCCGCGACGGTGAGGGCCGCCGACGGCCGTGACGTGACGATCACGGTCGGCCAGCTGATCTTCGACCTCAACGGGGAGTACGCGAACGACAACCCTCAAGACGGCAGCCGGTCGATTCGCTCGGCCAACGCGGCCCGTTGCGAGGTCTACGCGCTGACGTCCCGGCGCGGCACGCCCTCGCGACCGTTGCGCCTGAACTTCTACGAGCAGCCCGACTCGTGCATGAACGTACTCGCGTCAATGCTACGCCAGGACCAGCGGAGCTCCGGGTACATCGCAGCGTTCGCGAGCGTGGAGATGCCATCGATCGCGGAAACGCGAGCCATGCCCGATGGCAGTGACAAGATCCGCGCGATCCGCAAGATCCAGATGTACTGGGCTGTTTTACACCGCGCCGGCTTTGACGCCGACGAGCCGAGGCTGCGCGCGTTAGGGCTGGGCTCGGGTTACACCCGCGGGTTCGACCCGCACTTCAATGCCACACAACGGGGGACGGTTCACGAGGCGGCCGCGCCGCCGGACCCATCGAACCTGACCCAACTTACGGCCGAACTGGAAGCGTTCGCATTGTATGTACAGGCTCACGGGCCGAACTCGCTCAGGTCATCCTCAGGTGGTGATCTTTTCGACGCCGACGACTTGGCCGTATTGAAGTTCCTAGCGCCTGGACCGGGACGCTCAGGGCCGGTGCTCCTCCAGCCGTACCGACGGTTCCACGATGCAAACGCCGGAGACTTCGTCGCCGAAATCCTGACCCACCTCGACGGCGGCCGAACGGTGATCCTGGACCTCGGTAACGCGACGGACGAGATCCGCCAGTACTTCTCCGACCTATTGTCTCGGGCGGTGTTCGGCCATCAGGAAGAGAGGTTCGTATCAGACCGCCTCGGTGGCCATTACGTGCAACTGTACTTTGAGGAAGCCCACAACCTGTTCAAGGCCAGCGATCGTGACCTCACTGGGCCGTACGCACGGTTCGCCAAAGAGGGGGCGAAATTCCACATTGGGATGGTCTA
>DATBFY010000080.1:0-4641 GCA_036558265.1 Tepidisphaeraceae bacterium | reverse complement strand
TCGCGTGGGAAGCGGCATCTGTTGAGTTTCAGGCCAATAGGTACCCAGGATTCAAAGGGGTCGGATCTTTCACCGTCCCGCAGGTCGCGAACGGGATCTACGTCGTGGCCACCATCGAGGACGACCCGTACAGCGGTTGTCACGTCTTTGGGCGCTTCGGCGTGGGCGTGGACGTCCCGGACACTGCGATGCGCGAACCGCCGACTTCGAGGTACCCCGCGGCGGGCATCTGCCGCGGGCCGGAGGAAGGGCCGGTAGCGACCTTCGTGATCGCGAGCGACGTACCACAGCCGCGTTGTAGCTATGTGTCATCCGGGCAGCGCCTGCGGATCGACAATGCGACCGACCAAACCATTCACGTGAAGTTCAACGGATCCTGGCACCGCGTTGGAGCGCATGGAAGCAGACTGTTTGCCCCGCGCTTTGGCGAGATTTGGGAGCCAGGCGTTCACCGGCTTCCGACTGACGTCTACGCGGGCGGTGGTGGACCCGAAGCCTGGCTGCGCGGTCCGTTTCCCGATTCCGCGACACGCGGCTTCCCATCGAGAGTGCCAACCTTGATCGGCCTTGGGCTCCTCGTCGCGGCAGCGGGGATGCTCATTTACAGGGGAGTGCGAGACCCGCTTTCAACCAGAAGTGACTCGTACATTGACGCTTAGCGTCGTGGCGGGCCATTGACAAGACGGACGTCTCCGCAGAGCGTCAGTCCCGTGCGCGTGCTCTTGAGTTGTCTGGTAGTTCTGGTCCTGACTGGCTGCTCACTAGTCCTGAACGAACTGCCGCAAACGGGCTCCCCGTCGGGCACCGCCGAGGCTTGTCCGGACGCTCTCCTGACGGGCAGGCTGTCTTCTGACGGGCAAGGTGGGGCGCTGGTTGTGATGGAGCACTTCAAAGTTCGGCAGCCAGTGCGGTGGCCCGATGGCTACACGGTCGAACGAGCCGGCGGCGTCCGATTGCTCGACCCAGACGGGAGGCTCGTTGCGTCTCAAGGCAACACTGTCTACGTGGGCGGCGGTTTCACACCCAATGACGATCTCTTCGTCGCCTGCGGCTACGTAGGTCGGGTTCCCCCGGGTCCGCGGGAGTAATTTGACCGGCGCGTCCACGGCTGCAACCACAAGAACCAGCTTCACGTCGACGGCAACCGAGCAACGCGTTGATCGCCTGAAGATTCAGGACCTCACCCGGGCAACGGACAAGCGCTCACGGGGACTTCGTGCTTGCCCAAGAACGCTCGGATTTCCTCATTGGTGTTCGGATCAGTCGCCGCGTACCCGCCCGCCCAACTGCCCGGATCGCTGGATGGACTGCCTGAGATGGCGAACGCCAAGCCGTCGCTCCCGAAGAAGCCGCGCTGATCGAAGATGACGACTAAGCCACCGTCTAGCCGGCATCGCACTTCATGGAACACGAACCGTGAGCGGAAGAGTCCGTCTTGGTTCTGCTCGAGGCTCACCCGCGCGGCGTCGACGTAAGGCCACATGCGGTCCGGCACTGGCGGCTGCGCAGCGGTGCAGCCCACCAGCGGCGTCAACAGCAGGACTGCGCATATTCGCTTCACGCCATCGAGTGTATGCAGTCACGGTCAATCCCTGCCCCGCACCGCGGGCTACGCCGGCGCCGCCAGCCTCCGGCTAGCGCTGCAGCAGTGCAGCGCTGTTCGGAGCGCTCATGGGACGGTCACAGAGATATTCGTGTGGCCCGGTCTGACGACATCCGGCCGGCGGAGCGAGGAAGATCGCCCAGATAAAGAAGCCCGCAATGACAATCAGGGCAAGCGCCGCTCCGAAGAAGAAGCTTTCCCGGGTAATCACTGGACGAACCTACTCCGAGCAATTGGCCGATTCAATGGGACCCCTTGACCGAGACTCACCCTACCCACGCGGTGAATTCGCCCACCAAGCACGGCACCGCCAGGCACCCGCCTGGCACCACGAGCAACGCCTGATAACGCAGGAGTACCGCCCGTTAGCCGCCCGGTGGGGCCCCTGCGCTGGCTCGGTCCCGACGCGCTGTTCGTGGCACAGCACCGCGATAGCTCCCTTAGCAAGCAAGGGGACATGTAGCCCGCAACGGGATTACTCCCGTCCCACTGACCCGCCGGCGGTGGCCCACTACGCTCGTTGGACATCCAGTCACAAAGGCAGGGGGACATGGCCGGATTCTGGGAATGGCGGGGCAAGCCGAAGAGCGCACCGCCGCCGGTGGCATCCAAACCGGCGACGCTGGAGCCCGTCGAGCTGTACACGGCCACGGCGATGGTCCATGGCTACGTCGACGCGGCGGGCCGGCGATTGTCGGACATTCTCAACGCCAACTCGCATCTGGCGATCCGCGATCCCAAGTCGACCAGCATCCTCGCCTCGGTGGAGGGTGCCGAAGGCGAGGGTTGGGCGTCGATTCCCAGCGAGGACATCTTGCTGACCATGCCGCCCGAGTACGTGTCACCGCGCCAGCTGCGGGTGCATCGCCGCCAGCACCGCGTGCGGATCACCACCGGGCCGTATCAGCTCGTCGGCAATGCGCACCTTCCACCCGGCAGCGAGCTGCACAGCTACGCTCTACAGCGACGCCTCAAGTTCCTAGCGGTTACTGACGCCTGGGCATATTCGACGGTCGATTCTGCTTTCCAGCGCAAGGCACCGGTGGTCTTGGTCAACGTGGGGCCGATCGAAGAATTGACCGAGGTCTTGAAGATTTCCTAGGCGCAAGCACCCGCCGTGACGCCGACCGTCGAGCACGCAACAGCCAGAGATCATGAGTCAACGCCGTCGTGTTTCACCCATAGGAGGTATTGAAGGCATGATGCAGTTCATCAGCACTCTTCTTGTTCACTTTGACCGCGACGACGAGGAAGGCCAGACCCTCGTCGAGTACGGTCTGCTCTTGGCCCTCATCGCGATCATCGTGATCGTGGCCCTCATCTTCCTTGGCCCGATCGTGAGCCGGCTGTTCCAGAACGTTGGGACGTCTCTCAACGCCCTCTGATCGAGAGCGATTCGAGGCTCCGGGGTCAACAACACCTGGGAGTGGTTCGTGGCCCGGGCGAGTGTGGGCGTGCCCGGGCTGCTCATCCTCATCGTCCTAGGCGCCCAACCACTGGCCGGTTTCGTCTGGCTTCCGGTGATCCGCCGAGTCTGCGGGACCAGCATCGGCATCGCCGGCCGTTGCGTCCCAGTTGGCTGTGATGTGGGAACTGGCCCAGCGTTCCGGGGCCCCCTCATGGCACACTGCCTCCGCAGTTGTAGGTGAGGCACGCGCCGCGCTGCCCCAACCGCCCTTCGCGGCGACGACCGGCAACGCGAAGTCGTCGAGCCGACGCACCCGAATCCTTCCGTCAACGTGGAGTTCCCTCCTACAATCACGCTGGCTAGGGAGTTGGAGGAGGAATGACCGTGAGACTCCGGCGCGTAGGGAGCCTTGCTTCCGCTTGTCTGATCATCGGCGCACTGGTCCTTGGCGCGGTGGGCCCAGTCTCGGCGCACGATCACGCCAGGCCAAGCCGGGTCAAGGTCCTCCTCAGCGGCCTAGATTCCCCTAAGGCGCTGGTCGTAAGTTCGCGGAGGTCGGTCGCAATGGGCGCGGGCGCCTACGGCCCGCCGGGTCCTGTGCTCGAGTACTTCTTCAAGGGACCAAAGAAGGGCACGGCCGTGACCTTGCTCGATGACGTCAGCATCGTCGATGCGGCGATCACGCCGGATGGGGCCTCGTGGGCCATCGGAACCGATCACATCCTGTATCGCCAAGCCCCCGATGGTTCGATCTCACCGATCCTCGACATCGCGGCGTACCAGGCCGCCGACCCGGATCCCTACAACAACCCAGCTGAGGATCCGGCCGAGACGAACCCGTTCGGCCTCGCTGCCCTCAGGTCGAATGATGTGCTCCTTGCCGATGCGGCCGGCAATGACCTGATCCGCGTCAAGCCGGACGGCTATGCCTGGACGGTGGCGCGCTGGAAGCGGCAGCTTGTCAAGACGGACAAGGTCGGCGATCCGACCCTGCCGCCCAAGCTCCCGGCGGAAGCGGTGCCGACGACGGTCGCGATCCGCGGCGGCTGGGCCTATGTCGGCCAGCTGGTCGGCTTTCCCGCGCGACCCGGCTCGGCCCACATCTGGCGGATCGACCCGAATGCGCACGATGCGGTCTGCGACGTCGCGCACCGGAGCCGGGCCTGCAAGGTGTGGAAGTCCGGCTTCACGTCGATCATGGACATCGCGTTCCACCCGCGGAGCGGGAGGCTGTTCGTCTACGAGATTGCCCGCAAGGGCTGGCTCAGATTCGAGGAGGGCTTCGCCCCCGGCGGCACCTTCCCGAAGGCCGTTCTGTTGGAGCTCCGTCCAGGGGGCGGGCGCCGCGAGTTGGCGCACGGCAAGCTCTCGCAGCCAGGCGGGATTGTGGTAACGCGCGCAGGCGCGATTTTCGTGACCGACGGAATGTTCACCGGCGGGCGACTGCTCCGCGTGTTCCGTGGGGAGGATTAGCGTAGGCGCTGGATCGGTCCTCCCCTGGTTCGACTGCAGCGACTGCACGCTCGAGGCTGCGGGCCGATCTGCCGGGGCCGGTCGCGCCGACTTCGCCGTGGCGGCGCCGACGTGTAGGCACAACGCCTGCACTTACCATTTCCTACCAATCCGCGAT
>DATBFY010000079.1:0-24679 GCA_036558265.1 Tepidisphaeraceae bacterium | reverse complement strand
GGCGCGCGGTACGTGACGGACAAGATGCCGGCAAACTTTCTGTTTCTGGAGCTGGTGCAGTTGCTGCTGCCGGGTTGCCGGGTGATCCACTGCGTGCGGGCGGCGCTGGACACGTGTGTCTCGTGCTACCTGACGAATTTCGCGAGCGGCAACGAGTACAAGCTGAACCTGACGCAGCTCGCGACGTTTTACCGCGACTATCGCCGGCTGATGGAACACTGGAAGCGGGTGCTGGACGTCCCGATGCTGGAAGTGCGTTACGAGGACGTGATCATCGACACCCACAGCCAGGCGCGGCGGATGCTGGAGTTTTTGGACCTGCCGTGGGACGAGCGGTGCCTGAACTACTACGAGAACAAGCGCCGGGTGAAGACGGCGAGCGAGGACCAGGTGCGGCGGCCGATCTACACGACGTCGATCGGGCGGTGGAAACATTACGAGCCTTACGTGGGGGAGTTGTTGACGGCGCTGGGGCGGACGGGGGCGGCGGCGGGGGCGGCGTAGCTCCCGGGACGGGCGGCATTTGCGCATTTTGCCGGGAGGTGAGTTGATGCACCTGTCCTTCTCGTTCGGGGCAAGATCCTTCGCTGCGCTCAGGATGACCTTTGGGAGGGCGAGCCTGGCGTGCGAGCCGCGGGTGCTCGGACGGAGCCTCGCCCTCCCGTGATGACGGCGCTCAACGCCGTCATCAGTTGGGTCGCAGCGCGAGCTTGCCGAGGAAGTGTTGATCCAGGGCGCGCTGGGCGTCGGCGGCCTTGTCGAGCGAGAAGGTGCGGGCCACGTGGACCTCGAAGGGGCCGGCCTCGATCAGCTTGTTGAGGCGACCGATGGCGTCGGGGGTCAGCATTCCGTCGTAGGCTTTGACCTTGATGCCTGGCCGGGCTTTTGGTGCGGGCTCGACGCCGTTGGGGTAGGCGACCCGCGCGCCCTCGCGGAGCGTGGTCAGGGCGTTGTCGGTTGCACTTCCGCCAGCGGTAACCAGGGCGGCGTCGAGACCGCCGGGGGCGAACTGGCGCGCGGCAGCGGCGATATCCTCCTTGCGTCCGTCGAGGACCGCATCCGCCCCCAGGCGCTTGACGAGAGCGGCGCCATCGGGACCCGAGGCGATGGCGAACACCCGCGCGCCCATCCGCCTGGCGAGTTGGACGGCCAGGTGACCGATACCGCCGCTGGCGCCAAAGATCATGATCGTCTCGCCGGGTTTGAGTCCGATCGTATCGTCGAGGCCGGTCAGGGCGGTGATGGCGTCGATCGGCATCACACCGGCCTGCTCGATGGTGAGCTGTCGGGGCACCCTCGAAACCTGCTGGGCCTTGACGGCGATGTACTGGGCGTAGAAGCCGCCCTTGGGATTGGCCAGGGCCAGGGCATACACGCGATCGCCCGGATTGAAGTCTCTGACCTGGTTGCCGACCGCGATGACGGTCCCGGCGCCATCGGAGCCGAGGACGTAGGGGAAGTTAGGTTTCTGGCCCATCAGCTTGGCGAATCCGCCTTCGCGCTCGAAGGGGTCCCACGCGCCGATGCCCGCCGACTCCACGCGGATCAGCACTTCGTCCGATCCGCACTGGGGAACGGGCAGGGTATGGGAGGTGATCTCTCCACCAAACTGATCGATCGCGACGGCCTGCATGGTTTGCGGTGTCGACTAGGTCATCGTTTTCTCCGGGTAGGTACCTGATCGTCTGAAGCACAGCCATGCACCACTCGAGTGGGCACGCCGGCGTAATGATCGCGCGCGCCCGTGCGTGCGGGAACGTGAAAATCCGCCGCGAGCTGAAGAGCTTGCCAATGCCACTCAAAGGGGCGCGTTGCGCATGAGGTGGTGCGTGCGGGAGCCCCACCGTAGGAACGAGCCGGTGCTATAATCGAATCTATGCTTTCCAAGAAGATCACGCTGGCGGACGTGCGGGGGCTGCGGACGAACGGTCAGCGGATGGGGATGCTGACGTGTTACGATTACACGACGGCGCGGCTGATGCATGAGGCGGGGGTGCCGATGATCCTGGTGGGGGATTCGGCGGCGTCGGTGATCCTGGGACACGAGACGACGCTGCCGGTGACGCTGAGCTTCATGATCGAGATCACGGCGGCGGTGCGTCGGGGCGCGCCGCTGGCGTTCCTGATCGCGGACATGCCGTTCGGGTCGTATCAGGCGTCGGTGTCGCAAGGGGTGCGAAACGTGGCGAAAATGGTGAAGCGCACGCAGTGCGATGCCGTCAAACTGGAGGTGGCGGACCGCAGCGTCGGCCTGGTGCGGGCATTGGCTGACGCCGGTGTCGCCGTGGTGGCGCATCTGGGACTCAAGCCGCAGGCGGTCGGGCTGCTGGGGGGCTATCGATTCCAGGGTCGCAGCGCGGCCGAAGCGCAGGAAATCGTGGCATCGGCGTTGCACATGCAGGATGCCGGAGCGGCTGCGGTGCTTCTCGAAGCCGTTCCCCCTGAGGTTGCAAGAGCTGTTGTGGAAAAGACTTGTATTCCGATTATCGGTTGCGGATCTGGGCCATCCTGTCACAGCAGCGTCATCGTGACACAGGATGGATTGGGACTGACCCCCTACCGGCCGCGGTTTGTCCCCACCCTGGCAGATCATGCGACATCATTAAGGGCGGCATTTGGGAAGTATGTAGAGGCGGTGGCCACCGGGACGTATCCGGCGCCCGAACACGACTACGTGATGCCGCCGGGGGAGAAGCAGATGTTTCAGGAGCGAGTGAGTTGTTAGTTGCCAGCAGTGAATTGCCTAGGTTTTCTCCAGTTGAAAGGATCTGTTGATCATGAGACCCATGCGTTCGACTTTGGCCGCACTTGCCGTCGCAGGGACGGCGATCGGCACCGGTTTTTTCGGATTTAACTTCGTTCAGAATTCGCAGTTCGCGCGAGCCGAGGAGCAGGTTCAGACCAGCCGCGAGGCGTTGAAGAAGGCCGACGATCTCTCGTCGGTGTTCCGCTTCGTCGGCAAGGCGGTCGAGCCGTCGGTCGTGAACATCAACGTCACCAAGAAGAGCAATAATGCCCAGCAGGGAAACCGGTTCCGGAACCTGCCGTTCGACCGGGACCAGCTCCGACGGTTCTTCCCGGACCGCGACGGTGACGGGCAGCCGGACATCCCGGATTTCGACAGTCCCGAGGAGGCCCCGGAGCTGCACGGGACGGGCTCGGGCGTGATCATGGAGGTTTCGGACGGGTATGGCTGGATCCTGACGAACAATCACGTCGCGGGTGACGCCAGCCAGATGGAGATCACGCTGTCGGACGGCCGAAAGTTCACCAGCGCGGCGCTGGTCGGCGCGGATAAGAAGACGGACCTGGCGGTGGTGAAGGTGAAGGCTGACCGCTTGATCCCCGCGAAGTGGGGCGACAGCTCTGAGCTTCAGAAGGGCGACTGGGTGATGGCGTTCGGCAGCCCGTTCGGGTACGTGGGGTCGATGACGCACGGGATCGTGTCGGCGCTGAACCGCACGAACGTGGGGATCCTGGGTCGGCAGGGTTATGAGAACTTCATCCAGGTGGACGCCCCGATCAACCCGGGCAACAGCGGCGGGCCGCTGGTGAACACGCGCGGCGAGGTCGTCGGCGTGAACACGGCGATCGCGAGCCGCACCGGCGCGTTCTCCGGGATCGGCTTTGCGATCCCCTCGAACCAGGCGAAGTTCGTCTACGAGAGCCTGAAGAAGAGCGGGCACGTGACCCGCGGCTGGCTTGGCGTGAGCATCTCGGACGTCGCCACCGACGTGCCGCTGGCGCAGAGCTTCGGCTACCAGGGGACGACGGGCGTGCTGGTGGGTCAGACGATGCCCAACACGCCGGCGACGGGGAAGCTCAAGGCCGGTGACATCATCACGGGCTTCAACGGCCACGACGTGAAGAACGTGCAGGAGCTGCGGAACGAGGTGGCGGCGACGTCGCCGAATACCGACGTGAAGCTCAACGTGTTCCGCGACGGCAAGGACGAGATGGTGACGCTGAAGCTCGGCGAGCAGCCGGACAACGTGTTCATGGCGAGCCTGCCGGGCAAGAACAAGGACCACCACAACGGCGCGATGCCGGAGGCGGACGCCGGCAAGATCGGCCTGCGGCTGGCGAGCCCGAGCGACGAGCTGCTCAAGCAGTACGACCTGGCGGACATCAAGCAGGGCGCGGTGGTGACGGCGGTCGAGCGGAACAGCCTGGCCGCCAAGGCGGGCATCACCGTCGGCGACGTGATCACGAAGGTCGGCAAGACCGACGTGAAGAACGCGCAGGAGGCCAACGAGGCGCTCCAGGGCGTGGACCTGAAGAAGGGCGTGAGGCTTTACATCACGACCAAGGAGCCCGGATCGGATCAGATCATGAGCCGGTTCGTGTTCGTGCACAGCGAGGATAAGCAGGAGTAATCGCGCGCGGAGCGCGTCGCGCGCGATCACGCAAGACACGCGTTTTCCCAACGGAAGCAAGCCCGGTCGACCACCGACCGGGCTTTCTTCTTGCGCGTTTTGATGGATCGCCGCTGGCAAGCCTGAGAGCTTGCAGGCGCCACCCCCCAAGGGGGGCGGTCGTCGGCGTTGTCTTTCAGTCGCGGCGCGAAGGGGTGGCAAGTCGAAAGCCGTGCGGATCGCGCGTGCGCGTCGCGCGTCAAGCGGTCGCGTGAATTGACGGTCTTCCGGGCGCTTTTATAATGCCCCACGCGGCACGGCGCGCCGCGGCGCGCGAGGACGCACGCAGGCACGCGCCGGCCGTCGCGGGAAGGAGTCTGTGGGTGCGCCAAGCTCGGATCGCCAGTCGGCTCGTCATCGTCCTGCTCGCGGTGGCGGGCGCGGCGCGTTTCGCGGGGGGGCAGGCGGTGGAGGGGAACCCGGTCAACGACAACCTGATCATGCAGGCGCCCGCGGCGACCACCTGGAGCGAGGTCGGGGCGAACGTGGTCATGCTCGAGGGGGGCGTCTCGATCGAACTGGATCGTACGAAGATGTCCGCCGATCGGGCGGTGGTCTGGATCGCGCCCCAGAAGGGCGCGGTGCTGGAGGAGCAGGAGGCGCAGATCGCGCTGCTCGGCAATGCGTCGATCGACCAGCAGGGGCAGATCCAGCGCACGGGCGACCGGCTGTTCGTGACGGCGACGGTCCGCGGCGTGGTGCGCGTAACGGCCAATCAGCGTAAGGTCAGCAATGGACAGAATTCCGAGCTATACCAGGCCGCCAAGGCGATGCGGCCCCTCCCAGCGACCGCGACCAACCAGGAGATCGACAACTGGCTGACGACACCCGCGGGCGGCCCGGCGACGACGCAGGCCGCGACGCAGCCGGTCAAGCGCACGCAGCCCGTCGCGTTCTCGGCCGACCGCATCGAGTCGGTGCAGAGCCCCGAGGACACAGTCGCCCTGGTGGTCACGGGGAACGTCAAGCTGTTCCAGCGCCGCGGCGACACCGAGGCCATCGAGATGCAGGCCGACCGCGCGGTCCTCTTCACCCCCCTGCACAGCCTGAAGGAGATCGACCGCGACCAGAAGTACACCAAGGTCGAGGAGGCCATCGTCGCCGCCTACCTGGAGGGCGACGTCCGCATCGTCCACACGCCCAATAACACCAAGCAGGCCGACCAGCGCCTGAGCGCCAACCGCGCGTATTACGATTTCGAGACCGACCGCGCCATCCTGACCGACGCCGTGATTCACACCGTCGAGCCGCAGCGCGGCATCCCGATCGTCGTGCGGGCGCGGACGATCCGGCAGTTGTCCCAGGGCGAGTACCGCGCCGACAAGGTCAAGCTTACGCAGAGCAGTTTTGCGACGCCCAGTTACGACCTGGGGCTCAAGCAGGCGTACGTGCGGCAGGTGGAGACGGGCAACCCGGCCCAGGGAGCGTTGACGACGTTCGTGGGCCATGACGCGACGTTCGACGTCTTCGGGACACCCGTGTTCTACTTCCCGGTCGTCGGCGGGTCGTTTACCGAGCGTGGCGGGGCGTTGCGGAACATCGAGATTTCCCAGGGGAGCAAGTTCGGCACCGGGATGCGGACGCAGTGGGGACTGTTCGAGCTGCTGGGCAAGCTCCCGCCGCAGGACGTGGACGCCCAGTTGTCGCTGGACTATTTCAACGAGCGCGGGCCCGCGGCGGGCCTGGACGGGCGCTACGCCGGGGGGTTCGTCACCGAGCAGACCAAGCAGCCGTGGGCGTTCGAGGGCAAGTGGGAATCGTACTTCGTCAAGGAACACGGCGTGGACGACCTGGGCCGCAAGCGGCTCGACGTCGAACCCGAACAGGATTTGCGCTATCGCCTGGCGTGGGAGCACCAGCACTTCTTCCCGGACAACTGGCAGGTGCAGTTGACCGGCGCGCTGGTCTCGGACGCCACGTTCCAGGAGGAGTGGTTCCGCAACGACTGGGAGAAAGAGCGCCCGCTCGACACGGCCATCTACATCAAGCACCAGGATCAGTCCGAAGCCTTCACGCTGCTTTACAGCATCCAGCCCAACGATTTCATGACCGCGTCCACGCTGATGCAGGAGCAGGCGCAGGTCGAGCGGGTGCCCGAGGTGGGCTATCACCGGATCGGCGACAGCATCGGGGAGGACGGACTGACGTTCTTCAGCGACAACGTGGTGGGCGGCCTGCGCTTCCAGGGGAGCAACGCGCCGATCGTGGTGCCGCTGGCGCCCGGGGTGGTGCTCAGCCCGCGGCAGGAGGAGGAGTTGATCCGTCGCCGCGAGGGATTCCGGGCGAGCGACTCGCCGGGGCTGCCGTCGTACGGCACGACCGGCACGCCCACGCGCGTGACCTACCGCGGCGACTTCCGCCAGGAGCTGGATTACCCCTTCTCGCTGGGGCAGTTCCGCTTCGTGCCCTACGTGGTCGGGCGGTACACGTGGTACTCGCAGTCGCCGGACCCGAACGAGTCCGCGAACGACCGCCTGTTCGCCGGGGCGGGCGTACGGATCACGACCGCCTTCTGGAAGGTGGACGACACCGCCAGGAGCGACCTGTGGGACATCCACCGCCTGCGCCACGTGATCGAGCCGGAGGTGAACCTCTTCACCAGCGCCGAATCGATGGACCGGCAGCACCTGTTGCAGTACGATGAGCCGATCGACGAGGTGAACGACATCACGGCGATCCAGCTCGCGCTGCACCAGCGCTGGCAGACCAAGCGCGGCGGGCCCGGGCGCTGGCGGAGCGTGGACTTCTTCTCGCTGGACCTGTCGGCGAACTTCTTCAACAACAAGCCGCCGGACAGCGAGCTGTCGCCGGTCGCGTTCCGCGGGCTTTACTTCCCCACGCTTCCCGAGGCGTCGATCCCGCGCAACAGCATCAACGCCGACGCGATCTGGCGGGTGAGCGACACGACGGCGATCCTGGCGGACGCGCAGTACAACATGGACGAGCGCACGCTCTCGACGGCGTCGATCGGCCTGGCATCCAGCCGCGACGAGCGCCTGGGGTACTTCGTCGGGGTGCGCTACATCGACTCGGGCGAGTTCGCGCCGCAGGCGGCGGACGGCACGTTCCTGGTCAAGGACCTGCACTCGGTGGTGGTGACCGGCGCGATCAACTACGAGATCACGCCCAAGTACATCGTGGCCGCCAAGCAGAGCTTTGACTTCGGGACGGACCAGAAGGTGTTGAGCAACTACTCGTTCATCCGCCACTTCGACCGCTGGTACGCGTCGATCACGTTCCGGGTGGACTACATCGGCGACGAGAGTGGGGTGTTCTTCAACGTCTGGCCGGAGGGCCTGGGGACGGCGTCAACGGCGTCGGAGCGGTTGCAGGAGGTGTTCCGGTAGGGAAGCAAGTGCGCCGCAGAAAGGGCGCGGAGATGATTTGATGGGTGGAATTGTTGGGGTGGGTGCGGTGTGTCGCGGTCGATGGCGCGGGCGTAAAAACATAAAGACATAAAACATAAGCCGCGAGGGAGGGCCGAAGTTCTTTACGTCGACCGTGCGAACGTTTGCCCGATCGTCGGTGGTTTGGCACCGAAGATTCTCTGGAAATTGACCGGGTCTCTCGCTTATGCTGTCAAGGCATCTCAGGGTGTCTGTGATGGTTGCAATAAAGTTCGGGCCCGTTCGTTGACTCCATCGCGTGCGGAGCGTGAATGTGAGCGCCGCGCGGGCTCGTTGGTCATTTCCAATCGGGGTACGACGGGAGCGTGACATGTTGCGTGTATTGCCACGATGGCGGTCGGGTTGTGCGCGTTCGGATCGGTCGGACGACGTAGGCGGAAGCGGGCGGCGGGGGCGGCGGGGTGACGCGGTCGACCGCGCTGCGGCGCGGGTGGTGGCGGAGGCGCTCGAGGGGCGCGTCCTGCTGGCCGTGATCAACACCCTGGTCGATCCCCTGACCGGGCCGGCGGTGGATCCGACCAAATGGGACATCACCGACCGGGGCCTGGAGAACAACGCCCCGGCGGGCTACAACGACCCGACCGAGGATCCCAGCGGCCTGACGCTGGGCGGGACGACCACCGCCGCGTATTGGTATGGAAAATCGCTGGAAAGCCACGACGAGTTCGACTCGCGGGCGACGACGACGGTCAGCGTGGACCGCGCGTCGCTGAGCGGTGCCGGCACGGCGTGGCGATCGAGCCTCTGGCTGTTGCAGCCGGGCGCCACGGGCCAGTTCCTGCACTTCTCGCAGGACGTGAACGAGACGGCGTGGCAGTACAACCAGACGACCGGCGGCGTCGGGACGGGGATCGCGGCGTTCAACGCGGTGGCGAACGACGGCGGCGAGCACGTGATGAAGCTGATGTACGTGCCGGGCACCGGGAGCAACGCCGACATCACGATGTACCTGGACGGGGTACAGGGGCCGACGGCGCACTTTTCGAACTGGGATCACACCGTGCCGTTCAAGGTGATCCTGACCGGTCAGGGGCGGGCGGTGGGCGATTTCGTCAGCGCGGTCTTCAAGGACTTCAGCGCGGTCGCCGATCCGGTGCCCACGCTGCCCCCGGCGGCGCCGTCGAACCTCGTGGCGACGGCGGCGACCCGCGGCCTGGGCGTGGCGCTCTCCTGGCAGGACAACGCCAACAACGAGATCAACTTCCACGTCGAGCGATCGACCGACGGGGTAAACTTCACGGAGATCGGGACGGCGCCGGGGGCGCCCGGGTCGGGCGGGACGGTGCTCTTCGACGACAACGCCAACGCGACCAGCACCAAGTTTTATTACCGCGTCCGCGCGTTCAACACGGCCAACAACCAGTCCTTCTCCGGGTATTCCAACGTCGCCAACACGACCACGGTGGCGGCCGTCAGCAGCCTGAGCGACCCGTTCACCGGGTCGGCGGTCGATACCAACAAGTGGGACATCACCAACCGCGGGCTGGAGAACAACGCCCCTGCGGGTTACGACGCGCCGACGGAGGATCCAACGTCCGGCCTCACGCTGGGGGGCACGACCAACTCGCAATACTGGTACGGAAGCTCGCTGGAAAGCAGGGACCTCTTCCTGTCGCAGACGCAGACGACGGTGGAGGTGGATCGGGCGGTCCTGGCCGGCAGCGGCACGGCATGGCGCGCGAGCCTCTGGATCCTGCAACCGGTCGCCGGCGGGCAGTACGTGCACTTCTCGCAGAACGTCGGCGAGAACGGCTGGCAGTACAACCAGTCGGGGACGGCCAGCGCGACGGGCGGGGGCGTGACGATCGACGCGTTCAACAACGCCGCGCCCGATAACGGCGAGCACATCATGAAGCTCGTCTACACGCCGCTGGGCGGGAGCGCCGCGGACGTGGACGTCTACCTCGACGGCAACCTGGGTACGACCGTGCATTTCACGAACTGGGACAACACGGTGCCGTTCAAGGTGATCGTCACCGGGCAGGGCCGCGCCACCGGGGATCAGGTGCTGGCGCAATTCAAGAACCTGAACGTGACATCGGCGCCGCTGCCGACGGCCGGGCCGACCGGCGCGCCCGGCACGCTCACGTCCACGCTGAGCGGATCGTCCGTCAACCTGCAGTGGACGGACAATGCGACCGGCGAGCTGGGCTACCTGGTCGAGCGGTCGATTGACGGGACCAACTTCACGTCGATCGGATCGGTGCCCGGGGCGGCCGGCACGGGAACGGTGATGAATTTCACGGATACGAGCGGCGCCGCACTGACCACCTACTTCTACCGGGTGCGGGCGCTGAACTACGCCCAGTTGGCCGGCGCCTTCACGCCCGCGAGCAACCTGGTGGCCCAGACCATCCCGGCGCTGAGCGGCTTGACCGACCCGTTCACCGGAACCGCCGTGGACACGACCAAGTGGGATATCACCACCCGCGGCCTGGAGAACAACGCCCCGGCGGGCTACAACGACCCGACGGAAGACCCCAATGGCCTGACGCTGGGCGGGACGACCAGTTCGCAATACTGGTACGGCAGCTCGCTCGAGAGCAAACAGTCTTTCCTGTCGAGCGTGCAGACGACGGTCCAGGTCGACCGCGTATCGCTCGCCGGGTCGGGGACGGCGTGGCGCTCGAGCCTCTGGCTGTTGCAGCCGGGCGGGCAGTTCCTGCACTTCTCGCAGAACGTCGGCGAGACGGGATGGCAGTACAACGTCACCGGCGGTGGGAGCGGAACCGGCATCGCCGCGTTCAACAACACGGCCGGCGATGCCGGCGAGCACATCATGAAGCTCGTCTACACGCCGCTGGGCGGCACCAACGCGACCGTGGATATGTACCTGGACGGCGTGCTGGGGCAGACCATCAACTTTACCAACTGGGACAACTCCGTGCCGTTCAAGGTGATCGTGACGGGCCAGGCGCGCGCCGCGGGCGATACGGTCAGCGCGGTCTTCAAGGACCTGAGCGTCACGCTGTCACCGCCCGCCGCGGTCAGCGTCGAGGGCACCGCCGGCAACGACACGTTCTACATCAAGCGCAACGCCGACGGGCTCAACGCCGACGTGTGGGTCAACTCGGCCACGCCCGGGACCGGCACGCCGACGCAGCAGGTGCCCCTGTCCCAAACCGGAAACCTGGTCTTCGACGGCCTGGGCGGGAACGACACGCTCACCGTGGATTACTCGGCGGGCAGCCCGATCCCGGCGGGCGGCGCGACGTTCAACGGCGGGGACGGAACCGACACGCTCAAGACGGTCGGCGGCGGCGCGTCCGATGCCCTGGGGGTCACGGGCCCGACCCTGCAGCACCTGGGCGGCGGGGCGCTTGGGCTGGGCAGCGGCGTCGAGCGACTGGCCGTCTCCAACGCGGTGTACACGGCGTCGGCGCTGTCGGTGCTCGGGCCGGGGACGGTCCAGTCCGTGGACATCGGCAGCGGCGCGACCGTGCGGGTGCTCTACAGCGGCGCCAGCCCGGCGGCGCTGATCCGCGCCGCGATCAAGAGCGGCTATGCGGGCGGCGCGTGGAACGGTCCGGGCATCAACAGTTCCGATGCGGCGACCCATCCCGGCTACGGCCTGGGCTACGCCGATGCCAACGGACTGGCCACGATCCTGTACACCCGCGCCGGCGACGCCACGCTGGACAAGGCGGTCGATTTCAACGACCTGGTCGCCCTGGCGCAGCATTACAACAGCACCAGCGGCAACGAGACGTGGTCCACCGGCGATTACAACTACGATGGGAACGTCGATTTCAACGACCTGGTGCTGCTGGCGCAAAACTACAACACGACCGCGGCATCACTGGCCGCGTCGCTGGGCCTGAGCGCACCCGTCGCGGCCCCGGCGCCGAGCAAGCCTGCTGCCAAGCCGGCCGCCAAGCCGGCCCCGGCGGTCAAGGCAGTCGTCGCGCCGGTCGCCAAGCCCAAGTCGCCGTTCGCCAAGTCGGCGATCAAGAGCCTGTTGCACTGACCGCGACGCACGGTCAACCCGAATCATATTGCGGGCGAACTCGCGCCACCGAGTTCGCCCGCTTTCTTTTCCAGGCCGCGCGCAGGCACGTCCCGACAGCCCCTGTGGATAACGCGTGTACAGCCTGTACCGCGGGGCGCAAGCGTTGCGCGTCACGGGCATGGTGAACGATATTCCCGGCATCCGATTGAAGTCCCCCGCCCGCGCGGGTCGATGAACCCAGGTTTGCGTTAATACGATGTTTGGTTACGATCGCTTGCTCGAAGGGAAGCCATGTCGCAGTTGATCGACTCGTCCATCGCCCGGCAGTTCGAGCGACTCCCGCCGCACTCAGTCGAGGCGGAGATGTGCCTGCTGGCGTCGATGATGCTCGACGTCTCCAAGGACGCGGTCGGGCAGATCGTCCAGGTCGTCGACGAGGAGGCCTTCTTCCAGGCCGATCACCAGATCCTCTTCAAGGTCCTCAAGCAGTTGTACGAGCAGAACCGCCCGATCGACGCCATGATCGTGCGCGAGGAATTGATCAAGCGGCAACTGCTCGACGAGATCGGGGGGATCGAATACCTGGCGGCGATCCTCTCCTCGGTGCCCAACGCCGCCAACGGCGCCCACTACGCCGGCATCGTGAAGGAGAAGGCGCTGCTTCGCCAGCTCATCGGCGCCAGCAGCGACATCCTGCGCGAGGCCTACTCGCCGCACGAGTCGGCGGACGTCGTGCTGGAGAACGCCGAGAAGAAGATCTTTGCGATCGCCGAGCGCAAGGTGGCGGGGCAGGTCACCGCGATGGAGGACGTGCTGCACGAGGTCTTCGAGATGATCGAGAGCCGCGGGCAGCGCGGGGTCGAGACGGGCTTCTTCGAGCTCGACGACATGCTCAACGGGCTGCAGCGGGGCGAGATGGTCATCGTCGCCGCCCGCCCGAGCATGGGCAAAACAGCGCTCGCCATGAATATGATCGAGCACGTCGCCGCCGATTCGCTGCTGCCCTGCGCCGTCTTCAGCCTGGAAATGTCCAAGCAGCAGCTCGCGCAGCGCATGCTCTGCTCGCGCGGGCAGATCGACGCCCACAAGCTCCGCAAGGGGATGCTCCAGTCGCACGAGTACGCGCACCTGGCCAACGTGGTGGGTGAGCTCGCCAAGGCGCCGATCTGGGTGGACGACTCTCCCGGCCTGACGCCCCTGGAGCTGCGCGCCAAGTGCCGCCGCCTCAAGCTCCAGCACGACGTCAAGCTGATCATGATCGATTACCTCCAGCTCATGGACAACCCGGGCCCGGAAAGCCGCCAGCAGCAGATCTCCGAGATCAGCCGCGGCATCAAGGCCGTCGCCCGCGAGCTGAACGTGCCGGTCATCGCCCTCTCGCAGCTCAACCGCGCCAGCGAGGGCCGCGACGGACACCGGCCGCGCATGAGCGACCTGCGCGAATCCGGTTCGATCGAGCAGGACGCGGACGTGATCGCGCTCCTGCACCGCGAGGATTACTACCGCATGGCCGAGCCCGACTTCGTGCCGGACAACATTGCGGAGATCATCATCGCCAAGCAGCGGAACGGGCCGACCGGCACCGTGAAGCTGACGTTCAACAATAAATCCACGCGGTTTGAGAACCTTTCGACCCAGGCGGACCCGTTCTAACAATCGATCAATTGAGATGGGGAAACGATCGTAAGGCATCGTAGCGAATGCCGTATAACGGATTGCGGGAAATCCCCTAGGCTGTTTCACTGGCTCGCCACGACACATCGATGGTCGATCGCTCGTTCGCGCGGCACCGAACGGCGTGGATGGAGATGATAGGACGGTGAGGATTGCAAGTGGACACTTGAATTCCGCGCGTCCTCGCTCTATACCTTGGTAGAGACATTTCTGGTTCAGCCTGCGACAGGCTCCGGCTCCCTTTCCTCACGATGGTGTGCGGAACGCGTTTCTGGCGAAGACGCCTCCCGGTCGTCGTTCAGGTACGTTTTGTTTCGTTTGGGTCGGTCTTTGACTCGAAGGAGCATCGTATGGCAAAGGGTTATCCTTCTCGCAGGCGTGCGCGGAAGGCCTATATGCGGGGGGTGAAGGCGGCCAAGACGGGGAGGGGGCTCAACCCCTACCGCAACGCCCGACTCAAGGTCCTGTTCGACCGCGGGCGGAACAACACCCCGCGCCAGGGCGGACCCGTCCGACCGGGGTCCAGCACGACCTTGGGACAGCGTCCCAATCCGCTCCGTGACGCCGGGTGGCCGCCGACTTCTTCGTCGTCCTCGCCCGGTCGCCGACGGTTCGGCTGATTCGCGCCCCCCAGCGGTCACTTATTCGTTAAAAGCTCAACCGTCCAGATCGCTGGACCGGGGGCGTGGTTGTTCTGCCGCTATGCGCATGGCGGATCCGGCGCGCGCGGCGATCATGCCGGGTCGTAGCCGCTGCCGCCACCCGGGCGGCAGCGCGCGATCCGTTTGAGTGCGCGCCAACCCCCCTTCCACGGTCCGTATTTGTCGATCGCGTCCAGCGCGTATTGCGAGCAGGTCGGGTGAAAGCGGCAGTGCCCGCCCATGAACCGACCCAGCGTCGCGCGGTAGGCGAGAACCACGAAGATGAATACGCGACGAGCCATGTGGCCGGGATTCTCAGGCTGGAGTTAACGGTGCGTCCCCGCCGCCGCCGCCGCCGGTATCCCCCTGCCGCTTCTCCCAAGTCCGGTGCAGTTTCAGCATCGCCCCCGCAAGCAGGCGCTGGTAATCGGCCAGCAGCGCCGGCTCGTGCGGGCGGACGTTGATCACGACATCGTAGCCGTGCGGCAGGTCGTGCTGGAGAAGCCGGAACGCCTCGCGCAGGAGGCGCTTGACCCGGTTGCGCCGGACGGCGCTGCCGACCCGCCGGCCGACCGACAGGCCCAGTCGCGGGTGCCCCAGGTCGTTGGGGATCGCGAAGACGGTGAGCGGCCCGCGCGAATCCCGAACCTTGCCGGCGTAGACCCCGTCGAACTGCAGCGCGTGCTGAAGCCGAAGTCTCCTGGGAAATGAATGCGTTTTGCCGGGCATCAAGGTGGGGCCAGCGACTCTGGCAAATGCGCCCGCTTGCCAACCAGGCGTTAGTGGATCCCCTTCTCCGCCAGCCAGCGCTCGGCATCGAGGCTGGCCTTGCAGCCCATGCCGGCGGCGGTGATGGCCTGCTTGTAGGTCGGGTCGGCCACGTCGCCTGCGGCGAAGACGCCCTCGACACTGGTCGTCGTCCGGAACGGATCCTTGAGAACGATGAACCCCTTCTCGTCCGTCTGGACCTGCCCGCGCAGGAACTTCGTGTTGGGCGTGTGCCCGATCGCCGCGAACATGCCTGAGGCCTCCACCGTGCGGTTGGCGCCCGAGTGGAGGTGCTTGAACCGCACTGCGGTGACGCCCCGCTCCCCATCGCCGAGCACCTCGTCCACCACGCTGTTCCAGACCGGTTCGACCTTCGGGTTGGCAAGCACGCGCTCGGCCATGATCGGGCTGGCGCGGAGCTTGTCGCGGCGGTGCACCAGGTAGACTTTCGACGCGAACTTCGTGAGGTACGTCGCCTCCTCGGCCGCCGAGTCGCCGCCGCCCACCACCACCAGGGGATTGTTCCGGAAGCGGGGCAGCGCGCCGTCGCATACCGCGCACGCCGACACGCCAAAGTTCTTGTACCGGTTCTCGCTCTCGAGGCCGAGGTAATTGGCGCTGGCGCCCGTCGAGATCACGATCGCGTGGGCCTTGACCGCGGCGCCGGCGGAATCCGTTAGCGTGAACGGCCGGCGCGACAGGTCGATGTCCACCACGTCCTCGGTCACGACGCGCGTACCGAAGCGCTCGGCCTGCTGCTTGCAGCGGATCATCAACTCCGGGCCCAGGATCCCCTCGGGGAAGCCGGGGAAGTTTTCCACCTCGGTGGTCAGGTTGAGCTGACCGAGCGGCAACGTGCCGCGCAGACGGTTCTCTTCGCTGATCGCCCCCTCGTAGACCACGGGGTTTAGGTTGGCCCGGGCCGCGTAGATGGCGCCGGTCCACGATGCAGGTCCCGACCCGATGATGACGAGCTTCTCGACGCCGTTCTGTTCACTCATGTTCCTTGTTTCCCATCGCCGCGCCGAACGCAAAGCGGGCCTGTTCGTTCACGGCCCACCACATTATATGCGCCCCGACTTCTCGCTTCTTCCTATCCGATCTTCGCACACACCGCATCCCCCACCTGCGTCGTCGTGGCCGCCCCGCCCAGGTCCCGCGTGTGGTTCTTCGGGTCGGCGACGACGTCCCTGCACCCCTGATTGATCGCGTTGGCCGCCTTCGGCTGGCCCAGGAAGTCGAGCATCATCGCCACGCTGAGGAACGTGGCAATCGGGTTGGCGAAGTTCTTGCCCGCGATGTCCGGGGCGCTGCCATGCACCGGCTCGAACATGCTCGCCGCCTGACGGGTGGGGTTGATGTTGCCGCTGGCGGCCATTCCCATCCCGCCCTGGATCGCCGCGCCCAGATCCGTGATGATGTCGCCGAACATGTTCGTCGTGACGATCACGTCGTAAATCTTCGGCTTGGTCACCATGTACATCGTGCAGGCATCGACGTGGTGGTAATCGGTCTCGATCCCGGCAAATTCCTTCTTGACCTCCTCGAAGGCCCGCAGCCACAGGTTGTGCGCAAACCGCAGCACGTTGGTCTTCGCGACCAGCGTCACCTTCTTACGGTTGTACTGCCGCGCGTACTCGAACGCGTACCGGATCGCCCGCTCCACCCCCCGCCGCGTCGTCACCTCGATCTGGTTCGCCACCTCGTGCGGCGTGTTCTTGTAGAGGAACCCGCCGTTCTGGCAATACAACCCCTCCGTGTTCTCCCGCACGATCACCATGTCGATGTCCGTCGGCTGCACCTTGGCCAGCGGCGTCGGCACGCCGGGCAACAGCCGCGTGGGCCGCAGGTTGATGTACTGGTCCAGCTCGAACCGCATCTTCAGGAGGATGTCGGTCTCGATCAGCCCCTGCGGGATCTTCGCGTTGCCGCGCGGATCCGCCCCGACCGCCCCGAACAGGATGGCGTCATGCGCGGCGATCTCCCTGAGCGCCGAATCCGGCAGCGTGATGCCCGTCTCCAGGTAGTGCTCGGCGCCGAACGGGTAGTCCGTCGTCTGGTAGCTAAAGCCGAACTTCTTCGCGGCGCAGTTCAGCACCTTCAAGCCCTGCGGAACGACTTCCTTCCCGACCCCGTCGCCGGGCATGACTGCGATTCTCATTCGAACTCCTGAGCTGTCTAAAGGAGCCGAGATGATAGGGCAACCGGCGCTGATGTGAAGAGCACTATTCCATCTCCAATGTCCCTGTTCAGCCCGCTTGCGATCGGGTAGGCTCCGCAGGGCATCCGGAAGGGAAGGACGTCGAGTGGACTCCGCGCCACAGCGGCTTATCAAATGCTTCGTCAGGCAGTTGGACGCGACCGACGCATGGTTGAACGACCACTTCGTTGGGGCCAACGTACCGCCGAACGTTCGGGCACTGGCGAATTCACTCCGACTGTACGTATCGCGATGCCGCCATCGCCTGCTGACCCGCAAGATCGGACTATCCGATCTGGATCGCTGGCGCAGGAAGATCGAACGCACTTGTGTTGCACTCTGGCAGGCGATGCGTCACCGCGCCTAAGATACGTTGGTATAATCGTATTGACGAGGTCAGCAATATGGCCACCAACACGTTTTCCCAAGCAGTACTGAGAGGCCTTGGGGCTCATGGCCTTTCCGAGGCCGAGATCTGTCGATTGGCCGAACTCTCGAAGTCAATGTTCAATCTCATCGTTGCGGGCAAGAAAGAACTGGCCGCCGGCGCGATGGCAAAGATCGAAGGTAAGATGGGTCTGACGGGAGGAGAACTTGCCGCGCAAGCATGCGAGCCGGGCGGCGGGCCCCTCACAAAACTCATGCGCGGTTGGGCCAAAGTTCGCGACGCCGCGGCTGCGACAGATACCGCCGCCAAGCGGAGTTGAGCGGAGTTCTGCCGCTTTCCTCAAGGTGTCCACGCGCCCCACAGAATCTGATCGGCAAGTAGGTGCATTCGCGTCTCACCGCTGAGCCACCTCACCTGCCCCCACCGCCTGAACCACTTCATCTGCCGCCGCGCGAGCTGACGCGTGCCGATCTTGATCTGCTCGGTCGCCTCATCCAGACTCAGTTCACCGCGCACGTGCGCGATCAGTTCCGCGTACCCGGCCGCTTCCGCCGCCGTCTTACTGAGCGTCCCATAGCGATCCAGCAGTCCCTCCGTCTCCTCCACCCACCCGTCTGCGATCATCCGCTTCACCCGCGCGTTGATTCGCCGGTTGAGCGCCTCCCTCTCCCAGTTCAGGCCAAACCATACCGCCTCATGGCGTTGCCCTGGCGCCTCCCACTCGATCTGAAAGCTCGAGATCGGCCGCCCCGTCAACTCGTACACCTCCAGCGCTCGCACCAACCGCTTCAAATCGTTTGCGTGAATCCGCGACGCCGCCTCCGGATCCACCTCGCGCAGCCGTCGGTACAACGCCTCACCCCCCTCTTCGCGCAACCGTCACCGTATCGCCTCATCCGCGGGCGGACCATCGAACAGACCCTCGAACAACGCCTTGTAATAGAGGGGCGTCCCACCCGTGGCGACCAGCGGCATCGCGCGCGCCCTCGCATCGGCGATCACCGCATCCGCCAGCTCCACGAACCGCGCAACCGTGAACGTCTGGTCGGGATCCACCATGTCGATCAGGTGATGCCTCACCTCGGACCGCTCCCCAGGGCTCGGCTTGGCCGTCCCGACATCCATCCCCCGATACACCTGCATGGAATCGACGCTCAGGATCTGGCCGCCAATCCGCCTGGCAAGCTCCATCGCCAGGTCGCTCTTGCCCGACGCCGTCGGCCCCAGGATCACCCATAATCTCGGAGAAACTGCCATGCCGACACACCCGTGTGAAAAACTGCCAAAGCGGCAGAAACGCCCAATCCGCTGCGAAACCCAATGATTTCCTAAATCGCTGTATTCAAGACTTTTACGGCCTAACGGCCTCGTCCGCTCACGTGGCACGACCTTTGATCAAATACTCTTGGCGGTTTTATCCATGAAACTAAGAATTGAAAGGAGACCCATCATGGCATTGCCCACCCGAGTCAATCGCGGATTTACGGACCCGCTCGACATGATCGGGCGCGAGTTCGACACTGTTCTCAACCGCTTCTTCGCCGGTGAAGGTGACGGCGGGCGGCGACAAGGCGCATGGCTGGCGCCCTATGGCGTGGACATCCGCGAAGACCAGGATCACCTCTATGTCGAGGCCGACCTGCCTGGCTTCAAGAAGGAAGAGGTCGACGTCACCCTCGAAAACCAGACCCTGACCATCTCCGCCGAACATAAGGAACAAGCCAACCAGGAGAAGAAGGGTGACTGGCTCCTCAATGAGCGCCACTACGCCCGCTTCCTCCGCAGCTTTACGCTCCCGCCCACGGTGGACGAGGGCAAGGTGGACGCCAGGCTGCAGGACGGCGTCCTGCGCATCACGCTGAACAAGCGCGAGGAGACCAAGCCGCGCAAGATCCAGGTCGGTTGATCACGCGACCCGCAAAGCCTTTGACGACGCGCGACGGCGCCGCCCCACGGGACGGCGCCGTCTTTTTTCAGTGGCCTGCCGAACCCGCGCGGCCCACGCGATCAGTATTCCTGATTCGTGAAGTCGTACACGATCACCTTGGACGTCAACGGCTCGAGCACTTCCTTCGCGAGCTTCTGGTGCGTCGGGTGGGTCAAGTACTTCTTCATGTACTCCACGTCGCGGAACGTCACGACCAGCGCCACATCGTAATCGCTGACCACGATCGGTCGATCCGACGCCAGCGCCGGCCCGACCTCCACGTCGTACACCCCGGAGATGCTCCTCAGCTCGCGGCTGGCGGCAATGATCTTCTGCCGGTCCACCTCGCTGCCGTGATTCTTCAAATAACAGATCACCACGTGAGAGATCGTCCCCTTCGAGTACATCGGCGCGTTGAGGATCTTCGAACACGACGCCAGCGACCCCACCACCAGGGCAAGCACCAGCGTGAACGCCAATCGTCGAGCTGTCGTCTTCATCAGCCTCCTTGGCTATTGTCGAGCACGATTCTCGCGTTTCTCTTGAGTTGTGGCAACTTCACGCGCTTCATCGCGCTGCGGCGAAGGTTTCGCCGGTACTCCTCATCCCCCCACTCCAGCACTTCGCGCGCGTCCAGCGTCCCGTCCGCGAACCGCGGTTTAAGTGCCGGGTCCAACGCCTCGACCGCCTTGCCGTTCCACGGGCACACGTCCTGGCAGACGTCACACCCGTAAAGCCAATCCCCCATCTGCGCACGCAGCGCCGAATCGATTTCCCCCCGGTGCTCGATCGTCAGATACGAGATGCACCGCCGCGCATCCAGCTGATACGGAGCCGTGATCGCACCCGTCGGACAGGCGTCGATGCATCGCCGGCACGTCCCGCACCGATCGACCGCCGGCCGGTCGTGCGGCAGGTCCAGCGTCGTCAGGATCTCCCCCAGCAGCAGCCATGACCCGGCCTGCTCGTTGATGATGCACGCATTCTTTCCCAGCCATCCCACCCCTGCGCGCGCCGCCAGCTCCTTCTCCATCACCGGTGCCGTATCCACCGCCGACCGCGTCCGTCCCCCTGACGCCTCGCGGATCCAGTCCGCTAACCCATGCAGCCGTGTCTTGATGATCGCGTGATAATCATCGCCCAACGCGTACCTTGCCACCCGTCCCGAAGTGCCCCGCGACTCGTCCGCGCGCGGCTCCAGCGTCACGTGATAATTCATCGCCACGCAGATCACGCTCGCCGCCCCGGGAAGGTAGGCCGTCGGGTCCGTCCGTTCATCGAACCGGTTCGCCAGATACGCCATCGTCCCCCCCTGCCCCCCCTCCAGCCACTCCCGCAGGTAGTCCCGATACCGCGACGGCTCGACCGGTGCGATTCCCACCAGGTCGAATCCCAGCTCGCGCGCCCGCCCCTTGATCGCGGCCGCGAGTTGGTGCATGTCTGGGATGGTCGTGGCGACGCTCATCCCGCTTTCCGTCCTCTAAATCTCTCTATCTCCTCCTCCTCGTCCAGGGGCGCGATCCCGATCCGGATGGCATTCGTTCCCAGGGTGTTGATCCGCCGGACCAGGTCATTGAACTGCCGCACGACCGGCCCCACCTCCCACTCGTGCCGCGCGTTCCGCAGCTTCGCTCGAAGGTGGTCCGTCGCCTTGCGCCATCGCACCTCATCCGGCGTGTAATCGTTATTCCGCAGGATGCGCAGCGCCCACCAGGTCAGCCGCGCATTCTCCTCCGCCGGAATCGGCTCCAACTCCAGGGGTTTGCCCGCGCCGGCGAGGTTGTCGAACTTCCCCTCCTGCATCGCGTCCTCGATCCGGCGTTCCGCCAACCGCCGCAGCGCCGCGCCAATGTCGATGTGCTGCAAACCCATGGCTGGCGATTATACGAGCCTAAGGGGCCAGGGTTTAGGCTTCAGACTTCAAGGTGTCTCCAGCTCCCCCTCTCAAACCTCCTCCACACCATCAGGCCGCGGACGAAAAGCTCGCTCGCCAGGACGACCCAGACCGCCACCAACCCGCGACGAAGCACGAAAACGACAACCAGCACCCCCGCCAGCCGCAGCACGATCGTGCTGAAGAGGTTGATCGCCATGACCGCCAGCGTATCCCCCGCCCCGCGCAGCGCCCCGCTGAAGATCATGCTTGCCGCAAACCCCGACTGGATGAACCCGGTGACCAGCAGGCACCTGGCCGTCAGGTCCGCGATCGCAGGCTGGCGCGGCAGCATCCAGTCGGCCAGCGTCCGCCCGAAGAGGATGAAGATCACCCCGCAGAGGGTCATGATCCCCCCGCCCACGGCATAGGTCAGATACGTTGCGCGCTTGGCGCGCCGGGGATCCTTCATCCCCAACGACTGCCCGACCAGCGTCGCCGCCGCCGTCGCGAAGGCGAAACCGGGCAAATAGCTGAAGGCCTCGATCTTCACGGCATTCAGGTGCGCCGCCGCCGACACGTTCGTCCGATCCATCTGGTTGATCACGACCACGATCGTGAACTGTGCGATCCAGATCAGCAGCCCCTCCACCCCCGCCGGAATACCAACGCGGAAAATGCGTTTGAGCGTATGCCAGTGCGGCCGCAGGCGGTGCCAGTGAAGTCGCAGCTTCCCCCACGCTGTCACCAGCACTCCAAACTGCAAGACGCCACCCACGATGTACGCGATCACCGTCCCCGCGGCGATCCCCTGAAATCCCCACCGGGGCAGCCCCGCCCAGCCGTAGGTCAGCCCGAAGCTCAGCGCCATGTTGATGACGTTCACGATGATCATCGAGACCGCCGGCGTCAGCGTGTCCCCCGCCCCGCGCAGGCACGCGTTGGCGGCCAGCATCACGGTCAGGAACGGCAGGCAGACCGAGAGCATCCGCAGATACGACAGCGCGAATGCGCTGGCGTCCGCCGACAGCCCCGTCAGGCGAATCCACAGCGGCGCCCAGGCGTACGACACGACCGCCAGCCCCACGCCCAGCACGAACGCCGCCGATACGCTCTGCCCGCACACGCTGTTCGCGAGTCGCTTGTGCCGCGCCCCCTTGGCGCGCGAGATCAGCGCGGTCGAGCCCGTCCCCACCGCCGCCACGATCAGCCCGATGAACCACAGCAGGTACGAGATCGTCCCCACCGCCGCCGTCGCCGCCGGCGCAACCTCCTTCGCCAGGTTGTTCGCCAGCCACGTGTCGTTCAGCCCCACGAGGAAGTTGAAGATCTGCTCGAACAGCGACGGTAGCGCCAGCGCCAATACCGCCCGCAGCAAGCCGGGCGGGCGCTCGACGACCCGTTCGTATGAAAGCACCGCGCGGCCCATCCTCGTTCCCTCTCTCGCTCGACAGTTCTGAAAGACGCCCATTCTAGGCGATTCCTGACGCACCCGGCGGGAGCGCGCGCGCGGAACGTGCCGTCATCCGGTTTGCGGAAACAAAAACCCCCGGTCGGGGGGACCGGGGGCTCTGGTTAGCAGAGGAGCCGACCGCGGCTATTTTCCGACCGCCGACTGCTGCACGATCAGGTTTTTCGCGCGGTCCGCGGGCAGGTTCAGCGCCCCCTGCGCTTCCGCCGCCGCCGCACGCACCTGCAGATTCTGGTTGGTCTCGACGACTTTTTGCAGCGCATCGGTCGAGTTGGGATCGAGCTGGTTGCCCCAGAACTTGGCGCTCTTGGCCAGCGCCTTGAAGGTCGCGATCTTCAGGTCGTCGTTGGTCTTGTCATCCAGCGCCTTGGTCGCGATCGCCGCCTGCGAGTCCTTCGAGTTGATCAGCGCCAGCACGTTGGCGGAGCTGGTCGCCACCTGCGGGCGGGGGTCGTCCAGCGCCCGCATCAGCGAAGGGGCGGCGATGCTCACGTCGAGAACCTGCCCCCGGCTGACCGCCAGCTTCTCCAGCAGCGCCGCCGAACGCTGGGCGTAGCTCTCGGACGCCTTCTCGTCCATCGCCGTCGATCCCGCCCGTGCCCGTGCCTTGTTGATCGCCGCGGTCAGCGACGCCGCGTCGATCTGCTCGCCGCCGGGCACGAGGGTGTTGATCAGCGGGTTTTCCACTTCCGCCGCCGTGAACGGCGACGCCTTGGTCTCGACGATCAGCACCTTGGCGACCTGGGCGACCCGGGGCCCGGCCAGGATCGCGTCGGTCTCCGCGTTCTTCCGCGTGTCGAGCACCAGCACGTCCACGTTGGCCAGCCGCCCCTCGGCGGTCATCGCGTCCGCCGCACTCGCCGCCGTCTCGGCCTTCACCGTATCCTTCAGGGATTCCTTCATCTGGTTCGCCACGTTCAGGTCCGGCGCGACGATCACCACATTGGGCCGGCCGGTCGAGCTGATCGCCTCCGCCAGGGTTGGCACGACCAGTTCCTGGCCGTCGAACGGCTGCTGCGGCAGCGCCGAGCCCAGCGTGATCGCCGACTCGAAGCGAACCAGGCGGTCCGGGAAGGACATCGCCGCGACCACCGGCGGCCGCTCGCCGTTGCCACCCTGCTGGAACAGGTTGCTCTGCCCGACGATCTCCTGCAGCGACTTGACCACCTTGAGCGCCACCGGCGCCGTGCGATCTTTGAGCGCCCGCGACAACACCGCGTTGCAGTACTGCGTGCCCAGCGCCACGTTATAGAAGTGCGCGTCCGGGCCGCTGTGCGTCGGATCCGGCTTGCCCTCGGGCAGGTCGGCCTCGCGCTTGTTGTTCGCCGCCAGCCACAGGCTCACCACGTCGGCGCGGTTCTGCTCCAGCTTCAGGCCGTACTCGGCGCACCGCATCGACATGATGTCGGCGAAGATCGGCGCCGGCACGTCCTTGTTCTCCAGGCCCTTGGTGTCGTCCCAGTACCAGATGTGCGCCACGTCGGGCGTGCGCGCGTCGGGCACGATGTTCGCGCTCTTGTAGTAGAACTTCTCGCCCAGGTCGTAAAAGAGGTCCGCCGGCTTGGACTGCTGCACATTGACGCCCAGCCGCGTCAGCGCGCGGGCGGCGGCGGACTTGACCTCCTCCATGCCCGGCTGCGCGGTGGCGTAGACCCGCGCGATGTAGGGCGCGGCGTCGGGATACCCGATCTCCCCCAGCACCCCCGCGATCGTGATCAGCGTCGCGTGATCCTTGCTCTCCATCACCGCCACCAGCGGGTTGAGCACCTGCCGTCCCAGCCGCACCAGCGCGCGGCGCGTCGCGCCGTGCAGGTTCCGCTTGTTCTGGTCGCGCAGCACGTCCACCATCACCGGGGCCGCGAACTCACCCGCGTTCCGCAGGTTCGCCACCGCCATCTCGAACGACCGCTCGTTCACCGACAGCTTCTGCACCTGCTCCCCGATCCACTTCGGATCGGTCACCATC
>DATBFY010000078.1:0-5660 GCA_036558265.1 Tepidisphaeraceae bacterium | reverse complement strand
CATATACGTGATCAGACCCACCGAGCCCTGCTCGCCCAAATCCACGCCCTCGTACAGCTTTTGCGCCGCGCGCATCGTGCGCCCGGCCGAAAAACCCAGTTGTTTCGCGGCTTCCTGCTGCATCGTGCTGGTGGTAAAGGGGGCGGGCGCCTTGCGCCGCCGTTCCCCCCGCTCCACCGACGTGACGATGAACGGCAGTTTCTCGACTTCCGCGACGATCGCCCGGGCATCCGCCTCGGTTTTGATCTCGGGCTTGTGCCCGCCCAGCTTCTGGAGCCGCGCCTGGAACGGCTGGCCGTCTTTCTCGAGATCGGCCGCAATCGTCCAGTACTCCTGGGGCACGAACTTCCGGATTTCCTCTTCGCGCTCGATGATCAGCCGCAGCGCCACGGTTTGCACGCGGCCCGCCGACAGGCCGGTCTTGATGCTCTTCCAGAGTACCGGTGAGGCCTTGTAGCCCACCAGCCGGTCGAGCACGCGGCGGGCCTGTTGCGCATCCACCTTGCGCTGGTCGATATCGAGGGGGTTGGCCAGGGCTTCGGCGACGGCATCTTTCGTGATCTCGTGGAACAGCACGCGCCGCACGTTGCCGTTGGCATTCAGCTGCGACGCCACATGCCAGGCAATCGCCTCGCCTTCCCTATCAGGATCGGTGGCGAGCAGCACGCGGTCGGCGGCTTTGGCGGCTTTCTTGATCTCCGCGAGGGTCTTTGCCTTCTCCTTAATAGTGACGTACTTGGGCGTGAAGTTGTTGTCGACGTCCACACCCAGCTCGCGCCTGGGCAGGTCGCGCAGATGTCCCACCGTCGCCTTGACCGTGTAGCCGCGGCCCAGGTATTTGCCGATGGTCTTGGCCTTGGTCGGGGACTCGACAATGACGAGTGCGCCGCCCTTTACAGGAGCGGCGTGGGGTTCGTCTTGTTCCGCCGTGGGTGGAGCCGCCTCCGCGGCCTTCTTCTTGCGGGGCGCTCGCTTCTTTTTTGGCGTCACGTCGTCATTACTATCGGGCACCGATCAACCTTTGTTCAAACATTGAGGGTTGCATCTTTACCAACCGGCACTCGTTTGCGCAAGTCGGATGATCTCTTCGGCGACTTTTTCCGCACTCTTTGCCTCGGTTAACACCGTGGCGTCCGCCTTGGCGTAGTACGGATCGCGTTCGTTGAACAGCGTGCGCATCTGCACCACCGGATCTTCACCCATCAGAACGGGCCGGGTTCCCGCTGCCTCGTCCGCGCGTCGGGCGGCAATCTCGGCTCGCGCCTTGAGGTAAACGAAATATCCGCGCGACCTTGCGGCGTCGAGCTGCCCCGGTTGCGCTGCCCAGCCACCACCGGGGACGATGACCGCGGGCTCGTGCTCCAGCGCGGCCTCCACTTCCTTGCGCTCCATCTCCCGGAACGCAGCCTCCCCCTTCTCCGCAAAAACCATCGTGATCGGCTTGCCTTCCTTGCGGGTCAGAATGCTGTCGATATCCACATACTCGGTGTGGAGCCGCTCGGCGATCAGGCGCCCCACGGTGCTCTTGCCGATGCCGGGAAGACCGATCAGGACGATGTGCCGCTTCACGATGCCGCCCCCTTGGGCGTCCGCGCCCGAACCTGCGCGAGGTAGCCCTCGAAGTTGCGCTTCGTTTCGCTGAGTGCGTCGCCGCCGAATTTCTCGAGCAGCGCCTGCGCGAGGACGATCGCCATCATCGCTTCGGCAATGACTCCCATGGCGGGCACCGCCGTCACATCGGACCGCTCCGACTGCGCCTGCGCGGGGCCGCCGGTCCTGAGATCGACCGTCTTGAGCGGCGACATCAGCGTGGAAATCGGCTTCATGGCGACCCGCGCCGCGAGCGTCTCGCCGGTCGTCATCCCGCCTTCGGTGCCGCCCGCGCGATTCGTGGCGCGCGAGAAGCCGGGCATGATCTCGTCGTGAACTTCAGAGCCCTTGCGCCGCGCCGCCTCGAAACCGAGTCCCAGCTCGACACCCTTGACCGCGGGGATCGACATCATCGCCTGGGCGAGGCGGCCGTCGAGCTTGGTGTCCCAGGAGACGTGCGAGCCGAGGCCCACGGGCACCCCCAGCGCGACGACTTCGACGATGCCGCCGAGTGTGTCGCCGGCGGCCTTGGCGGCGTCGATCCGGCGGATGATCTCGGCTTCGGCGTCCTTGTCGAGACACCGAACGGGACTCTGGTCCGCAGCCTCATTCATGGGACGAGGGAGGGTGGACGGGGGACGGGCGACAACGCCGCCCAGCTCCGCGACGTGCGAGCCGATCTCGACGTCGAACACCCGCAAGAGCTTCTTGCACACGGCGCCGCACGCCACCCGCGCGACTGTTTCCCGTGCGCTGGCGCGCTCGAGGATGTCGCGCGCGTCCTGGCGGTCGTATTTGAGTGATCCCGCGAGATCGGCATGGCCGGGGCGCGGCCGGGTGACCTGGCGGCGCCGGCCCAGTGGGTCGGGGGTCGCGTCCGCTTCGGGGGCCATGACGTCCTGCCAATGCTCCCAGTCGCGGTTCCAGATCAGCATGGCGATGGGGGAGCCGAGGGTCTCTCCGGCGCGGATTCCCGAGAGCCACTCGATGCGGTCGGATTCGATCTTCATGCGGGCGCCGCGGCCGTAGCCCCCCTGACGGCGCTTGAGCTCGGCGTCCACATCGGCGGCGGAGATGGCGAGCCCAGCCGGGATCCCCTCGAGGATGCCCACCAGGCCGCGTCCGTGCGACTCACCCGCCGTTGTGAACCGGAATGTCATTTACGCTCCGTAACGTACCCTTTACGTACCCCCTCTCCCGCTGGGAGAGGGGGGTCAGGGAGTGAGGCCCATATAACAGGCGAGCCCGACCTGCGTCGGGCTCGCGTCAACGTCACCCGGGCCCGAAGGCACCCGGCATCAGCGCAGGGGTGGTCCCCATGGCGGCCGCGTCGGGAACGGGTTGGTAATCACGGGCAGCTCGATCACGACGACGCCGTTGACGGTCACGCCGAACAGCCACTGACGCGTGTTGGCGCGGTTTCGCGCGACGCGCAACGGTCCAATGATGGGGTCGCGCACCACGATCCCGCCAACCCGCCCATAGAAGAAGGTATCCCACACGTCGATGTTGCCGTCGGGCCGGGCCGAGAACGCGATGCGGTCATTGGGGTTACCGGTGCCGGGCGGGAACGAGGGGGTACCGGGATCGCCCGCTTGGAACGCGTGGTTGTAGTTCATGTCCATCCCGAACGCCCCGAGCGGCGCCTCGGCGGTGCCCTTGAGCTTCATGCCCTCGTCGAGGAAGTAGATCGAGTCGGCGCGCACCAGGTTCGTGCCGCCGTTGAAGTTCGTCGCGATGGAGTGGATGTTCACGCCGGTGTTGCTGATGAAGTCGCTCACGTCGATCGCGGGCGTGACGCCGAGGTCCCGGTGGTTTTCGCCGGAGTCCGAGGTGATGCCGAAGTAGCCGGGGTCCGTCGGGCACACGGTGGCCGTGCCGGGGCCGTGGAACAGCGGCGCCTTCGTCGTATAGCCCACGACGCGCGCATTCTCCGTGGTGATGTTGCCGCCCTCGCCGATGATCGCGTGCGTGAAGTTCCCCGAATTGCGCACGTACGTCGAGTCGCCGAGCCCGAACGTGGAGAGCTCGATCGTGACGCCCGCGCACGCGGTGAGCTCGACGCGCTGAACATTGTAGGGACGCCCGCGGCGCATCTCGATGCGCAGCGTGTCGCGGCTGGTGCTCGACAGCGTGCTGTCGCCCGCCAGCTCCCAGAAGAGATGGCTGAACAGGAGCGCGGGGTTGTTCGTGTTGATCAGCTTCTCCATGCGCAGCGTCGCCCGGTTGGAGAACGGCGGGGAGCTGCTGGTGGTCGGCGTCGTCGAGTAGATCGCGAACACCGAGTCCGCGTGGCAGTTCGCGGTGCCGGTCGTCACGCGGCAGACCGTGGCGACGTACTGCGGCCGGTCGGAGACGTCGAAGACCTTGATCTCCTCCCGGGTGGGCGCGGTCAGGATGCGATAGGTCTCGATCAGATAGTCGGGCAGGTCCTGGCGCCACGCCAGCCGCCGGATGCCGGCGCGCACGTCGATGATGGACAGCTCGGTGCCGCCCGAGTTCGCGACCACGACCGAATCGCCGTAGTTGCCGAGCGTGTCGCGGGGCCAGAGCGCGATGCCCCAGGGCTGCGGGCCCGCCGTCGGAATGCCCGCGGCCACGAACGCGGTGTTCGCGACCTGGAAGATCTCGATGCGCCCCAGCACCGGATTGGTCAGGTACAGGCTCGAGTCGTTGCCGTTGAAGATCGCGTCGGCGATGCGGCCCCCGAACGGCAGCGGCCGCGTCAGGCCCGAGACGACGATGACCGTATCGATCAGCGCCATCGGCGCCGGCCGCGGCTGGGACATCGAGACGGCGCCCTTCGAGCGCCGTGGCGGGCTCGGAATGAGCGTCGTGCTGTTCGTGTAGTCGCAGTTGCGCGCGACGGCGCCGTCGCACGCGTAACCGCGCACCGCGACCGAGCGCGGCAGCGGGTTCAGGCCCTGGAGCCCGAGCGTGAAGTGGCGCGTGACGTCGGTGAGGTTGCCCGCCGCGACGTTCACGGTATCGAACTTCATCAACACGCCGCTCGTATCCACGCGGAACCCGATCCACGAGATCGCGCTCGGATCCTGCGCGCGCACGTGGACCGTGTCGTTCACTTCGACGCGCGGATTGATGCGGTGCGCCACCACGGGCGGTGCCACGTCGGTCGCGACCGACTGAATCTGCACCGTCACGACGTTGGAGAATCCGCGGCGGCCCGCCGAGTCTTCGGCGAAGCCGACGATGTTGAACGTTCCGGTCGACGGCACGACGATCACGGTGTCCTGGTACTCCACGGAATCCGCGAACGGCGACCCGAACAGGCTGGAGTCGTTGGGCGGCGTCGTCGGGTTCGTCACGCTGCCGAGCGGCGAGACCAGGAAGCCGATCTTCGAGATCCCGGAGTTTTGGACCGCGATCACGTCGACGGCGAGTCCCTTACCGGTAGACGCGATCGCGCCCGGCGCCGGCAGGACGAGGCGGACCTGCAACGCCTGCACGTTCGAAAGGAAGATGTTGAGCGTGTCTTCGTCGAAATTGCCGGCGCCGTCGGTGGCGCGGCCGATGATCTGGATGTTGCCGCCCGCCCCGGAATTCGGGGCGAAGGTGAGCGTGCGCGCAACGGAGTAGTCCGTCACCTGGCCGACGAAGTTCGTGTCCAGGACGCCGATCAGGCCCCCGGTGAAAATCAGCCGCACCTGCTTGAGCGCCAGATTGTCCACCGCGGACACTTGGAATTGCAGCCCGCTGGCGATGTTTTGCGTATCGCCCGCGCTATTGGTCAGCACGATGGCCGGTTCCGTAACGTCGCGCTGGATACCGCCCGGATTGCGCGTCGTCTCGCACGCCCAGATGGCGAGCGCGAGGGCGCTGATACCCCACAGGGCGGTACCACGTGTGATCACCCGCATAACCTCTCCCGGCCTATATCGAACCCGCGGGCTACTGGCCCGCGGGCGCGACGAGATCGTCGATGATGTGTGGCGTGATCAGAATCAAGAGATCGCGCCGGTTCTCCGTCTGGGACGTGAACCCAAACAGCTTGCCCAGAATCGGCAGATCTACAAGGAAAGGAATTCCGGACTTAGTTACCGTGACCTCGG